>QHVS01000165.1 GCA_003223635.1 Acidobacteriota bacterium | reverse complement strand
TGCGGGAGTGAATCGGCGAGCCTGTAGGTGATGAAGTAGATCGCATCGTCTGCTTCCCAATGCGGTAGATAACCACGAGAACGCACGCCGACCCGCTGTGAAAATGGGAGAAGTGTTTTTGATTGCATTTGCGCGCGAGGAGCGCACGCGTGAAGTGTGGACGGGCCAGTGTACCTCGGACGAGCGCCGGCAAGTTGCCGGCGCACCCGCCGGCTGGTAGCCGGCGGTACTAGAACAACTTCAGGAATACGACGTTGGCCACGAAGCCGCCCTGCGCGTTGCGGCCGATGGTCTTGCCGATGTCGAGGCGTAGCAGCGTGCCGTACGGGCCCACGGTCTGGCCCGCGATGCCCAGGCCCTGGAATGGCTCGCGATGGTAACCGGCCAGGCGGTCGTCGAGCAGGCCGTGGTCATAGAAGGCCTCGAGCCGCAACTGGTCGGAGATGACGAAGCCATACGAGAGATGGCCGAGGATCGCTTTCTCCGCGCGCACGGAACCTGACTTGATCCCGTGGATGCGCTGTGAGCCGAAGAACCCGAGCTCGTACTTCGAGAAGCGATCGAGCCGCTGACCGTCCGCGTAATTCAGCTCGATCCCGAGGCGCTGGAACTTGGGAAGGTAGAAGCTCTTGGCCAGCGTCGCGCCGAAGTCAGTGAACGTCTTCTGTTTCGGATCGTACTCCGCGAGAATGCCCCACGGCTTCCAGGAAGTGCGCTTGTTGTAGTCATACCAGCCGGCGATCGAATAACCCCACCGCGCGTACTGGGCCTGCAGCGATGGATTGATGACGAAGGTATCGCTCGGGACCGCGAAGGAGGGCGCCGTGTCGTCGGCGCGCTGATAGGTCACGCGCGAGATGCCGAGGGAAACATCGATTTTTCCGAAGCTGAAGACGGGGTGGCCGGCGCGAAAGGTGAGATTCGTACCGAGTGACTTCACGGCCTCGTTCTTCTGCTCGCTCCCGAAGCGGTACATGGAGTTCGTGGTGGGCACGGCGATGCCGAAGAAATCCGCGCCGAGATTGGTGCGCGTGTTGGCCACGTTGGGATTGGTGGCGTTCGCTGCGAGGATGACGCCGGCGAAAAAGACATTGGTCTGAATGCCGCGCTTGCCGAGGTCGAAATTGAAGTAGTCGATTCCGCCCAGCGGGATGACGGGATAATCGAGTCCGGCGTCGTGGTGGACGCCTCCCAGCATGAACGTGCGCGCGGTGTCGAATCCCTCCTTCACCACGCGCTCGCCCGATCCGCGCTTCTCGAGGTAACGCAGGCCGGCCTGCGTTTCGCGCACCATGCGCGCGTCGGACGCAGCAGCCAGTTGTTGTCGCTGCTCGAAGTCTTTTGGATCGATGCGGAAATCGCCGAACGTCGTCTCGCGAAGGACAGCGCTGGCCCGGCCTGCTGCGGAGATCACCTGCTGCGCGCCGACGAGGCTCGGCAACCACAGGATCTCGCGCGGATCGCTCTTCGCCACCTCAGCGGCCGTCAGCGGAGCATGCGTTGAGCGGACGAACGGTTGAAAGTCGACGCGTTCCTCGTTGGATAGCACCTCGCCGGTGAGGTTGAGCTGGATCATCGAGATGCGGATGCGGGCCCAGCTCCGCGTATCGATCCACACGGTGCCGCGGTACAGCGGGAGGCTGACCGACGCATTGGGCGGCGGCTCGAATCGAACTTCGTACACGTGATAGCCGAGAAGATCGGTGTCGCGCACGAGCTGATAGCGGTATTCGTTGGTCAGGTGGATGTCCAGGGGAAGCTGGGTCACCTTCTCCGGCTGGATCAGAGGAAGCTCGGGGATGCGGCCGTACTTCCACTTCACGCCATTGATGTAGAAGTCCTGCCACACCCAGTCGGCGCGGCCGTGCGGCTCGGAGAAGTAATCGCCGGCGATCGTCGCTTCCAGCGCCTCGCCTCCCTCGATGGTAAATCGCAGCTTCGTCGTGTCGCGGGCGATGTAACGCGGTTGGATCGTCTCCTGGTAGGCGCGATACGACTGATGATTGCGGATGATTTCCTCGACGCTGATTCCGCGCTGTGTCTGGACGTTGATGGCCTCCTTCGTGATCTCCGGCTTCTCGGTGTGATCGAGAGTGAGGAGAAAAGGACGCTTGACCGGCTGGACGCCGATGAGGAAGTGGCCGCCTTTGCGACCGACGTCGGTCGTTTCGCGATCGCCGGCTGCATCGACCTGCCGCGGACGGGTGTACAGATCGCTGGCCAGCGACGTGATCGTCGCTGCATCCGCCAGACCACGGGGCACAATGATCGTGCGAAGATCCTCGCCGCGCACGAACGTGAGGACCGGCATCTCTACGCGATTTCCCTTCACATCGAGCACGTTGGTGCGCGCGGTCGAGTCGAACGCGTAGTCACCGATGAGCGCGCGATTGAAGTTGACCAGCGCGGCAAGATCTTCGGTAGTCGCCTGCGTCAGATAGGCTCGCACGGCGCCGTCGCCCAGCGCACGCGCCAGGTCGTAGAAGGTGTTCGGCGACTGCGGAGCGACGACGGCGTAAATCTTTTTCGAAGGATCGTTGGCCGCCAGCCATGCCGAAGTGGTGGCGACGTCGGCTGCGTCGACGAGAAGCACGTCGACATAGGGGAGTGCGCCGCTGGAGGCGAGCGCTTCCCGGAACTTCCCGGACGCGATGATTGCGCGCGCCGCATTCAATCCCTGAGCAGTGACCGCCAGCCTCTTGATCGCGAATCCCGCGGTGTCCGGCTTTACCGAAAGGGGCGAGATGCCGATGGCATCGAATGGGCCGTGCAGACGGGCCCACTCGACGATTGACTTGGTGTGCCTCTCGATTTCGTCGAGCGAGTCGTTGGTCACCGTGTATTCGACGAGGACAGCGACCTTCTTACGCTGCTCGGGCGTCATCGCGTCGAGCGATGCCCCGACCGTGGCGAAGTCGTCCTCTCGGATCTGCAGCAGCAGTGGAAGCGGCGAGGGAGGAGCGTTCTGCAGGCCGGCCACCGCGCCCACGCAAAGGGTGCATTCGTTGGGAGTGCTTGCGGCAAAGAGGGAGAGGATGGAAATTTGCAAGGCAACTGCAACGAACGCCACTTTCTTCATTCTGACCTCGCGGACGTACTGCGCGGTCGTAACGCCTCGCTGGGAGCCGATATTGCCGGAGCAACTGGGATCGATGTTCTTCAATCCTTCCTCGGGAGTGAAACGGCGCCAGCCAGGCGAACTCTCGCAGCTGCAGGATGCTGCCTCCGCCGCGGGCCTGGAAGTGATTCGACTCACGCGCGACCTCGACGTGCCGAGCCTCGTGCGCGAGCGGATGCAGCGCGGCCAGACCCTCTTCGTCGCCGCCGGCGGAGACGGCACTATCAACTCCGTGATTCAGGCCCTCGTGCACAGCGAATCGATCCTCGGCGTGATTCCGGTCGGCACGTACAACCACTTCGCGCGCGACCTCGGCCTTCCCCTCGACTGGCGCGACGCGCTCGACGTCGCGGTCTCCGGCGCGACGCGGCAGGTCGATTCCGCCCGCATCAACGAGCGCTTCTTCGTCAACAACGTCTCCATGGGCCTCTATCCCGAGCTGGTGGCACACCGCGAGGAGAAAGGTCGCGACTACCCGCGATGGAAGGCCCGCGTCCATGCGCTGATCGCCACGCTACAGAAATACCCGCACGTCACCCTCACCATGGAAACGGAGCATCATCAGGAAGTGATCCGCACACACGTCCTGATGATTTCCAACAATTCGTACGATCTCTCCCGCATCGGCATCCAGGCACCGCGGGGCACGCTGGAGGAAGGGCGGTTGTCGATCTACTGGCTTCCGCCTCTCTCGCGGCTGGCGCTCATGCGCTTCGTGGCCCACTATCTCGCCGGCCGCGTGAAGGAGACCCCGGGCTTCCGTTCATTCCGGACGGCTCGGGCAAAGCTGCAGTCTTCGCGGCCGAGACTCCGGCTCGGAATCGATGGCGAGGTATTCACTATCAACACGCCGCTGGTCGTCACGATCGTGCCGCAGTCGCTGTTGGTGCGAGTGCCAAGAGAGGGATGACGCCGCAGCGTCGATTCATCCCTCATCCCTCAGCCCTCATCCCTTACAATCACGTCCTTTTATGCCGCTCGTCCGAATCAAGGAGCTTCCCCAGCACATCGGCGAGCGCGTCACGGTAAACGGCTGGCTCTACAACAAGCGCAGCTCGGGAAAGCTGCAGTTTCCGATCATCCGCGACGGCAGCGGATATCTGCAGTGCGTCGTCTTCCGGAAGGATGTCAGCGAAGAGACGTGGAAGGCGGTCGAAGACGTGACGCAGGAATCGACCGTGCGCGTAACCGGGACGGTGCGCGCGGAGCAGCGCGCGCCCGGAGGCGTGGAGCTCGGCGTGGAATCGTTCGAGGTGCTCGCTCCGGCTGCCGAATATCCGATCACGCCGAAGGAGCACGGCACTGCGTTCCTGATGGACCTCCGCCATCTCTGGCTTCGCTCCTCGAAACAGCACGCCATCCTGCGCATCCGAAATGAGCTGGAGAAGGCCATCCGCGATTTTTTCTACGATCGCGATTTCGTCTTGATCGATTCGCCGATCCTCACCGCGAACGCAGCGGAAGGGACATCGACGCTCTTCGAGACTGACTATTTCGGCCAGAAGGCCTACCTGTCGCAGTCGGGGCAGCTCTATCTCGAGCCGGCCGCCGCGGCCTTCGGCCGGGTGTATTGCTTCGGACCGACGTTCCGCGCGGAAAAATCGAAGACGCGCCGCCACCTCATGGAGTTCTGGATGATCGAGCCGGAGGTGGCGTTTCTGGAGTTCGACGGCTTGCAGGATCTGGCAGAAGAATTCATCGAGTACGTCGTGGGACGCGCGCTGGAGCGTTGCCAGGAAGAGCTGAAAACCCTGGAGCGCGAGGTCTCGAAACTGGAGAACGTGAAGCGGCCGTTCCCGCGCATCACCTATCGCGATGCAATCGAGCTGCTGGCCACAAAGGGGATGTCGGTGAAGTTCGGAGACGATTTCGGCGGGGACGAGGAGACGGTCATCGCCAACTCATTCGACCGGCCGGTGATGATCTCCCGCTATCCGACTGCCATCAAGGCCTTCTACATGCAGCCCGACCCAAAGGATCCGAGCGTGGTCCTCGGTCTGGACATGATCGCCCCGGAGGGCTACGGCGAGATCATCGGCGGCTCACAGCGCATTCACGATCACGATCTGCTGTTGCAACGCATCAAGCAGCACAACCTCCCGGTGGAAGCGTTTCAGTGGTATCTCGACATTCGAAAATACGGCACGTTCCCTCATTCCGGATTCGGCATGGGGCTGGAGCGCGTAGTGGCGTGGGTGTCGGGCGTTCCGCACTTGAGAGAGACGATTCCGTATCCGCGAATGTTGAATCGGATTTATCCCTGATCGGTAGATGACCGTGCTCAGTGCTCCGTAGACCGTTCTACCGCGCACTGAGCACCAAGCACCAAACGCCATCCCACGAAATTCGATCGTCATGAACTTGAGAATCATTCCCCTCGGCGGTCTCGGCGAAATCGGGATGAACCTGATGGTCTACGAGTACGGCGACTCCGCCATCGTCGTGGACTGCGGAATGATGTTTCCGGACGCAGCCACGCTCGGCGTCGACGTCATCGTTCCCGACATGACCTACCTCTTCGAGAACGCCTCGCGGATCAAGGCGGTGTTTCTCACGCACGGACATGAGGACCATATCGGCGCCGTGCCGTTTCTCGTCGAGCGGCTGCCGGTTCCGGTGTACGGAATGCCGTTGACGCTGGGGTTCGTGCGCGACAAGTTCGAGGAATTCGGCATCGACGGCGTGGAGCTGCGCGACATCAGGCCCCGCGAGGTGGTGGAAGTCGGCCCGTTCCGGCTGGAGGCAATTCGGGTCACGCACTCCATCGTCGACGCGCTGGCCTTCGCGATTCGCACGCCGCTGGGAACGGTGATTCACACCGGCGACTTCAAGCTCGATCACACCCCGATCGATGGCCATGCCACCGATCTCACCCGATTTGCGCATTACGGCGACGAGGGAGTCCTGCTGCTGTTGAGCGACTCGACGAACGCGCTGGTCAAGGGACACTGCCCGTCCGAACGAAGTGTGGGGAGCGCTCTGGAGCGCATCTTCACCAGTGCGCGGGGACGGATCATCTTCACCACGTTCGCCTCTCACATTCACCGCATCCAGCAGGTGATCGATCTGGCGCTGAAGTACCGCCGGCGCGTGTTCATGATCGGCCGTTCGATCGTCGACAATGTCGAGACGGCCGAACGACTGGGCTACATCCGCGTGCCGCGCGACGCGCGCACCAGCGGCAGCGACGGCGATCCGCGCGAGCTGGTCATCATCACCACAGGCACTCAAGGCGAGCCGACATCAGCGCTCTCCCGCATGTCGATCGGAGAACATCGGGACGTGGAAATCGGCCAGGGCGATACCGTCATCATTTCTGCGCGCACCATCCCCGGAAATGAGCGCGCGATCTCCCACATGATCGACAACCTCTACCGCCGGGGCGCCGAGGTGAAATCGTGGGATACGGATGAGGTGCATGTGTCGGGACATGCCTGCGAAGAAGAGTTGAAGCTGATGATCGGCATCACCCGGCCGAAGTTCTTCATCCCCATTCATGGAACGTTGCGCCACATGGTGCATCACGCCCGGCTGGCGGAGAGCGTCGGCGTGCCGCACGGCATGGTGATCACCAACGGACAGGTGGTGGAGACCGACGGAAAGGAACTTCGCGTCCTGGAAGAGCGGGTGACGTACGGGAAAGTGTTCATCGATGCCGAGGCGGAGGAGGTGCCGGACGTGGTGGTGCGCGACCGGCAACACCTGGCCGAGGACGGATTCGTCATCGTGGTGGTGGCCATCGACAGCGAAGGCAAGTTGGTGCGCGATCCGGAAATCATCACCCGCGGGCTGGTCCACGTCGATGCCAATCAGGAAATGCTCGATGAAGTGCGCGGCATGGTCGTTGGCATGCTTGCGGAAACACCGCGGGCGGAGCTGCGCGATTCGGAAGTGTTGCAGGAGTCGCTGCGCGCCGCGCTGAAGCGCTATTTCCGGAAGAGCATGGGCCGGAGGCCGATGATTCTTCCCGTGATCTGGGAGATGTAGTGTGGGCCATTGAATGCAGAATGCAGAATGCAGAATTGAGAAAGAGATCTTGTCGAATTTCTTCATTCTGCATTCTGCATTCTGCGTTCTGCATTCTGCATTCAAAGTGAAAGCACGCTGATGTCGATTATTCAAGCTGTAGTTCTCGGCCTCGTTCAAGGCCTCACCGAATTCATCCCTGTCAGCTCCACTGCTCACCTGGAAATCGTGCCGGTGCTTCTCGGCTGGGGCGATCCGGGGGCGGCGGCGTCTGCGGTCATTCAATTCGGGACCTGGATCGCCGCGCTGATCTATTTTGCCCGCGATGTGGTTCGCCTCATCGGCGGCTTTTTCCGCGGCCTGGCCACGCGCCGCATTCTCGATGACACCGACTCGCGCGAGGCGTGGCTGGTGATCATCGGCACGATTCCCATCGTCGTGCTCGGGCTGGCGCTGAAGAAGTACATCGAGTCGTCATTCCGGAGCCTGTGGGTGGTGACGACCATGGTGATCGTGGTGGCCATTCTTCTGGAGCTGGCCGAGATGTACGCGCGGCGACGCCAGTTGCGCTCCTTCGAGCAGATGGGAGTGGCCGACGCCGCTGCCATCGGTTTCGGGCAGTGCCTGGCCCTAATTCCAGGATCGTCCCGCAGCGGATCGACGATCATGGCTGCGCTCTTCCGCGGCATCGATCGGCCGACCGCGGCGCGATACTCGTTTCTGCTCAGCCTTCCCGCTGTCGGCGCGGCCGGATTCCTCGAATTGTTCAAGGAGCGACATCACCTTGCCTTGCTGGGCTGGACCTCCATCATCGTCTCCATCGTCGTGTCCTTCGTGACCGGTTACGCCTCCATCTGGTTCCTTCTGCGATATCTTCGGACCCACACAACTCACATCTTCATCTACTATCGTTTTGCCCTCGGCGCAGTCATGATCGCGTTGCTGGTTAGCGGGTTTCTGAAAGCGTGAAGAAGTTCTTTCTGCCTCGCAGCCGTGTTGGTGGTCGGTTGTCGCACCACCGTGCCAATCGATTGGACCGCCTATGGTCACGACGCCGGCGGAACGCGCCACTCGCCGGCGGCGCAGATCACGCCGGACAACGTGAGCAAGCTCGAGGTGGCGTGGGTTTATCGGACCGGCGATTACGGCGTGGGCGAATCAGCAGCCCGATTCGAAAGCACGCCGCTTCTGGTCGACGGCACGCTGTATCTGACGACGCCGTTCGGCCGGGTCGTCGCCCTGGACCCCGACAGCGGCGTCGAGCGCTGGAACTACGATCCGCACATTGATTTCAGCGGTGACTACGGCGACTTCGCCAACCGCGGCGCGTCCACCTGGCGGGATCCGAAGAGACGTGCGGGCGATCCATGTGCGCGGCGGATCTTCGTCGCCACCATCGACTCGCGCCTCATCGCCCTCGATTCCGCGAGCGGCGCGCCTTGCCACGATTTCGGCGTAAA
>QHVS01000384.1 GCA_003223635.1 Acidobacteriota bacterium | reverse complement strand
CGGTCGACCCAGTCATCGAAGAGACGACGCCGGCGGAGATAACGCAGCCGATCGCTGCAGCGGAGTCGACGGCGGATCCCACCGAAACGGTCGCCGCGCCGACGAGCATCACATGGCTTGATCGCGCTGCAACGGTGGTTGCATTCGCCAGTGAACATCTGCCGCAGATTGTTCTCTTCTGGCTGGTGGGCGTCGCCTTCTTCTCGACGCGCCTGGTGGTCGGGTGGATCGGGGCATACCGCATGGCCGCTCGCTACACTCATCCCGCCTCTGCTGATTGGCAGCGAACGCTGGCCCGCACCGCGGCGGCTCTGAAGCTTCGGCGGGCCATTCGCCTGCTCGAGTCAGCGGCGGTGGAAGTACCAACGGTCATCGGGTGGATGCGTCCCGTCGTCCTCCTCCCCATCGCCTCGCTCTCCGGGCTGACCCCGGAACAGATCGAGATGATCCTGGCCCACGAGCTGGCGCACATCCGCCGTCACGATTTCATCGTCAATCTGCTGCAGGCCGTGGTGGAGACGCTGCTCTTTTACCATCCGGCGGTTTGGTGGATCTCGCGTCGAATCCGCGTGGAGCGAGAGCATTGCTGTGATGACGTGGCCGTCGCGATGTTCGGCGACCCGCTTCAATACGCGCGAGCCTTGACCCGCTTCGAGGAATTGCGCCTCGATCCGGCGCACGCGGTCCTCGCTTCCAATGGCGGATCGCTCCTCATGCGCATCCGCCGCCTGGTCGGTGCGCGCGGCGAGTCGGCTAACTGGTCTTCTCAATTCGCCGCCGGAGTCGGCCTGCTGACTGTCCTCGGCGCTCTGTTCCTCGTCCCGTCCCTCTCCTTGTTCGCCGAACATCTGCAGCAACCGCCGACCGCTCCTCCACAGATGCAGAACCCACCGGGCGCGCCGCAGCCCGATGCGAAGCACGACTCCGAAGAGTGCGACAAAGCTCGCGCGCCGCATGCCGAAATACAGGTCGACGCCGAGTCCGCTGACGAGTCGGACACCGATTCCGAGAGCGACGATCCATCCACTGAAGCGGAGAACGACCCCGGGATATCCGACGCAGAGGTGGATCGAATGGCGGATGAAGCGGCGGACGCTGTTGCGGGCGCTGTCGCTCCCAGCCCCATGGTGCGGATTCACCCCATGCCGAAGATCGACGTGAACGCGATGATTCGACCGGCGCTGGCCATCGCCATGGCACCGCGCGCGTTTAGTCTTCTCGAGGCATCGAAGGACGGGCCGAAGCGCAAGATCGGAGAAGGCGGCAAGCTTACCGTCGACGATCTCATCGAGCTGCGCGCCGCCGGCGTCGATGCCAAATACATCGAGCAGATGCGCGCAGCCGGTCTCGGCGCCGATCTCTCCCTGAATGACCTGGTCGCGCTGCGCATCCAGGGCGTAACCCCCGACTACATTCGAGGGCTTCGCGAGGCGGGGTTGGAGATCAAGTCGGCCGACACGGCGATCGCGTTGCGGGCCCAAGGCGTCACCCCGAAGTGGCTGGCCTCGATGAAGAGCGCCGGCATCAACACATCCAAAGTCGACGAGCTGGTCGCGCTCCGCGCGCAAGGAGTTTCTGGCGAGTACATCGCCGCCATGCGGGCCACCGGATATCCAAACCTGACGACCAGGGAGCTGATCGCGCTGCGGTCGCAGGGCGTGTCGCCGACGTTCGTCAAGTCGCTCGCCGACGCGGGCTACACGAATCTGTCGGTCAACGATCTCATTCGGCTGGCCGCCAACGGCGTCGACGCGGAGTTCATTCGCGAGCTCGCCAAGTACCGAACGAAGTAGAGACCGGTGCTCGGTGCCTGGTACCTACCAGGCACCGAGCACTGAGCACTGCCTGGAGGATCCATGCGCCGCCTTACGCCGTACATTCTCATCTTGTCTCTCTTCGCGCTTACCGCTTCCGCTGCCGATCTCCGCGGCGTGTGGCGGGCGAAAGTGGAGGGTGATCGAGTTCATCTCGATCTGATGCAGGACGGTAGTCGCTACGGCCACTCGTTCTCCCGCGCCGATTTGCAGGGCATCACCGATGCCCAGATCAACTCGGCCGCCTGAGTTTCACGATGGCTCGCGACGCCGGGAGCATCGCCATGACCGGGACGTTCGAGGCGGGCGAGGGTGTGGGACGGTTCAAGTTCACGCCGAACCGCTCATACGGCGATAGCCTTCGCACGCTCGGCGTCCCGATCGACGAGGAACTCTCCGACGAGCATCTCTTCTCGCTGGCCATGCTCGACATCTCGTCGGCATTCATCCGCGAGATGAAATCGCTCGGCTATGCGGAGTCGCTCGGCCAATACACGGCGTTTCGGATTCACGGCGTCACTCCGCAGTTCGTTCGGGAGCTGAGAGCTCTCGGGTATTCGAAGCTCACCGCCGAGCAGTTGGTCGCGTTTCGCATTCACGGCGTGACCTCCGACTTCGTTCGCGAGCTCCTCAATCTTGGATATACCGCGGTCTCCTCCGAGCAGCTCGTGGCCATGCGCATCCACGGCGTGACGCCGCGCTTCA
>QHVS01000132.1:8550-10681 GCA_003223635.1 Acidobacteriota bacterium | reverse complement strand
CTCCAATCGGCTACAATCGACCTCGATGGCCAAATTGTTCTTCGTCGGCCTGGACGGAACGGAGAAGAGCTACCGACTCCAGACTCACCGGCCATTTACCGTCGGCCGGGACCCCGGCAACGATATCATCCTGCGCGACCCGAAGGTGTCCCGGCACCACGCCGAAATCGTCTTCGAGCGGGGGTTCTTCGTCCTCCACGACCTGGCCAGCGCCAACGGGACGTACGTGAACAGCAAGCGCGTTCGCGTGGCGCCGCTGACTCACGGGGCCAAACTGCGGATGGGAAACACCTACGGGCGCTTCTCCGAGGAATTGCCAACGGAAGGCGATGGGGCGCAGGAGGCGGAGATGGAACAGATGACCACCTCCGAGCACGAACAGATCAGCGTCAGCACGACGCAACCGCACGACAAAGCCGGCGCCGACGATTCAAAAAAAAAAGCGCAGTAGTCCGATCTGACGACGGGGCCATATCCGAGGAGGAGGAGGAACTCGACCGCTCGACGGAACCTGGCTCCGAAGCGGTGCCTTCTTCTCCGGCGTTTTCGCCCTCCCGCTATCGCTTCACGACGGGGGTGCGGGCGGGGGAAAAGGTCACCATCCGCGGAGACGACGACGCGGAGCTTCTGTCGTATCGAAGCTTCGCCAGCGTCGTCGGAATCGTGGCCATCGTGGTTTCCGTGGTCGTGCTGGTGACCGGAGCGGCAGCGGTCACGTTTCTGGCGGTGGAAGGGCGCGCCGTTCCGGCGATCGCCGCGGCCGTTCTGAGCGGCGGATTCGCAGTGGTCATCGCCATGCTCGTTCCACCAACCAATGTCACGCTCTACGAAGACGCGCTCCCCACTGTTCAGATCTCGCAGGAATCGAACGTCTCCTTTCCGTCCGTCACCTTCGTTGTGGCCACGCCCGACCGGAGAGTGCTGGCCCGCTTTCACAAGAGCGTCTGGTCGCGACTGGCGCGCAATCGCTGGAGCATCGTGAACGCAAGCGATCGACCCGTCGGTTTCGCGATCGAGGAGTCTCTCTCTCGGGCTTTTCTCCGAAAAGTTGCGGGGAAGTTCAGCCGGCACTACGAAGCGAATCTGCACATCGAGTATCACGGTAAGGATGTGGGGACGATCTCGCGACGGGGAGCGGAGGACGTGCTCGAGCTGCACGGAGACATCGACCGCCGGGTGGCGGTCGCGCTGGCCACGCTGATCCTGGGTAGCGAGCCGTAACGCCGGCTACCAGCCGGCGGGTACGCCGGCAACTTGCCGGCGCGAGGATTACCAGCCCGCCGGCAGGTTGCCGGCGGACCCGCCGCCAAGTTGGCGGCGCTACTTCCCCACCTCCACTCCCGTGTAGTAGTTCTTCAGGATTTGTTCGGCGGTGCGGCCGCGAAAGGCCATTCCGTACGCGCCGACCTGGCACATGCCGACGCCGTGACCCCATCCCTTGCCGTAGAACGTGTAGCGATCGACGCCGTCCGGATCGATGGTCCTCTCGAACACGAACAGATTGTCAGGCACGTTGAGGGACACCGCGAAGGACAAACTTCCGCTCTCCCTCCGCGGTCACTTCCATCTCCGCGATCCGTTGCGAGGCGTCGACGCTGATCACGCGCAATCCCTGGAGCTGCTGGATCGCGTTCCGACGGTTGATTGATGTGACCAGCTCGTCGGCGCGATAGCTGCGCGTCCAACTGGCAAAGCTCGACGTCCGATCGAACGACGCGCCGTCGATGTTCGCTTGTACGATGACGGAGACCGGCACCTTGCGCGCATTGCTCTGGACGAAGGCGCGATCGCCGATCATGATCGGCACGGAGGCGTATTCCTGATAGCGATCGCCGAGGCGGCGGAAAATCGGAATGCCCTCGGGAAGATTGAACGGCACGGTCTTCCCTTCCGCTTTCAACGTGAGCGCACGGCCGCTGATGGCGAAGATCTTTCCCGTCGCTTCATTCAAAGCGTTGTGCTTCCGCAGCCACGATCCGAGGAGGCCGTAGAGCTCCTCGCGCGGGATGGCCGCATTCAAATCGATCCGATCGATCTCCTGCGCCGGGAGAAACCCGAACTTCACCAGGAACGCCGCAGCGGCGTACGAAGTCGCGTCACTCGCGCTCTGCGGGAAGAAATATTTTCGATC
>QHVS01000132.1:0-8300 GCA_003223635.1 Acidobacteriota bacterium | reverse complement strand
TCATTTCCATCTCCACGCATCGCGCTCGCTTCAGGTAAGGCTCGCTGCGGCCGGGAAACATCGTGCCGACATCGGACGTCTCGCCGCCGCAGGTCGCGGTGTACAGCGCGTCGATCGGTTTTCCGTTGTAGGTGATGATCAGCCCGGCGCTCTCGCGCACCGCCTGATCGGAAAGAGGCTCTTCGCTCGAGAACCCTTTGTAGGCCTGGCAGGCCGGACCGGGGCAGATGTCATATCCCTCCGCCCGAAACTGGCCGAGATTGCGAACGGCGTAGGTACGGGCAGCGATCGCCTGTGCCTTCAGCGCCTCGATCTCGTCGTAGATGCGCGAGCCCATCTCCGCGGGAACGACGCCGCGCAGGTAGTCCTCCATATTCAGCTCATTGATGATGTTGAGGAGCCCGCGCCCATTGATGAACGCGCGCGCCGCGGTGCGGTACGGCTTCGCATCGATGGTGATGGTCTCCGCGGTCACCGGGAGGATCAGCAGCGACTCCCCGTCAAGCGTGTATGGCTGCCCTTCGTCATCGACGATGCGATGGCGCCGCTCGAACGGTTGATTGGTCGGTCGGCGCACGATCAGCATGTCCTTTCCGTAACCGCGGGCCACGAGCTGATCGCGCAGCGGCTGCGCCGAGTGCGTGTCGAGGAAGTCGCCCACGAGAATCCGGTAGACGCCTGCGGCGGGATCGAAAATCGCGTCGACTCGCTGGCCCGTCTCGCTGCGCATCTTCTGCGTGAATGCCTCCGCGCTCGGCTGGTCGGAAAGCGCGCTGGCCTGCACGGCGTAATGAAGCGTCGTGTCGCTCAACGGCGCCGCGTCCGTGAAGCCGCGGCGGAGAATCCATGATCCCTTGTCGGTGATCAGATAGTAGCCGCCGTCCACCCGCGGGAACGTCACCGCGGTCTGATCGCTCAGCATTCCGACCCGGATGCGCGGCTCGGCGATGGTCTTTGTCGCCGCAGTCACCGGAAGGAGCACGTTCGATAACCGCGGCGGCTGCGGCGTCGTCTTTGGAGCGGGGACGGTGGAGCAGGCGGCAAACAGAGCGAGAGCGAACGCAGCTATGGAGCGCTTCATGACGGGCCTCTATGCAATCAACGATCCTCGGTCAGCGCGACGAACGAAGCGAGGAACCACGCGCCGACCGCGGCCGAAAAGATCGTCTGGGCGAAGGAAGAGATGATCTGCAAAGGCGCGAATGCCAGGCTGAACACCGAGTGTTGGTGCTGGCCGATCTGAAACGGCATCGAGAGCGTGGAGATCACCATTGCACCGCCAAAGCTGATCATGAAGAGGACAAACGCGACGGCGAAGTGACGGCCGAAGTCGGCTCGCATCTCATCCCACGCCGAGCGAAGGGCCACGCCGGTCGTTGCCGCGCGCGCCACGCAGATCGTGATCGCCTTCTGAGTCCAGATGGCTGTCACCACGGCCACGGGGATCGCCACGATCACCGAAAGCAACAGTCCGGCGCAGCCGGCCACCACCTTGCCGGCAGCCTCGCTGGCGGCGACCATCAACACCATGGTGATGAGCAGAGGAATGAGGATGATCAATCCGGCGACGCTCCACGTCGCGTTGTAAATCCAGAAAATGCTCCACCATCCCTGCCGCCCGCCCGCCATCCAGCGATCGATGCTGAACACGCTGAAGACGTCCCGCCGCGGCGCGGCCACCGGCTTCGCCCGGCGCTCGGCGTCGACGAACACCTGCGCGCTGCCCGCTTCGACGAACGAATGGATAGCCACGAGGACGAGCAGCACGAGCGTGAGGATGAGCAGCAGATACACGATGAGCATCCAATGCTGCACGATCGCCGCGGCGACCGCTTCGGCCGGATTGGAAGAACCGGAGATGTCGAACTTCGACAATCCGGCAGCGACGGCGATGGGAACGACGGCGGCCACGACCGCGGCGATGACGATCCCCACGAACACGATTCCCTCGGCGATGCGGATCAGGATCAGCGGCCAGTTGGCCAGCGTGCTGTCGAAGCCCCGGCGGAGAACTTCAGTCGCGCTGCGTTTCAAATCGTGTTCTGCGGTTTCGTCTGCCTCAGAGCGGCGGGCATCGCGCCATTTCGCTTCTGCGCTCGATAGTCGTCAACGCCCATCAGCCGAACTTCCTCACACATCTCTGAGAGGCGACTGCGCAGCGCCTTGCCGATCCGATCCTCGAGGTCATCATGATTGGTCGTGAAGATCGTGGTGCGCTCGTCGTTGTAGCGGGTGTTGATCACGTAGTAGAGGATGTCCTGCACGAACAGCGATGGTTTCTGCGACCCGAGCTCGTCGAGCACGAGCAGATCGCCTTCCAGGAGCGGTCTCAGAATCTCCGACTTGCGGGGCGTTTCGTCCGAGTCGAACGAGGCCTGAATTTCCTGGATCAGATCCTGAAAGTTCGAGAAGAGCAACTTGCCCGGCTTGGCGGCGTCGATGATGTCGCGTAGCGCGGCGACGGCCAGATGCGTCTTCCCGGAGCCGCAGGGTCCAATAAGCAAGAGGCCGCGTCCTTCCGTCCGTCCTGGCCATTCGTCGACGAAGGCTTGCACCTTGTTTTTGGCCGCGATCAGCGCGCCATTGTTGCGGTCATAGAACGTTTCCAGCCTGCAGTGGTAATACCGGCGGGGAATGTTGGCCGCGGTGATCCGATGCCGCCGCCGCAGATCGCCCTGGCATCCGCACGGCTCCACCCGGAGCGCGTCGCCGTCAAGGGGCACCCACCCGGAGCCGCTGCAGCGGGGACAGGTCGCCGGCGCTTCCGCGGGGGACGATTTCACGGTGGGGTGAGTCTAACAGAGGAGTGATGAATGCAGAATGCAGAATGCAGAAAGCAGAATGAAGAAATCTCGCCGAGTGTCATCCCGAGCGTAGCGAGGGATCTGGGCGGAAGGGGCGCGGTTCAATTCGCTCTGGCGCGCCCCGCACGCCCAGGTTCCTCGCTACGCTCGGAATGACAACGCAGACCGTTTTCTTCATTCTGCATTCTGCATTCTGCATTCTGCATTCTTCCTGGCAGTTCCTGAATTTTCGGCCCCACCCCGCTATACTTCCACCCCTCGGGTCATGTCCTCCGCCATCATCGAGTATCTGTCTGCTCGGCCGGACTCCAACACGTTTCTGGTGCCCTTGCACTATGCGCAGACGCTGGAGGATTTGTTCCCGCGCACGGAATCGGTTCTCCCCCAGCCATACAAGATCTTCATGGCCGACGAGACGCAGCCGGCGGTCCTCGGATTTCCGCTGGCCGAAACGCCGGTGATGAAGGAGCTCGACACGCGCCTGGACCGCTGGCTCACGGATGAAGTGGCCTGGCAGGTCTCGCGGAAACCGGACGCCAAAGAGAAAGCTCAGGCGTCCATCACTGCGTACCTGACCCATCTGCTGAAGGTCAGCGAGAACGCGATGATGTCGAATCTTTTGAACGACTATCACGCCGTGTTCTGGCTGGCGCACTCCGTCGATCTGGCGCGCAACTTCTCCTCCATCCCACGCCGGGTGAGCTCCATCGACACGCAGAGCGGCCGCACGCAGGGTGACGCACTCAAATACCGCATCTTCGCCAAGTGGACGCTGGAGACGCGCGAGTTGATGATGCAGCTGGCCGTGAAAGCGGCGGCGATGCTGGACGGAGAAGAACAGCGTGCGCTGCAGTTTTTCCGATTGCTGCAGGACGATGTGCTGATTCTGACCGAGGAGTTCATCGGACCGGACCTGCGCGAGCTGCGGTCGTTCCTCAACGGATATCTTCGGCGAGACTTTCAATCATTCCGCGATAGCTTCGACAAACTCCGCAACGTAGCGATGGAGCTGCTGCAGCGCGACCGGTCGTTCGCCGCCGCGCTCCCATTCTTCGGCGCCGTCGACCAGGGAATCTCCACGGCCGTGCTTCTCGATCCGAAGTTCCAATCGTTCCTCTTCGATCATCCCGCCGTGCAGAACGCGCTCAACCGCGAGGATCGCGAGCAGCTGCAGCTGATCGGGCGGCGCGTGCGCGAATTCAGCGTGCTCACCCAGCTGCGGCGAGCCATCATCTGGATGAATACCTCGCCGGACGGAGAGGTGGTCGCCGCGGACAAGCGGACGGCCGTGGAGTATTCGCGCTCCACGCGCCCGCTCGACTTCGGGCTGCAGGGCGTTCTCGATCCGATGGTCTACCGCTTCGGGCTCATCTACGACATCTCCAATTTCTCCGAAACCCTCGGAAACATCCGTCGCGGCGGACGCAAGGAAGAGATCAACTCGTACCGGCAGATGCTTCTCTTTCAGCGCAAGCTGGAGTCGATCGCCGAGCGGCATCGCCTGAAGTTCGAGAAGTATCTCGGCGACGGCGCGTTCTACACCACCCGGCGCGCGTTGCGCCTGGTGCGCGGCGCCGTGGAGATTCAGCGCTTCTACACGGAGATGAAGCAGAAGGGCTTCGCCTTCAACAAGGGATTGCGCGTCGCCCTCAACTACGGTTACTACCGCCTCCTGCCCATGCGCGGCGCAGCCAGCGAGCGCATCACCGAGTTTTACGGACCGGGGATCGTCGAGCTGTCCCGGTTGACAACCGGAAAGGCAAACAAGGAGATCGAGGAGTTCGCCGCCTTCCTCATCGCGCACGGCTACGACCAGCAGAAAGTGCAGCAGTTCTTTGCGCCCCTCGCGCGGGGCGTTGACGTCATCGACCATGCGCAGCACGCGCGCGACTACTACGCCTACGTCAACGCCAACGGCCATCTGGTCAACGAGGGAATCGTCAGTTCCATGTCCCTGCTGCAGGAATTGTCGAACGAGCTGCAGAGCGAAGGACAACATCTTCACAAGCTTCCTCTCCCCTGGGGCACCTACGTAGGATTCACGCCCGCCGTCGCCGACGTCGCGTATATCGGCATCAGGCTGATCGGAATGGTTTCCCTGAAGGGACTGGATCAGGTGGAGATCGCCGAGATCGTGCCCTTCGCCTCGAGCGAAGTGGAGGCCGTTCCGATCGACCCCAGCGAGTCGCTGGTCAGCGCCTTACGCCATTTCTTTCACCAGCCCGGCGTCTACGCCGCGTCAGGCAATGAAAAGGCGGACACCACGCACGAGCGGCTCATCCCCAGCGAGATCATCGTGTGCGTCCGGCCGGCGGAGAAGAACGGCGGCGAAGTGCTCATCGGCGAGTGGGACCCGATGTCGGACGACGTGCGGAATCCGGTGCGCCTTCCGCGCGATGACTTCCAGCGCCTGTTTTCGCTCAAGGGCGAGCTGACCGCCGAGAGTCTGGCCATCAACAAACAGACTGTTCGCGACATCTACTTGCGCCTCGCCGATCACATCTACACACCGTCCGTGCAACTGGCCAGCTATCGCATGGATCGCGACTATCAGGCGTTCGTCCTGGGTGATCAGGTGGAGAAGCTGTAGAAACGATGAACGATGAACGATGAACGATGAACCAACACCTCGATGTTCATCGTTCATTGTTCATCGTTCATCGTTTAACATCTTGTCGTGCGGGTCGACCACGATAAGCGCGAGATCGTCTGCTCCGTCGGCGACCTCGCCTATCCGACCACCTATCGCCGCATCGGCGTCGAACGCGGCGACGGGTTCCGCCGAATGTGGCTCGGTCAGGACATCCACAGCCGCCGCGCGGAGTTGCGAGCCGCGGAAGACACGAATTACCGGGCGGAAGTGCACGTCGTCCATCGCACGGCCCGTCGCAATTGGAACATCACCATCACCGGGCGCATTGACGGACTGTCGATTGACCGCGCCGAACGCCGCGTCTCGGTCGAAGAAGTGAAGTCGATCCACTTCGACCTGGAGCTGGAAGCACTCTACAGGTCGGAGAAACTGCAGCGGCATCTCTACCAATTGCTTCTCTACTCCTTGTTTCTTTCCACGCAGCCCGAGCTGGCGGGTTTCGCCTTCGTCCCGCAGCTCGTGCTCATCGATCTCGTCAGCGGAGAATCGAAGATCGTCGATGCGGAGTTCGAGGAGGAGAGCGTCGCCGCGACGCTCGAGGCCAGCCTGGATCAACTCGTCGACGACGTCGAATCGCGTCACGGGCTTCTGGCGGCCAAGCGGGCGTTCGCCGAGTCGCTCGCCTTTCCGTACGAACGCATGCGGCCGTTTCAGCAGGAGATCGTCGACGCGGTCGAACGCGCGGTTCGGCAGCGTGAAGCACTCCTGGTGTCCGCGCCGACGGGAATCGGCAAGACGATGGCCGCGCTCTATCCCGCGCTGCGCGAGTCGCTCAAGGCGGGAAAAAAGCTGTTCTATCTGACCTCGAAGACGCTCCAGCAGGAAATGGCCGTCGAGGCGCTGCGTCTCCTGAACGACGGCAGTTTCCGCGTGCTTCGCATCCGGGCCAAGCAGAAGATGTGCGCCCACACGGAGATGATCTGCCACGAAGACTTCTGCCCCTTCGCTGCACGCTACTCGGAAAAGATGGAGAAGAGCGGCCTGCTCTCGCGCATGGCCACATCCATGAGCTACTTCGATCCCGACCTGACGTTCGAGCTGGCGAAATCGACCGAAGTGTGCCCCTTCGAAGTCTCGCTGGAGCTGATCGAGCAGGCGGACGTGATCGTCTGCGACTACAACTACATCTTCGACCCGTACGTTGGACTGAAGGCCTATCAGCAGGAGAGCGACTACGGCGACTGCGTGCTGATCGTGGACGAGGCGCACAATCTCGTCGATCGCGGCCGCGGCTATTACTCGCCCGAGTTGCACGAGAGCGCATTCGACGAGATTCGGAAGCATCTGGTCGGGCGCAACTGCTGGATCGACGGATGGGAGGAGCTGCTGGAGCTCCTGCGCGATCACCTCCGTCAACTGGCCGAGGCCATCGAGGAGGGATCGACGCAGACGCTGTGCGAGCCCGACCGCGAGCTGTTCGTCGATCAACGCGCGGAGTGGGAACGGGTGGCCACGAACTACATCAGTTGGAAAATCGAGAACCGCATCGCCGAAGAAGATGATCCGCTGGTCGATTTCTACTTCAAGCTCGTGAAGTTCACGAACCTTCTCAACGAGTCGGGCGAAGAATTCGCCCACATCATCGAGCGCGCGCCGGACGGTCTGCGGCTGAAAGTCTTCTGCAAGGATCCGTCGCGCTACCTGGGGTCGGTATTCGACTCCGCGCACGCCACGGTGGCGCTCTCCGCGACTCTCGAGCCGTTCGAGTTCTACCGCAAGACTCTCGGCCTGCCCACGCAGCGCGTGTGCGAGCTGTCGCTCCCCTCGCCCTTCCCGCGCGCCAATCGGAAAATCGTCATCGTTCCGGAAGTCGACACCACCTTCAAGCAGCGGGCGAATCACTACGATCGCATCGCCGACACAGTGGCCGAGATCGCCGTGGCCTCCGACGGCAATTTTCTGGCGCTCTTCCCCAGCTATGCGTTTCTGCGCGAGGTGGCCGATCGAATGCCGCCCATCGGCAAGAATGTGATGCTGCAGCGCGCCGACATGACCGATTACGAGCGGAACGCCATGCTCGACATCCTTCGCCACAAACCTTCGCGAGGGAATCTGATCCTCGCGGTCTCCGGCGGAATGTACGCAGAGGGCGTCGATTATCGCGGCGACATGCTGTCGGGCGTGATGGTGGTCGGGCCAGCGCTTCCAACCGTCAGCTTCGAGCAGGAGTTGCTCAAGCGGTATTACGACGAGCAGTACGGCAGCGGATTCGAGTTCGCCTATCTGATTCCCGGCATGACGCGCGTCGTGCAGTCGGCAGGACGTGTGATCCGCAGCGAAAGCGACATCGGCGTGATCGCCCTCCTCTGCCGCCGCTTCACTCAGGAGAACTACACCCGCTATTTCCCCAGCGACTGGTACGAGGAATCACCACGAGAGCTGATCTCCCGAAAGCCGGCGAGCGACATCCGGGCGTTTTTCGAGGGCATGTCGACGCCGCAATTGAGGTTGATGTGAGAGGCGCGGCGCTTGTGCTGATGCTGGCCGCATCGTGCGCCTCGGCCCCCAAACCAGTTGTCCTGCCTACGTCCGTGCCCAAGGGCGCTCTGGAGGCGATCTGCCTGAGATTGCACGACGAGGGGATGAGCGGATCGCTGCGCGTGGTTGGCAGCAGTCAGCCGCTGATCACCCGCGCTGCGCTCCAGGCGATGGCGGAGGCTGCCTTCTTCCGCGGAAATGTCGATCCGGAGTCAGTCACCGCCGCCGTCAGCGCGCCGCCCATCCCGGTGGATATTCCCGAGCGTTCCTGCACCGCGCGCGTCATCGAGAGTATTGATGCGACACGCGACGCCGACGCGATGGTCATTCAGTTCTCCCGACCGTTCGCCAATCCCTTTGTTCGC
>QHVS01000131.1 GCA_003223635.1 Acidobacteriota bacterium | reverse complement strand
ATGCGGAAGAACTGCCACGGTGGGAGCACGTGAAAGGCTGGGTGGCCATCAGCGAACAGGAACTCGTTTTCGGCGGCCCGAACAACCGCGGCGACGGCTATCAGTGGCTGAAGGGATACCGGCCCGTTCGGCAGGTCGGCAAATCGATCCGGCTCTATTTCATCAGGTGACCGCGTAAAAGCATTTATTCATTCTGCGTTCTGCGTTCCTGTCAACCCACCGCTCGGTGATCTGCCCAATCACCAACAACAGTCTGGATTCTTAGGCATATAACCGGCACGCCATAGAACGTGGAGGTTCGCCATGGCCAAGTGCGACGTCTGCGGTAACGACTACGACAAATCTTTCCAGGTCGTGCGCGGGAGCGAACGGCGCACGTTCGACAGCTTCGAGTGCGCCATCCACGCGATGGCGCCAACCTGCGCGCATTGCGGCTGTAAAGTAATCGGGCACGGGAGCGAGGCGGGCGGGAACATTTACTGCTGCGCGAACTGCGCACGGCTTGCAGGGGTGAAGGAAATGCGGGATCGCAGCTAAAACTCATCCTGGCTTCAGAAGAATAAGGTAATCGTCGACGACGCGATCCGGGTACGCGCGGTGATCGGCACCGAGGAACGGCGCAGGATTTTCGCAGGCCGGCTGGACGATCGCTGCCTCTCGCGGTTCTGTTGGTGATAAAACTCCGCACGACGTAATCAGGAAGCTCGCCAGGACAATTCTGTTTGACATGATTGGTCCGCCGAATGGGCTTCGGGGTTCGGATTCTTCATTCTGCATTCTGCGTTCTGCATTCACGGTCACACCCGCTCTTCCTCGCCCATCGGTAAGTCCCATCGCTCCGTGATCCGCTCGTGGGTCAGCCATTTCTCGCAGTCGAGGGCGGCCATGCAGCCGGTGCCAGCGGCGGTGACCGCCTGGCGATAGATGTGGTCGACGACGTCGCCGCAGGCGAAGACGCCCTGGATGTTGGTGACCGTCGAGTTGTGATGCGGCAGGACGATGTATCCACGCTCGTCGAGGTTCAGTTGTCCCGCGTACGCCTTCGTGTTCGGGATGTGGCCGATGGCCACGAAGAGACCCTGCGCCTTCATGTCGCTCAGCTTGTTGCTGACCAGATTGCGGATCTTCAGCGAGGTGACGCCGCCCTCTTTGGTCCCCACCACCTCTTCCACACTCGAATTGAAGACGAACTCGATCTTCGGAGCATGATCTTCGACGCGCGCAGCTCCTCCCGGCGGTGAACCACGGTGACCTTGGTGGCGAACTTTGTGAGGAACGTCGCCTCCTCCATCGCCGAGTCCCCGCCGCCGACGACAGCGATCTCTTTGTTCTTGAAGAAAAAGCCGTCGCAGGTCGCGCAATACGACACGCCGAAGCCCTGCAGCGATTTTTCCGACGCCAGGCCGAGCTGCATGGCCGACGCGCCGGCGGCGATGATCACCGCCTGGCACTCGTACGTGCGCTGATCGGTGCTGATATGGAAGGGATGCGTCCGCAGGTCGACGCTCTCCACCTGCTCCATGCGGAACACCGCGCCGAATCGCTCCGCCTGCTGCCGGAAGAGGTCCATCAGCTTCGGCCCGAGGATGCCATCCGGGAATCCGGGATAGTTCTCCACGTCGGTGGTGATGGTGAGCTGCCCGCCCGGCTGCAAGCCTTCCAGGACGAGCGGAGCGAGATTGGCGCGAGAGAGATAGATCGCCGCCGTGCATCCGGCAGGTCCGGAGCCGATGACGATGACTTTGTATTCCTTGATTCGATCCATGCCCGCCGATTGTACGAGAGTCCTGAGTCCCGAGTCCTGCGTTACGACGCAGGGCCGAGCGCGTTGAGGAGTTTTTCTCCCACGATGCGCTTTTGCCATTCGCGCATGGCCGGTACGGCGTCGAGGTCGCGCGTGGTGGCGATTCCGGCGAGCACGTGGCGCGGCGCCAGAAGGCCGGGCTCGATCTTCAACTCTTTAGCTACGCCGTCGCGGACATGTTTCAACCGCGCGACGCGCGCTTCGAGCGCCTTGTCCCGCAGCCAGGGACGCGCGTCCCCCTTCTCCGGCAGCGAATCCTCAGGCGCATCGAGCGCCTGCCGCACGACCCGCAGAATCTCGCGGCCGTAACGTGTGCGATGCGGCGCCGGCACCGCTTTAGTCGCCGCCAGCGCCTCGAGAGTCGCCGGCCTGGCCTTCGCCACCTCCACGATCAGATCGTTCCGGGCCATCTCGTCGCGCCAGTTGTAGAGCGCGCGGGCCACGAAGAGCGAGCGGCGATCGAGGCTGCCGATTCCCTTCAGCCGGCGAAAGGCCTCGTCTCCAGCCTCTTTCTCCGAGAAACGAATCGCCTCCAGCCGCCGGAATTCTTCGACCGCCCACTCCCACCGTCCCAGAGCGGTGAGCTTCTCCCGCAGGAGCGAAGCGAGCGGGATCAGATGACGCGTGTCGGTGGCCGCGTACTCCAGCATGTTGCGCGGCAGCGGACGGCGCGCCCAGTCGGCGCGCTGATGCGACTTGTCGAGTTTCTTGCCGAAGTGCTGCTCCAGGAGCGCCGCGAGTCCGAAGGCCTCGTATCCGAGGAGCTGGGCGGAGACCATGGTGTCGATGAGATTGCTGATCGTGAATCCAAAGTCGCGATTGAGGATCCGCAGATCGTAGTCGGCGCCGTGAAGGATTTTGGTGATGCTGCTGTCACCCAGGATTTTTCCAAACCCGGAGAGATCGAGCTTGCGCAGCGGATCGATGATCAGATCCTCGCCCGGAATGGAGATCTGGATGAGGCACACCTTGTCGAAGTACGAGTGCAGCGAGTCCGCCTCGGTATCGACGGCCACGATGGGTTGCCGCGCTACGCGCTCCAGCGCTCGGTCGAGTGCTTCCTGTGTGTCGATCCAGATCACACCACGAGCTCCCGCAGGCCGATGGAGATCAGCTTCTGGTTGTACCGCTCGCGGTCGAAACCGGAAGAGGCGGCGAGATGGCGCACTACATCGAAGTCTTCGCCAAGAGCGAAGAGCAGCGCCAGATCCTCGCGCGTGGCAACTTTGATTCCGCCGACCTCCTTCGCCGCCGCCACCATCGTGGCGTAGAGCGCGTTGGTGGCCACGAGCACATGGACGCGAACATCTTCGAACTTCAACGGGATGAGATCGAGCTCTTCGCTTTGCTCCACCTCCTGTGGATTGACGAGAAAGCCGCGATGCGACGCCATCATGGCGATCTGATTCTTCTGCTGCGGCTGCATCACGGCCACGACGTCGACCGAGCCACGTTCGATCGCGCCGCCGAGCCACGCCGCGCGGGCCACTTCGCCGACGAACATGAAGTCCAGGCGGAGCCTGGCCAGGAGCTCGGCGATGGCCTGAATAGCGCGTGTCGCGGCCGGAGTGGGATCGAGGGTCTGCACGGCGCCGCATTCTAGTGCCTCCGCGCCACGTACAATCTTCACAGTGACCGGGCCTCTGCTCGAAGTGATCTCCCGCCATTGGGGCTACTCCACTCTCCGGCCCCTGCAGCAGGAGGCGATGGCGGCAGCGCTCAGCGGACGCGACTCGCTCGTGGTGCTGCCCACCGGGGGCGGCAAATCGCTCTGCTATCAGGCGCCGGCGCTGCTGAAGAACGATCTCACGGTCGTCGTGTCACCGCTTATTTCGCTGATGAAGGATCAGGTCGACGCGCTCGTGGCGTGCGGAGTTGCTGCCGCCCAGATGAACAGCTCGCAGTCGTCGCTCGAACAGCGGGCCACCGAGAAAGATGCGCTCGATGGCCGCATCAAGCTGCTGTTCATCTCGCCGGAGAGGCTGATGATGCCATCCTGCGTCTCGATGCTGCGCGCGGCGTGCGCCACGACCTTCGCCATCGACGAAGCGCACTGCATCAGCCATTGGGGGCACGACTTCCGGCCCGAGTACCGGCAGCTCAGCGCGCTGCGCGATCTCTTTCCCGGCGCTTCGATTCATGCCTACACGGCCACGGCGACGGAGACGGTGCGACGCGACATCGTCGCGCAGCTCGCGTTGCGCGATCCTCTGATGCTGGTCGGCGATTTTGATCGACCGAATCTCACTTACCGCGTCCTGCCGCGGCGGGAGGCGCTCAAGCAGGTGATCGGCGTCCTGGATCGCCATGGCGGCGAGGCAGGAATCATCTATTGCCTTCGCCGCAGCGACGTCGACACGCTGTCATCCGCTCTTCAGTCGCGCGGTTACAGTGCGCTTCCGTATCACGCGGGCCTTTCCAACGAGGCGCGGCGATCGGCACAGGAAGCATTCGCCGCCGAGCGATGCGACGTCGTGGTGGCGACGGTGGCCTTCGGAATGGGGATCGACCGGCCGAACGTCCGCTTCGTCCTGCACACGGCCATGCCGAAATCGATCGAGCACTATCAACAGGAGACCGGACGCGCCGGTCGCGACGGCCTGGAAGCGGAGTGCGTTCTCTTGTACTCAGGCTCCGACGCCATCGTATGGAAGTCGATGACCGAGCGCGAAGAAGAGCGCCGGCAGACCGCGGAGATCGATCGATATTGCTGGGGAACCACCTGTCGTCATCGCGCTCTGCTCCATTACTTCGGGCAGCAGTATTCGAGCGACACCTGCGCGGCGTGTGACGTCTGCCTGGGCGAGACGGAAGACGTGCCGGAAGCGACCCTCATCGCGCAGAAGATCCTCTCCTGTGTCTACCGGCTCCGCCAGTCGTTCGGCATCGGACATGTCGTTTCCGTTCTGCGCGGCGATCAAAACGAGCGGATTCGAACGCGGAACCACGATCGCCTCTCAACGTACGGATTGCTCAAGGACCACGCGCGGAACGAAATCCGCGACTGGACGTATCAGCTCGTCGCGCAGGGGTTTCTCATCCAGACCCAGGACGAGTACCCGGTGCTTCGCCTAGGGCCCTCGTCGCGAGAGGTTCTCCGCGGCGAGGTCACCATTCAACTGCGGCAGCCGGCGGTGGCGAAGAAACCGGATCGGCGGCGGGTGCGAGCAGCGATCGCCGGCGCCGGCGAGGGGACGGTGAACGGCCAACTGTTCGAGGCGCTGCGGAGTTGGCGACGCCGCGTGGCTGAGGCCCGCCACGTTCCGCCCTATGTCATCTTCGGCGATCGGACGCTGCGGGAGATTGCCGCGAGCTGCCCGACGACACTCGTCGAACTGCGCAACATCTACGGAATCGGCGATGCCAAGCTTTCGGCGTACGGCGGCGCATTGCTCGAGCAGATTGGGCCGTTCGCCGCGTCATGAACGAGACGAACGCGCCATGCGCAGCAGAAGCCAGACCGCGAAGGCGAGAGACGCGCAGCCGGCGGCAACCGCCGACACGCGGATGAAAAAGGCGAACGTCGTGTCGAGGCTGAGCATATGCATCCGCCCCAGGATGTAGTGCCAGTCGTGCTGCAAATCCTCCTGGGACGCGAACCCCACCAGCGGCAGATCCTGCGCGCGCGCGTCGCCGCCGTACGCAGCCAGCTCGAAGAGGCTGTACGACCACCAGAAGCCGCCCACCGACATCCCGAAGTAGTCCGGCTGCCGGTAGAAGATGATGATGACGGCGATCGGCACCGCCACCTGAAACACGCTCCCCATCAGCGCGCAAATGAACTGGCCGGTCCATCCGGTGAGGAGATGTCCCATCTCGTGGAAGGCGAGAGTGATGCCGTAAAAGATCGTCCAGCGGGAGTTGTCGTGAAACTTCAGAATCTCGATGTAGACGAGGATGGCCAGCAGCAGCGCTCGCGGAATCCACATCTTCCCAACGGCCCATTCGCCGGCATCTTCGAGGAATTGCTGCCACATCAGTTCTGAAGTTTATTCCGACCCTGAGCGAAGCGATGGGGAGGAATCTCCGGTGGTACAGCGACGCGCATGCCACGAGAGACTCGCATGGTCCTGCTTGGAGCTGCGCCACCGTAGATCCCTCGCTGCGCTCGGGATAAATTACAAAAACTCGAGCACGCGCGCCACGTGCTTCCACTCCGTCGCGCCGTTACCGATGGCCACGCGGATGCCGAAGCGGCCGCGCAGGCGGGTGTGCGAGACGAAGATGCGGCCGGAGCCGTTCATCCGCTCCAGCAGTTCCGTCGTCGTTCGCTCCGACCCCTCTTCGTCAACCTCTCGATCTCGCCGAATGATCCTGCGAAAGACGACGACGCTGAACGACTGCGGCGCGAGCAGCTCGATGTCCTCGCGCTTCGACAGCTCTCCGGCGAGTTGCTGGGCATATCCGACGTGATCGCGAATGACGGCGCACAGCCGCTCCGTTCCGTAATGCTCCATGACCATCCACAACTTGAGCGCGCGGAAACGGCGGCCGAGCTGCAGGCCGTAATCCATGTAGTTGATCTCCGCCGTGTCGGTCATGGTCAGATAGGCCGGCGTCTCGGTCAGTGAGAATGCGTTGCGCAGGACGGCCGGCTTGCGCGTGTAGAGGACGCTGCAATCGATCGGAGTGAAGAGCCATTTGTGCGGATTGACCACGATCGAATCGGCGTGCTCGATCCCCTTCCACAGCCAGCGAAACGACGGCTCGATGGTGGCCGATCCAGCGTACGCGGCGTCGACGTGCACCCAAAGGTTCTGGCGGCGGGCGATGGCGCCGATGGCAGGCAGCGGATCGACCGAGGCGGTGGAGGTCGTCCCCAGCGTGGCCACAACTGCGCACGGCAGCGCGCCCGCGGCCCGATCGCGGGCGATCGCAGATTCGAGCGCGTCGGCTTTCATCCGATACGCATCGTCCGATGGGATCTGCACGACGTCATCCGCACCGAAGCCGAGGGCCAGAGCTCCTTTTTCGATGGAGGAGTGAGCGTGCTCGGAGCAGTACACCTTCAGCGGCGGGAGATCGCGTCCCGTCATTCCTCGGGCGCGGATGTCGAGCCCCAGCGCGTCGCGCGCGGCCGCGAGTGCGAGAAACGAATTGATCGATGCGGTGTCGTTGATGATTCCGAAGAGGCCGTTCGGGAGACCGAGTGACTCGCGCAGCCAGCGCAGTGTCACGATTTCCAGTTCGGTGAGCGACGGGGACGTCTTCCATAGCATTCCGTTCGCGTTGAGCGCCGCGGTGAGCAGCTCCGCCAAAATGCCGGCCTGAGATCCGGTGATGGAGAAGTAGGCGAAGAACGCGGGATGATTCCAGTGCGTCACGCCGGGAACGATCTTCGATTCGAATTCGGCGATCAGCGCGTCGTACGGTTTGCCTTTGGCTCCCGGAGCGGCGGCGAAGCGCGACTCGATGTCGCCGGGCTTCACGCGCGAGAGGACTTCGTAACGATCGACACCGTCGAGGTAGTCGGCGATCCAATCGACGAGGCGATGTCCGGCCGCGCGGAATTCATCGCTGCTCGGGTCGAGCTTCGGCATCGGGCGATTCTATGCCGGCAACTGTTTTCGCAAGCATCAACACGACGACATACGTGATCGGCAGCGCGATCTGGTCGGTCAGTCGCGACCACGACGTGGCCACGTGCCATCGCGCGTCATGCGGCGTCGCGTAGTACGAGCCGACGTAGAAGATGAGCTGCACCAGCGTGGTGAGCACGACGAACGACTCGCGCCGGCGCTGAACCGCCGGTGCGATGAGAAACCCCGCCAGCACGGCCGCCCAGAACCATGGTTCATAGAGGCGGCGGGCAAGAAACGTCAGGATCTCCGCGGTGAATGGAAGACGATAGAGGATGCGCGAGCTGACCGAGCCGGTGGCGATATCAGTCGGCAGAGCGTGCGTCGTGCGCAGGATCAGCCACGGAGCGACGAGGGCCAAAGCGGGCCACAGGCGGAGGATCGCTCGGGGCTTGATGACCAGCAATGCCGCTGCGACCGCAACCATCATCGCGATGCCTTCGTTTTTCACGTTGGCGGCGAATCCAAGGAGCACCGCGCCGTGGCGCCATGAGGCGTCATCGTCGAACAGCAGTCCATGACGGAGGAAAAGCACGGCGGCAGCGCCGTACGCGATCAGCGGTCCTTCCGCCAATCCGATGTAGCGCGAAACGGCCAGCGACGCGGCCGTGAGCGTCACCAGCGCGGCGGGGACCGTCGACGACTCGCGTGACGCCAGTCCGCGCACGATGCACAGCAGCGCCACGCCGAATGCGACGTTCAGCGCGCCGAGCCAGCGGTCGCTCCACCCACCCTGCAGAAGTGCGACGAAGTCGTAGTTGAGCGGCAGCAGCAGCGGATAGTCGGGATGCGCGAATGTGTTCCACTGGCTCTCCAGAAAGCGCCAGTCGATTCCGCCGTGCTCCAGAAACACGCGCGCTTTCAATCCCCAGATGGCCCAGAAGTCCCACTCCCACAGCGGAGCGATCGTGGCGTAAAGCGCGTAGCCGATGAGCGTGAGCAGCGTGGCGATGTCGAGCCAGTGCGGCCTCACGGGTCGCGGGTCGGCGGTCGCGGGTCGGGGCAACTTGTTTGTCAAAAACCAGATCGAGGACCAGATCACCAGCGCCGCGATGGTGATCCCGACCAGCGACCAGCGAAGCCCGACCGTCGACCAGCCGAGCAGGATGAGAAAAATTACTCCGCTGCCATACAGGAACGATGTGCCGAGGAGCAGCGGACCGCGGGCCCGCCGATCGAGAGCGAGGGTGGCGGCGATTCCGAGGACGAGAAGCGAGACGATGGCGACAAGAACCGCCGTCATTCACGCCTCAGCAGCATGCCGCCCTCGCCGCGCCAGACGATCTTCCGATTGCCGGGAGGAACGTTCCATCGCCACGCGGCGATGTAGCGCGCGTTCCGAAAGTTGTCCTCGTGCGCCCGATCGTCGCTGGTGACCAGCGGAAGCACCTCGCGTCCAGCAAGAAAGTAGCTGGCCCGGTAGTAGGCATACGAGTAGCCGTCATCCCATCGCATCATCGGCACCACGACGACGATCGAGTCGCCATCGTTCGTCCGCTCGCGAACGGCCTGCAGGAATCGCGGGAACTGCTCAACGCCGCGGTCGGGATAAACCCCGAGGCCGCGCCCGATCGGATCGCGGTCGATGAATGGAAATCGAAGAAGCTGAGGCTCGAGGCGGAGGGCGACGATGGCGAGGAGGGCGATCAGCGCGAGGGCACGGCGGGCTGTTGGCGTTTGGCGGTCGGCGATTGGCACATCCCAGTGTAAGCCAGCCGCCAACAGCCAACAGCCAGGCGCTACGATGCGCCGCGTCCCGATAGCACGGCCGGAATCGTGCGCAACAGAATCTTCAGATCGAGCGACGGCGACCAGTTGTCGATGTACTGCAGGTCGAGCTTCATCCAGCGATCGAAGTCGACGTTGTTGCGGCCGCTGATCTGCCACAGGCACGTCAGTCCGGGCTTCATCGACAGGCGGCGTCGATGCCAGCGATGGTAGGAGCGCACTTCCTCCGGAATGGGAGGCCGCGGACCGACCAGGCTCATGTCGCCTCGCAGCACGTTCCACAGTTGCGGCAACTCATCGAGCGAGAATTTGCGCAGGATGCGTCCCACGGTGGTGACGCGCGGATCGGCCGCAGCCTTGAACACCGGTCCGGTCATCTGGTTGAGATGATTCACTTCCTCGCGCCGCTGCGATGCGTTCTCGATCATTGTCCGGAACTTGTAGAGCGTGAAAATACGGCCGTTGAGACCGATGCGCTCCTGCTTGAAGAGGACCGATCCGGGAGAGGTCAGCTTGATGGCGATTGCCGCCAGCACGATGATCGGCGTGGCCAGCGTCAGGAGAAGCAGCGAGACGCCGACGTCGAGAAGCCGCTTGGCCGCGAGCTGCGTTTCGTTGGACGGCGTGGTGGTGAACGTGAGGAACGGGATCCCTTCCAGTTCCTCGATCTCGATCCGGGCCACACGGTTTTGAAAGAAGTTCATGGCCACTCTCGCGCGGATGCCCAGCTCCTCGCAGAGGATGAAGAGCTGCTTCATCTCGTCGAGCTTCTTCCGCGTGACGGCGAAGACGATCTCGTCCACGATCTCCGGGAACTCGCCGGATTCCAATAGCGTCCGCAAGTCGGGCACGGTCCCGTAGACGCGGAATCGGGCCCACCCGTTGGAGAGGCGGTGGCCGTCGGAGACGAAGCCGAGGATCTTGTATCCCCAGTAGTTGTGATTCTCGATCACTCGCGCCACATCGATGGCCCGCCGGCCCGTGCCGACGATCAGAACGGTGCGGTAATTCAATCCCTTGGCCCGCACGTAGCGCGCGCCGATGCGGATGGCGATCTTCTCCATGACGAGAAAAAGCGCCGAGAGCGTGACGAAGAGGATGAACCAGGTGCGCGACAGTTGCCGCAGCGGAAGGAGGAACGCCAGCGTGGCCAGAAGAACGTTTCCGACGAGGACCACGCGCAGCGTCGTCGTCACTTCCTTCGTCAGCATCACGGTCCGATGGCTGTGGTAGCTGTGATACGAGAAGAGCAGGACCGACCAGATCACCAGCACGATCGGATAGATCTTCAAATACTCCTGGATCGGAAAGAGGCCGGTGGGGAAACGGTGCGGAGCGACGTGAGGAATGATGACGTCGCGGATGAAAAATGCCGTAAAGAACGCCAGGGAAGTCAGGCCCAGCCCAGGTCGGTGAGATAAACGACCCTGGCGACCAGTCGCGCCTTTTCTCTAAGCATTCGGCTCTACGTCCGCAGGGTACTTCAAAATTCGTCCGTTCGATATACGGAAGTCGACCGGAGAGCGTCTAGCGGACGAGCTCGGATAAGAGATTCTCGTACGCCGCCGTCACCTGATCCCACCGATATCGCTCTGCCGCCCGGCTACGGGCCGACTTCCGCATCATTTCTCGTTTGGGCGCATCGCCGAGCCATTCACGGATCGCGCCTGAAAGCGTCTCGCCTGGACGAAGTGAAAAGTAACCGACAGAATCGCCCCCGACTTCCCGGTTTTCCGCGGTGTCGAGCGCGAGAACGCAGCCGCCGGAGGCCATGGCCTCGATCATCGCCGGATGCGTCCCTCCCACCTCAGTGGCTTGCACATAGATCATCGCGTTGCGTTGAAGCGTGCGGTAGTCGACGCCGTAGAGCGCTCCCGGGAAGAGAATGCGGTCGCTGGCGTGGCGCTGCAGCTCGGCCACGAGATCTTTGGCATAGAGGCCCGCGCCGACCATGACCAGCGGCGGTGCCTTGTCCAGCTTTTCATACGCGAGGACAACCTCGAGCGGATTGTTCTCCGGCTCGAAGCGGCTGACATAGAGGATGTAGTTCTGAGCTCTCAGCCGGAGGCGTTGCAACACGTCCGAGTCACTCTCCGGCGGAAAGTCCGCGCCGTAGGCGATCGTGACCGGATCCGCGCCGTACCTTTCACGGTAGTAACGAGCGATCACCTCGGCGTCGGCGATGATTCGGTTGGCGAAACGCACCGCGAACGACTCGCCGATGGCGTACCACGCGCGGCCAAGAAGGTTCCACTTGCGCCGGCGACGCTCGATGCCATCGACGTTGATGGCCACGGGCAGTCGCGCCGCGCGGAGAAGAGGAAGCACGAAGGCGTTCGCCGCATTGCATAACAAGATGACGTCGAAATCGCGGCGCAGGGCGTTGAGCGCGGAGAGAAACGTGTGGCTGACAGTTTCCAGATACTTGTGGCGGATGGCAGGAAGGACGATGCGCCGAATGCCGAGCCACACGGCCCCCTCCCCCCCATCCCTGCAATAGACCGTCACTTCATGCCCACGGGCCACGAGCCGCGTGCCCAACTCGGCCGCGAACGTCTCGAACCCGCCGTATCGCGGCGGGACCCCGCGAGTTCCGAGGATGGCGATCTTCAACGAAACCACTCCGCGAGCGCGCGATCGGAGATGAGGCGCCGCTTCTGCAGAACGCGCCGCCAATTCCCCAGGAGCCACTTCAGCGCCGGCAGCGACGTGCGCTCGATCGTCAACACCGCGGCGATCGTGACAATGTCGCGCGGGATCTCGAAGATCGCATTGCGCAGCGCGAGATAGAGACCTTCGTTTTTCAGGCGCAGCAGAAAACGATTCTTCACCGAGTGCATGTTGACCGCGGCCGACAGACTTCGCCGCCCCTTGGGAGTCACCTTGCGGACGTGATACGCGATCGCATCCGGGACGACCATCCCTCGCCAGCCGAAGAGCCGGCCACGCCAGGCGACGTCCGCATCTTCGCGATAGGTGAAGAAGTCCTCGTCGAAGAATTCGCCGTCGATGCTCACGGCATCGATGAACGAACGGCGGTAGACAGCGGCAGCGCCGGAAACGCCGAAGACTTCGATCGCAGTTCGGAGCGGCTTGAGGCCGCGTGCGGGCGCGCTGTCGGGCAACCCTTGTCCGATATCGAAGTGCCTGCCGCTTCGGGTCATGCGGATCCCTTTCGAGTCGATCAGCTCCGTCGGCTCGATCTCATAGCCCCGCGCACGAAACAATTTTCCGGTGGCCATCCCGAACTCGTCGCCGGCGGCATCGAATGCCTCGAGGATGCGAGCGATGTAGTCGCGTTCCAGGTACGCGTCGGGGTTGCAGAGAAGGATCAGCTCTCCGCGTGAGAGATGGATGGCCTGGTTGACCGCGCCGGCGAAGCCGCGGTTCTCCTCATTGAGGATCTGCCTGCCCGCTGGAAATTGAGCGCGCACGATCGCTGCGGAATCGTCGTCCGAAGCGTTGTCGACATGAATGAACTCGATGTCCTCGTGTGTCTGCTGCTCGATTCCTTTCAGGCAGCGGCGCAGAAACGGAGCATCGTTCCAGGTGACTAGGACGACGCTGACCGTTCGCCCCATCGAAAGAAGGCTCTCTTCAACACGCCGGCGTAGGCTCGCAGCGCGTTCCGACGTCCGACCTCCGGATGCGCAATCCCGACGACGGCCGGCACGAGCCGCAGGAGCATGCCGGCGATGATCAGCCAGCGCAGCGCCTCGGCCTGCGTCGGGGAAAACCATTTCCGCGCGTAACGCCACATGTGCGCGTACCACAGATCGACGAAGCGATGGAACGGCACGTGTTCCAGGCTGGCGCCGCCGAAATGTTTTCCGCGAGCCGAGGGGACGACATAGACCGCCTTTCCCGCCTCGGCCAGACGGCGGCAGTAGTCGACGTCCTCGAACCAGGCGGGCGAAAACTGCTCGTCGAGCGGTCCGATCTCATCGAAGACTTCGCGCCGAAGCAGGAGCGCCGCCGCCGCGGGCTGATCGACGCGCTGTGGTCCGTCGAGATGAAGATCGCGATAGCGGTAGCGAGAGGTAGTCCGGTTTCCCGGAAACCATTTCTCGAAGGCCAGAATCTCCGAGGCGAAGGTCATCAGCGTCGGCAGCCGACGGAGTTGAAATTCGCGCTGCGAATGGCCGTCGTCATCCGACAGCAGCGGCGCTGCAGCCGCGGCCTCCGGATGCGAATCGAGATAGCGCACCAGATCGGCGAGCGCGTTCGGCGCCAGCTCGCAGTCGGGATTCAGAAGGAACACGTAGCGGCCGCGCGAGACGGCGATGGCTCGATTGGTTGCCGCGGCCAGGCCGTCGTTCGACGGCGACTGCATGACGTGCGCAGGCAGGAGTGCCTGCGCCACACCGATCGTGTGATCGGACGATGCGTTGTCGTAGAGGATGACCTCATGCGCGATGCCGCCGCATGCGGCCGGAATGGCGCGGAGACATCGTTCCACCCAACGCTCGCTGTTCCAGGTGACCACCACGATGGACAGATCGACCGGCTCCAGCGCGGGACGCGCCGGCGATTCGTCGACAATCAGTCTGCTTGCTTCTGCCATTCGCGCACTGCCTCAATCAGCGGTCGAGTCACCGCATCCCAGGCGAACCGCGGACGGACGCGCTCGAGGTTTGATACGCACTCCGCGTAAAAAACGTCGTCCTGCAGCAGCCGGCGGATGGCCGCCACCACCGCGCTGCGATCCAACGGCGGTACGACCAACCCCAGGCGCTCCCGCCTGACCAGCTCCGCCGCGTATCCTTCCTCGGTGGTGATCACCGGCACTCCCGCTGCGATGGCGTCGAACAGACGCGTGCGAATCGAGTACACCGCCTCCGCTGTCGGGCGGTGGAGCATGACAGCGATCCTGCTCCGGCGCAACCACGACAACCGCTCGCGATACGGCACCCAGTTTTCGTTTGACGAAACGAAGGGCTTCCCCGCTTCGAGGAGTTGATCGAATCGATCCTCGCGGCGACGATCGATCA
>QHVS01000003.1 GCA_003223635.1 Acidobacteriota bacterium | reverse complement strand
GATCATCAGCGGAAGCGAGATCGAGATGCCCATGATTCTTACGCTGCTGGAGGAGTACTTCGTCGACAGGATCTTGTAGTCCGAGGTGAAGGCCAGCATCACCGAGTTGCTCATGATCAGACCGAGGCCGATGGTCAAAAGGATCTGGTTCTGCGGCGGTGCGGCCAGGGTACGGTTGATGACGATCTTCTGGAGGAAAGCGCCGAAGAAAAACATCAATGGCATCGTGATGAAAATCGATAGAAACGGATCGACGTGAAAGAGTGAGAAGAGATAGTAGGTGGCGTACATGCCGAGCATCAGCAGTTCGCCGTGGGCGAAGTTGATGATCCGCATCACGCCAAAGATGATCGTCAGTCCGATTCCGATCAGCGCGTAGACGCCGCCGATCAGAATGCCGTAGAGACTGGAGGAAGATCTCCATTCGCAGAGGGATCTTGAGGGCCCTCTCCCGCGTGAGCGGGAGAGGGTGGCGCGAAGCGCCGGGTGAGCGCTTATCCTCTCGCCCTTGATCCGTCGCATCACGCTACTTCTTGAATCCGGGGAATGGATAGACCGGTTTCCCGGAAGCATACTGAGGCGGGTACACGGTCACGAACACACCGTTCTGGATCTGCTCGACCAGCATCTGATGTTTGTTCTGGTTCGTGTAACCGTCGTAGTCAGCGAAACGGACCTCACCCATGATGCCGTTCCACTTTCCGCGTTTGAGCAGATCGCGGGTCCTCTCGGGACTTCCTGCCTTGGCCGCGGTCTCGCCCATGATGATCATCGACTCGTACGCCGTCGACGCGTGATACGTCGGTTCCTTGCCGAACCGCGCCTTGTAGCGCTCGTTGAACTGTTTCGCGCCGGGCCAGTTCACGTGACCGGTCCACTGAGTGCTGGAGAAGACATCGTTGGAGATGTCCTGCTCCTTGGCGAAGGGTACGGTGGCGAAACCGGCTCCCGCTCCGAGAAACGCCTGCGGCTTCAGGTCGATCTCGCGCGATTGGCGCATGAGCAGGATGGCGTCAGCGACATAAGAGACCATGAACACAAGATCGGGATTCTTGGCCTTGATGCTGGCAAGCGTCGAGCGGTAGTCGGGAGAACCTGGTGAATACGACTCCTCGGCGACCACGGTGATGTGCTTCCTGGCTGCGTACTCCTTCGCAGACTTCGCTCCGGAGGTTCCGAAGTCGGTGTTCTCGTCGATGATGGCCATGGTCTTCGGCTTCCCCAGCCTGGTGGCCATATCGAGCAGAATCGTCGCGTAGTCGTTGGTCGTGGCGCTGAGGCGGAACGTCCACTTCAGGTTCTGTCTGGTGATGTCGTCCTTCGACGCGACCGGGATCAGCAGAGGCACCTTGTACTTTTCCGCAAGCTTGGCCAATGCGCTGGCGCACTTTGAGCTATACGGCCCGACGATTCCTACGACATTGTCGCGCGTGCCGAGCTTCTCGAATGCCGCCATCGACTTCTCCGGTTTCCCGGTGTCGTCCTCTTTGATGAGGTCGACGTCGATTCCTTCCTTCTTCAGGTCCTCGATGGCCAGAGTGACGCCATTGGAGAGGTTCTCTCCGATTGGCGCCTCGGGTCCCGTGATGGAGTTGATGAAGCCCAGCTTGACGTTTTTCGCCGCCGCCATCGAGAGGCCTGGAACCATCAGGAAGGTAGCTGCGATGAACAGTGCCCGTTTCCCCGTCATGACGGTGCCTCCATTTGTATGTTGAAGGCCGAGCAGGGTATCACGGTAGCGCGGGTGTGTTCAGAAACATGCGAAGTAGGGAAAACCACCGTTGCCAAGCGGTGACTTGACACCTATTCTTCCGCCCGAAGTTCTTCTATAGTATGCGTCAAGTCCCGCCAAGGTCGTGATGTTGTTTCCCCGCAGCGCGAGCAGCTGCGATTCGCAAAAAGGAACGCGGAGGAAACCCGACATGGACCAGCAGAGCCCCACCCGGGCCGATCTTCCGCAAGGTGTGATGGTTTGACGTTCCCCGTTTTTTCCTGCCGCGTTTTTCCGCCTACTGACGCCCATGTCTTCCCACTGGATGATCCGTGTCTATTCACCCGCAAACCGGGTGGCAGTTCGGTGCTCTTCAACCGCGTTCAATTTCGAAAAAGGGAGGTAATAAGGAATGGCAAATCGCACCATGCGATCCACGGTATTCGGCGTGCTCGTGATTGCGGCGGCTCTCCTGGTGGCCGTCCCCGCTAGCGCGCAGGTGGTGATGAAGGTCAACGACAACGTCTTCTTCAGATTCGGCATACAAATACAAAGTTGGGCTGATTTCCTGCAGGATGCCACGACAAGGGGATACGGCGAGAACCTATTCATTCGCAGGGCCCGGTTCCTCGTCACGGGGCAAGTGGCGCCGAACGTGACGTTCTTCTTCCAGACCGACAATCCGAACGTCGGCAAGGCCGCTCCCACGAAGTCGCTTACAACGGGTTTCCTTCTCCAGGACGCCTGGGCCGAGTGGAAACTGAGCGACGCTTTCATGCTCTCTGGCGGCGAGATGCTGGTCCCGCTCAGCCGCGCCGAACTGACGTCGACGAGCTCGTTCCTGACGCTCGATATCAGCCCTACTGCAACAGTGTTCGCCACTCCAACTGCGACGAACGCGACGCGCGACACTGGTTTCCAGGCCAAGGGGTACGTCGTCAACGGACGGCTCGAGTACCGTGCGGCACTCTTCCAGGGCGTTCGGCTGGCAGGCACGCGTAACGCCTTCCGGCGCAGCGTGTACCTGCAGTATGACTTCTTCGAAAAGGAGCGGGGCTATGTGTACCCCGGGACGACCCTGGGCAAGAGGAAGATCGCGGGGGTCAGCGCAGGGTATGACGGGCAAAACAAGTACAAATCCTGGACCGCGAACGCCTTCGCAACGCTTCCACTGAACAAGGTCGACGAATTCGCGGGCCTTGTCGAGCACCACCGTTACAACGGAGGGACGTTCATTCCCGCGATTCCCGACCAGAAGGATGAGCTGGTGGAGTTGGGCTACTACTTCGGGGCCCTCAAGCTGCAGCCATTCTTCAAAGTGGAATCCCAGAAGTTCAGCGCTTCGACCACCCCGTCGAAGGACGTGACACGAATGGGTGTGGGCGCCCACTACTACGTCTCGGGTCAGAACCTCAAATTCACAGGTCAGTTACTGCGCGTCAAGCCGAAGAACAACTCCATCCACAGCACGAACGAGCTCACCGTCCAGATGCAGATGTGGTACTACTGACGTACCTGTCTACGCGTGGGCTCCAGACGAATTCGCCCGGAGCCCCGCGGTGGGCGGCGCATCTCGGATCGTTCGAAATGAGCTGCAGAACTGCAGCTCATTTCTTTGTGCGCACCGTGTGATTACGGTTTGGGCACGATGAGCGTATCGCCGCCGTCGGTTGGCGTCGGGATGAGGTGACGAACGACGCTCCTGAGAATGCGGACGAATGGCTCGAACGGGCTGTCGTCTCTCCGTGCATACGGCGTGCTGAGTAATAGAGCACCGAGCAGAATGATGGTGTAGCGACGCATAGAATCCCTCCGGTCTGTGCGCGCACTGCGCGCACGTCAGTTTTTTGGAGGGACGCGCGCCCCCGGTCTCACGGCCGCGAAGTAGTGGCCGGCGGGGGTGAAACGCTACCTGGGTTCAAAAAAAAGATTTTGTGGGGTCAGGGACTCGGTTCGTCGAGCGGCAGGAAGAGTCGCGTTGGTTCACGTCGGAGTTCTTCCAGGTAGAGACGTACGTGAGCCACGATGCGGCGGGGTTCAGCAGCGGTGGGCACGAGGTCGTGCAGGTAGGAGAGCGCGGTCATCGCGCGCTCGTTGAGCCCTGCGGCCGTGAATTCGGCGATGACCTGCTCGGTGAGCGCAATGGCCCGATCGCGCTGTTCGGTGGCGATGGAGGCGTCAATGAGGTCGAGGCCGACCAGAGCTGCCTCCTCGGACATACCGCGCGAGAGGAATTGTGCGCGGATGCTCTGCAGCGCATTGATGGCGTTCGCGTACTGGCCGATGCTGAGCAGCACCCTGGCCAGTACCCAATTGGTCCGCGTCTGCTCTGCAGGCATGTCCAGCGCCTCGAGGAGTGCCCGCGCGTGCTGCAATGCGAGCAACGCGACGGATGGCTGACCGAGGTCGATGCAAACCTGACCGAGGTTGTTGTACACGGCCGCCAATGTATGCAAGTCGTCTGTCCCCTCGAGCAGGCTTACGAGCTCCTCGTATGTCGTGCGAGCCGCTGCCAGTTCCCCACGCCGCTGATGGACGATTGCCTTCAGCAGCGCTGCCTGGTGAAGGCGACTGCCGTCGCCGAACTCGTGCAACACAGGCGCTGTTTGGGCGATCAGCGCGAGGGCGTCATCGTGCCGCCCCAGGTCGCTCAAGGCGACGGCGCGGGCAAGCTCGATGATCGCCTCATCGTGGGCAAGTACGCTGGTTCGGCGGACGGAGCGGAGTGCGGCGTCGTACGCGCGGAGTGCGGCGTCGTATTCGCTGAGGAATCGGTGAGCGGTGCCGATCTCCTTCCACACGAACGCCTCCATTTGTGCCTGAATCGGAAGGGGGTACGAGTTGTGAGGAAGACTCGTGGTGATCGCGAGCGCGAGCTGAGCCATGCAGAGACTCTCGCGTGCATCGGTCTCCAACATGTCGGCCGCGGCGGTGATCAGCTCCTGGACAAATCCTGCGTTGCGCCACGATGGCGGGACAGGCTCGTCCTGCGCGTGGGACACGGTCCCTCGAAGGGCAGCGATCCGAGGTCGTGCGGCCTCGCGTTCTGCCGTCAATTGCGCGGCGTTGTGGAGGAAGGAATCGCGATTCACGGCCGGGCTCCGTTCCGATAGCACTCGTGCGCTCGGCGCAGGCATTTGCCAACGAGTTTCTGGGCGTACCTCTCGGTGGTACGCAATTCGACCGCAACTTCGCGAATGCTGTACCCCTCCACGTATCGAAGATGCAACGCGAGCTGGCAACGTGGAATGAGACAGGCCAGGATCTGGCGTGCGGTGAGTTGTTCCGGCAGGAAATCCTGCACGCGTGAGAGTCGTGGGTCGGGCCGTTCCCGCAGCGCATCGGGGAGTGAAACGTACCGGGCACGCACCCGTAAGTAGTATTTGCTCGCGTTGCAGATCGCGCTCACCAGCCAGGTGCGGGCATCCATGATCTCGTTCGCCTTGGTGATAAAGGCAAGGAAAACGTCGTGTGCGAGCGTTTGCGCTTCCGTCTCGGAAACGTCGTAACGCTCGATCGCCAACCCCACCAGGAGACGATAGTGCGCGTCGTAGATCGCCCCCAGATCGACGGTGCGCTCCAGCTCCGCGGGCGTGTTTACCGCTGCAGTCACGGAGATTCCCCTAACGAACCACGATTGCGGATGGGAAACTTTAGCACACCAGGGGGTGGCAAAAAGGCCTCGCCGGTCACTCCTTGCTGGTGCGCTACATCATCGAACTCGAAGACGAAACCGGCAGGATGGCGGAGTACACCTCCGACCAGCCGCCGCCTCTCCACATCGGCGACCGCATCGAACAAAGCGGCACTCCGCGCTTCATCTCCGGGATCGAGCACGCGATCACGACCGACGTTCACCATATCCGTGTGCAGACCACGGACGGCAGCACGCCCGTGCCCGGATCCCGGCAGGCCGGCGGGCCCATCACAGAGTTTCTCCGTTACCACGTGCTCATCCGCGTCTTCAACGGGCGTCCGGAACACTGGTTGATGGTTCTCGCGGAGCTCGGAAAGATTCATGGCGAGGATGCAGAGTTCCTTCACTGGCTTCAAAGTCGGCTGGAGCGCGATCCCATGCTGCTGGACGAGATCCGCGCAACGGTCGACGCCAGCGGCCTCTGGCCCGCAACCGAGCGAACGCGCTAAGGGTGACTGTACTCTTCGATGAGCCTCTTCGTGTCCGTCGGACGGTTGTACAGGTAGCCTTGAGCAAAGCGGATTCCCAGCTCACGCGCGAAGGCGGCGGTCGGTTCCGTTTCCACTCCTTCCAGCACTACCTCGCTGGAGAATGACCGAGCCAGCGCCTCGACGTTCCTGACGATTTTGCGGTTCACTTCGCTTTCGTCGCAGGCCGTTCCGAAGTGCTGGCTGATTTTGAGGTACGACGGGCGCACGGCGGCGATGGCCCGGAGATGGGAGTACGCGCTGCCGACGTCGTCGAAGGCGAAGCGGAAGCCGATGGATCGCATCATCGTCGAAACCGCCTCGACAGACGACAGGTCACGGAGCGGACCCTGCTCGGTAATCTCCAGGACGACGCGTTGCGGAGCGAGTTCGACGTCAGCGCAGACGTCCGCGATCGCCTGGAAGAATCGGTCCGCTTGCAAGAATACGTCGGGATGGATGTTCACTGAGAGAATGCCGAGTTCTGCGAGCCCCCGCCCCGCTGCAATCGACGCCGTTGCCGTGGCCAACTCCAGGTCGACGACGCGCCCTTTCGCTGCGGCGTACCGAAACAAGAGAACCGGATCGCTGAGAAGAGAATCGCTCCGCAAGCGGGTCAGAGCCTCAAACCCGACCGCATACCTGGGGTTCTCCGTCCAGACGATGGGCTGGAACTGCGGGGTGATCAGATCGCTGTGTAGGATCTCGTCCAGCATCGGCACGAACGTGACGATGCCCTCGATATCGGCGGACGGTACCGGGATCAGGCGCTCGATCCTGTCCACAGAAAAGGGCTTCCCCAGGACCGCGCCGGCACCTCGACGATGAGCCTCGGCTCGAAGTTCCTCCGTCACGTGTCCCGATATGACGATCACATTCGCAGTCTGGTGTTGTCGCTTCACGCGATCGACGATCTCCAGTCCTTCGAAGCGGAAGGGTCCCGTGAGCTTGATGTCGGTGATTACGTGTGTGAGGTTGAAACGCTCACTGACCAAATCGGCCGACTCCATGTCACGGCAGACGATGATGTGGCGTCCACGACGCTCCAGACCGATGGCCAGTGCCATGCCGATCTGCAGATCATCGTCAATGATGAGAATCCTCTGCGCCGGCGTGGAGAATGACTCCGTGTGAGACACCCCTTCCATCTGCAAGTAGTGACCGGGAAGGGCAAAGTGTCACCCGGGGGGAAACTGCGGGGGCTTGCCAGGCGGCAAGTCCCCGCTTTTTTGCAACGCGTCAGGCGGCCGGCCGCGCCTCTTCCGCCTCTTTCCAGATCTCCGTGCGGTTACTCTCGCTGAGGAAGAACGTCCCGATGAAGAAGGTCATCAGCGCGACTGCCATGACCCAATACAGGCCGGCGTAAATGTTTCCCGTCTTCGCGACCAGCAGGCCGGCGATGAGCGGCAGCGTGCCGCCGAACCAGCCGTTGCCGATATGGTAGGGAAGCGAGAACGACGTGTAGCGGATCTTCGCCGGGAAGGCCTCGATCAGGAATGCAGCGATCGGCCCGTACACCATCGTCACATAGATGACCTGAATGAACACCAGCACGGTCAACATGAACATGTTGGGGTTCTTTGGATCCTTGGCCGCGTTCGTCATGGCGTGATAGATCGGCAGATAGGTCAGGGCTGCGATGAGATTCCCGGCCATCATGATTTTCAGACGGCCGATCTTGTCCGACAACGAGCCGAAGACGGTGAAGAAGGGCATGCCCAGCAGAACAGCGATGGCCACAACGGTACTTGCCTTCACGATGTCGAGCTTCAGGACGCTCTGCATGAAGGCTAACGCATAGAACTGGCCGGTATACCAGACGATGCCCTGGCCCGCGGTTGCGCCAAGCAGGACGAGCAAAACGATCTTGAAGTTGCTCCAGCGTCCGAAGCTTTCCTTGAGTGGGGCCAGTGAGGTCTTTCCCTGTCTCTTGAGCGATGCGTACAAGGGCGACTCGGCCAGCTTGAGGCGGATGTAGAGCGACATGGCGACCAGGAAGATCGACAGGAGGAACGGAATGCGCCAGCCCCAGGCCTTGAAGTCGGCGTCGGACATCAACTCTTTTACGCCGAGGACAACAGCGAGTGAGACAAACAGTCCCAGCGTCGCGGTAATCTGGATGAAGCTGGTGTAGAAACCCCGCTTGTTGTCCGGGACATGCTCGGCGACATAGACCGCGGCCCCCCCGTACTCTCCACCGAGTGCCAGACCCTGCAACAGACGGAAGAAGAGCAGGATCGTCGGTGCCAGCAGGCCGATCGTGGCGTACGTCGGCAGGCACCCGATCAGGAACGTGGACAGACCCATGACGGTCAGGGTGACCAGAAAGGCGTACTTCCGTCCAATCAGATCTCCGATGCGGCCGAAGACGAGCGCTCCGAAAGGGCGGACCAGGAACCCGGTGGCAAATAGAGCCCAGGTCTTGATCAGCGCCCACGCTGGGTCCCCCTTCGGGAACATCAGCTCGGACATGACCACCGCGAGACTGCCAAAGATGTAGAAGTCGTACCACTCGATCATGGTCCCAAGACTGGAAGCGAAGATGATTCGCTTGATCGGGTACTCGACGCCACCCGCCGGCCTCACCCCCATCCGGTCTGCGGTTATATCGGTCATAGTTCACTCTCTCCTTTCATCACCTCGATCAGTTGTAGAAGAACTGCAACGGGATCGTGAATTGGTTGGTCTTGTTTCCGGCGCGCGGATCGGCGCGGTCGCGGATGGATGAGCGCCGGATTCGGAGCGGAACCACTCAGATCAAGAGCAATCATGTGGTCTCCCGAACGATGGGACAGGGAAGCGCAGCCGTGAAATGAGGCCCTACAGTAGTAGAGAGTTTCGGCAAAATCCAGCAGATTCTCTGACTGCCGGTCGGTCGCCCAGCTCATTTGACTGCCCCGACCGTGAAGCCCTCGATGAATCGATCCAGAAAGGTGTTGTACAGCACGCCGATGGGCAGGCTGGTGATGAGACACGCCGCCATGAGCGACCCCCAGTAGAAGACGTCGCCACGAACTAGAAACGTCGGAACGCCGACGCCCACCGTCGAATGAGCGGCCGTCGAGATGAACGTCAGGGCGTACACGAACTCCTGGGTCACCAGGGTGAAGGCGAAGATCACCACGGTGAGGATTCCGGAGGTGGACATCGGAATCATCAGCTTCACGAATGCCCCCCAGCGCGAGAGACCATCGACCATCGCAGCGTCTTCGAGGTCTCGGGGAATCGACTTGAAGAATCCCATCAGCAGCCACGTCGAGAAAGGGATGGTAAAGCTGGGATAGACGACGATCACCGACCAGAGAGAGTCCTGCAGACCGAGTAGCGAAATCACTCTCGATAGGGGGATGAAGAGAAGCGTGGAAGGCACGAGGTAGGTGAGGAAGATGCCGATGCCCAACTGCGCTCCCCATCCGCCGGTCAGCCGCGCCAACGCATACGCAGCGGGAACCGCCAACAGCAGAGTGATCAAGACGACCACGGCGCCGGCGAACACGGTGTTCCCGACCCAGCGCAGAAAGAGCGTCTCGGTGAAGAGAAGCCTCAGATGCTCGAGCGTGGGACGCTCGTTGAAGATGAACGGATTGTTGTCGAGGTTGTACAGGTCGGAGGTGCGTTTGAACGTAGTGATCAACATCCAGTAGAACGGAAACCCGAGGATCACTGCGAAGACGATGCGGACGATCCAGGTCACGATCAGCGCCACCCATGTTCGTGCTCGTCGAGGAGCCATTTACGTGACCTCCGCGCGATGCGCCGATCGTAGGACCAGCCAGGCGGCGATGACCAGCAGGGGCACCAGAAAGATGGAAATCGCCGCCCCTTCCGCCAGATCGCTGCCGAGAATTCCGGTGAAGAATGCCAGCGAAGGAAGCACCTGCGTGCTGTCGTACGGTCCGCCGCGGGTGAGGATGTAGATCACCGTCATGTCGGTGAAGGTGAAGATCGCGCCGAAGAGAACGGCCACGTTAATGATGGGAAGCATCATCGGCAGGATGATCTGAAAGCGCGTGCGAAAGAATCCCGCGCCGTCTACCGCCGCCGCCTCGACGATGTCCTTCGGAATTGCGGTCAGCCCGGCCAGAAGAATGACCGTGGCGAAGGGAAGCATGTGCCACGTGTGCACAAGGATCACCGAGATCATGGCCAGCTTCGGTTCACCAAGCCACACTGGGGCCTCAAACTGCTTGACCAGATGCACCCGCACCAGCACCCAGTTGATCACGCTGTAGAGCGAGTCGAGAATCCACTTCCATCCGATGGACCCGATCGACACCGGCGCGACCCAGGGCAGCAGAATCAGGAATCGAAAAAACCGACGGCCCGGGAACGCCTCCTGGAGAGCCATCGACAGCATGGTCGCGCCGATGAGCACCAGAATTTGCGAGCTGATGGTGAAGATGAACGAATTGCGCACGGCAAGCAGGAACGTCGGGCTCTTCAGCACGCTGGCAAAGTTATGCAGCCCGACGAAGTGGTATCCCTCACTCCCCACTTTCACGTCGCCGACGCTGTAGACGAAGGCCATCACAAAGGGGACGCCCACCAGGATGACGATGTAGAGAATCGCCGGAATGAACATGGCGGGGCCGAGCCAGCGCTGCTGCCGCATCAGGAGAGGCTCCGCGGCGCGGTCCGCTTCTCCGTCTGCTTGTCGAAGAACTTCACGTCCGACTCAGCCACGGCGAAGGTGTGCGCAGAACCGTCGGTGAGGCCGGCGCTGTGGGTTGAGGGAATCCGGGAGATCACTTTTTTCTGGTGAAGTGCTCCACCCTGGATCGTGCCGTAGAGAATCAGCTCAGCGCCCAGGTATTCGCTGTGTGAGATCTGAAACCTGTAGGAGAGGTGCGCACCGCCGCGCTCGGCGACGCCGGCAGGAAGGAAATGTTCCGGCCGGAAGCCGACGATGACATCCGCGAGCGGGACAAGGTTCATGGGAGGAGAGCCGAGGAACGTGGCCACGAAGGTGTCGGCCGGATCGTCGTAAACATCAGCCGGCGTTCCGATCTGCCTCACCGCTCCCTGCGACATCACGACGACGCGGTCGCCCATGGCCATCGCCTCGACCTGGTCGTGGGTGACGTAAATCGCTGTCGTGCCGATCCGCTTCTGAAATTGCTCGAGCTCTTCACGGGCCGAGGCGCGCAGCTTTGCGTCGAGATTGGAGAGCGGCTCATCGAGGAGAAACACCGATGGCTCTCGCACGATGGCCCGCGCCACCGCCACCCGCTGCCGTTCGCCGCCCGAGAGCTCCCGCGGCTTGCGGCTGAAGAGATGGCCAATGCCGAGCAGCGACGCCGCCCACTCCGCTTGCTTCTGGCGCTGCGCTCGGTCGACCCCCTGCGCCTTGAGGGGAAAGACGATGTTGTTGAACACGGTGAGATGCGGATAGAGCGCATAGCTCTGAAAGACCATGGCGATCCGCCGCTCGCGAGGGCTCAGATCATTGACCACCTTGCCGCCGATGAGAATCTCGCCGGAGGTGGGATCCTCCAGCCCGGCGATCATCCGCAGCAGAGTGGTCTTGCCAGACCCGGAGGGACCGAGGAGGACGAGAAACTCGCCCTCCCGGGTCTCCAGATCGACATTGACGACGGCGCCGACATTTCCACGTTTGAAAACCTTGGTCAGCCTTCGTGTCTCGACGACCGCCATGAATCGTTGACCCTCACTTCCACTTGTCGAAGATGCGACGCAGCTCCGTGTCGGCGGCTTTGACCGCCGCCTCAGGCGTCATCTCATCGCGAGCCGCTTTGGCGAACATGGTGGGGAGGACAAACGTGTTGAAGGCCTCGTCGATTGCTGCGGTGGCGTAGCCGGGATATCCGACGTTGGTGGCCCAGTTCAACACGTTGCTCAGCACCTTGTACTTGTCCGGCGGCACCCCCTTCGGATCGTTGCTGACGCGCTTCGTGAGGTCGGGGACGGTCGAGGGGAAGCAGGGGAAGTTGTAAAACTCGCTGGCATTGAACGCGTTGGAAAAGTTGTCGATGAGATCGGCCAGGAACTTTTTCGCTCCTTCTTTGTTCTCCGCGAACTCCCAGATGACGTAGCAGTCCATCACATGCTCAGCGGCGATGCGTCGCACCGGACCTTTCAGCGCCGGGGTGATTTGAATCTGCTTCGACATCTCGGGATTGTCCTTCTCCGCCGATCGGGTCACGGAGATGGCGTTCTGCACGAAGGAGGCCTTACCCGACAAGATCGCGCGGTTGTTCGAGGACGGATCCCAGGAGAAGACTTCCGGCGTCTCGCACTGACGATACAGCTCGCGAACGTACTTGACGGCGTTGATCGTCTGCTTGGAGTTCAGCGTGACCTGACCCGCTTCGTTCTGCTCGGCGCCGCCGAAGGACCAGAGGATGGCCCGCATGGCCATGTTGGTATCCAGCTCCTGCGAGAGCCCGATTCCGACCGGATTGCCGAATTTCTGCTTGATCCGCTTCCCGCCGACCAGGAGGTCGTTGTACGTGTCGGGTCCGTGAGGGAATCCGACCTGCGACCAGAGGTCCTTGCGGTAGTTGCCCGGATCGGGCACGAAGGAGTCTGAGAAGGCGAAGAACTTCTTGGTTTTCGGATTGAAGGTCGATTTGACGGCCAGGGAGATCATCTTGCCGTGCTTGCGTTGAACTTCTTCGTAGATCTCCCGGTGATCGATGACCTGCTTCTCGTACGCCGCGGGGGGAGCCAGAAACATGAAGAGATCGTGTCCCTTCTTGGCTGCCACTTCGGCCGCCGCACGGGCGTTGATCTCTCCGATGGCGATGTGATCGACGACGACGTTGGTGTTGTTCTTGGTTCCCCACTCCTTGGTGAAGACGTTGTCGAACCACTTGTCATACCCGGGGACGAAGTGACTCCACTGTACGATCTTCAGAGTCTTCTGTTGGGCCAGGGCGCGTTGGGGGAACAGGAACGCTGATGTCATTCCTGCCGCGGCGACCGCGCCACCGGTCAGTTTCACGAATTTCCTACGACTGATCTTTCCAGAGCGTTTGGACATCCGGATCCTCCTTTCGTCGTTAGCCGGGCAGATCATATCGCCATACAATCGGCGCCATGCCAGAGGAGCGGATCGCGTCGGTTGATGTCACCCGGGTGACCGCCGAGTCGGCCACGCGCGATGACGACGTCCTGGCGATCGAGGAGCCGCTGGAGATTCGCGCGGCCTGGCAAATCGACGGGGAGCAGCGCGAGAAGAACATCTCCGTAACCATGAGGACGCCGGGCGATGACGTCGATCTGGCCGTCGGCTTTCTGTTCACCGAAGGGCTGGTGCAGTCCGCGGCAGACGTCGAGTCGGCCCGGCACTGGGGATCCCCCAATGTCATTCGCATTGCCCTGCGCCCCGGCGCCCGAATCGATGCGGCGAAGCTGGATCGCCATTTCTACACGACCTCGAGCTGCGGCGTCTGCGGCAAGACATCCATCGATGCGGTGCGGGTGATCACCTCACCGCTGCCGCCCGGCCCGCCCATCGACGGCCAGGTCGTTCGCCGCCTCCCCGCGGCGCTGGAGAAAGAGCAGGCCGCGTTCCGCGCTACCGGCGGACTTCACGGCGCAGCCGTTTGTGATCGTAACGGTGCGCTTCTTCGCATCCGCGAGGATATCGGGCGCCACAACGCGGTGGACAAGGTGATCGGATCGTTTTTCCGGGAAGGAAAGACGCCGCTGGTCGACTCGATCCTCATGGTCAGCAGCCGGGCCAGTTTCGAGCTGGTGCAGAAGGCGATCATGGCCGGCATTCCGGTGCTGGCCGCGGTCGGAGCGCCCTCGACTCTGGCGGTCGATCTTGCCCGCGAGTTCCATCTCACACTCCTGGGCTTCGTCCGGGACGGACGCTTCAACGTGTACGCGGGCGAGGTGGCATAAGCGAATCCACGCGCGATAGGATGCGCCATGGTTCGCCCTACCGAAACATCTGTCGACTGCACGCTTCCCTTTTCCAGCGATGGCGATCTGCGCCGCCGCTTCATGGTGGTCGATGAGCCGCTGCAGGGAAATCTGCGCTTCGGGCTTCTTCTCGAAGTGCTGGACAAGCTGGCGGAGGACACCGCGCTCGCATACATCGGCCGATCCGTGCCGGAGGGGCGGGCGGTCACCGCGGCCATCGACCGCATCGTTCTCCGGCGGCCCGTGGATGTGACGCGCGATCTGACATGTCACGCCAGGCTCAATTATGTCGGCCGCACGTCGATGGAAGTCGGCATCCGCGTGGAGCAATCGGCGCCGGAGCCGCGGCACTTCGCGTCGTGCTACTTCACGATGGTCACCCGCGTAGGCAAGGGCGACGCGAGCCGAAGTGTGGCGATTCCCCCACTGGAGTATCTCGAGGAGATGGAGAAGCGCCGCGCGCAGAAGGCCATCGATCGCCGCGAGAGTTTCAAGCGGGAGCAGGCGGTGGCCGTCGAGCCGCCCATGCGGGAGGAATACGAGCTGCTCGCGCACCTGCACAAAGCGCAGGACAAGCCGGGATTCTCCGGCGCCCTGGTCGGCGGCCTGGTCACTGAAGGGTGGGAACGAACGTATCCGGAGCAGGAGAATGTGCCGACGAAGATTTTTGGCGGCTATCTGGTGCGCCGCGCGTACGAGCTCGCCTCCATCAACGCGGAGGAGATCGCACCTGACCGGCCACTGATCGTGGCGGTAAATCGGATCAATTTCCTGCAGCCCGTTCGCATGGGCGACAAGCTCCACTTCGTGAGCCGCGTCGTGTACACAGGAGGGACTTCGATCTGCGTCGAAGTGAGCATTGAGCGGATCAGCCGGGACCGCACTGTGCGCGCTCTGTCGAACAACTGCATTTTCACGTTCGTGAACGTCGATCGCGATCTGTCGCCGCTGCCGGTGCCGCCCGTGTATCCCACCACCTACGCCGAGGATGCGCGATATCTGGAGGCGCATCGCCGCCATCAGAAGCAGCAGTTCCGCACTGCGGTCGCCGCCGGGGCTGCTGGCGGTGAGGGGGAGGACATAGAATGAGCGCCATCGACGAAGCCAATCCCGTTGGACGCGATGTCGCCGGCCTGACCAACGCCGTCGTGCGTTCACTCGAACGCTCGGCCATCCGCATGCGCGGGAGCGGTGCGACCCAGTCGGCCTGGCGAATGGAGATCGACTCCGACGCCGGAAAGGGAGCGATCATCCTCATTGACCTTCCGAGCGGAGAGGCGGTCTACCGGGGAGACGGGACATTTCTGGGCTGGTCCCAGCAGCAGTTGGCCGCTGCTTACCAGGGTCTGCGCACCGAGCCTGACGAGCCGCAATTCGAGGTGCACCAGCTCGGGTAAGGAGGATGTCATGTCGCGGTATGACGCCGTGTACGCGCGCTCCATCCAGGATCCGGAAGGCTTCTGGGCCGAGGCGGCGAATGATGTCCACTGGTTCCGGCGATGGGATCGCGTGCTCGACCGATCGCGCGCGCCATTCGATCGCTGGTTCGTCGGCGGAAAAACGAATAGCTGCTACAACGCCCTCGATCTGCACGTGGAGCGCGGACGCGGAGAGCAGCTCGCGCTGATTTACGACAGCCCGCTTGCCAACGTCGTCCGTTCATTCACGTACCGGGAACTGCGTGACGAGGTCGCTCGTGTAGCTGGTGGGTTGACTTCGCTCGGTGTTGGCCAGGGCGATCGCGTCATCATCTATATGCCGATGATCCCGGAGGCGGTGATGGCCATGCTCGCCTGCGCGCGCATCGGCGCCATTCACTCCGTCGTCTTCGGCGGATTTGCAGCGCCGGAGCTGGCCAAGCGCATTGACGACGCCAAGCCAAAGCTGGTCATTTCCGCTTCTTGCGGGCTCGAGCCGGGAAAGGTGATCGCCTACAAGCCGCTGGTCGATGAGGCAATCGAATTGTCGGCGGCGAAGCCGCAGACGTGCTTGTTCCTTCAACGGCCCCAGATGCAGGCGGCGCTGAAACTGGGCCGCGATCGCGATTGGAACGATGTGATGAGCGGAGGCCGCTCGGCTGACTGCGTGCCGCTCGAAGCGACCGATCCTCTCTACATCCTCTACACGTCCGGCACGACAGGTCATCCGAAAGGCGTGGTGCGCGACAACGGCGGGCATCTTGTCGCCCTGAAGTGGAGCATGAAGAATGTCTATGGGGTCGATCCTGGCGAGGTGTACTGGGCAGCGTCCGACATCGGCTGGGTGGTTGGACACTCCTACATCGTCTACGCGCCGTTGTTTCACGGATGCACGACCATTCTTTACGAAGGGAAACCGGTCGGCACTCCCGATCCCGGCGCGTTCTGGCGGGTGATCTCTCAGCACGGAGTCCGCGCGCTTTTCACCGCGCCAACGGCCTTTCGGGCCATCAAACGCGATGATCCGAAAGGCGAGCACATACGCCGCTACGATCTCCGCGAGTTTCGGACGCTCTTCCTCGCTGGCGAACGCTGCGATCCCGACACGCTCCTGTGGGCGCAGGAGAAGCTCGCCGTTCCGGTGATCGATCACTGGTGGCAGACTGAGACCGGCTGGCCCATCGGCGCGAACTGCGTCGGTCTGGGCATGCTGCCGGTGAAGCCGGGCTCCTGTACGAAGCCGGTTCCCGGATACGACGTCCGCTTCCTCGACAACAACGGCCGCGAAGTGCCCGACGGACAGCTCGGCAACGTGGTGATTCGTCTGCCGCTTCCGCCGGGCTGCCTGCCGACTCTGTGGAAGGCCGACAGTGAATACGAGAAGTGGTACCTGAGCTCATATCCCGGCTATTACAAGACCGCCGATGCCGGGTTCCGCGACTTGGACGGCTACATTTCCATCATGAGCCGCACCGACGACATCATCAACGTCGCCGGCCACCGCCTCTCCACCGGAGCGATGGAAGAGGTGCTGGCCTCGCATCCTGATATTGCGGAGTGCGCAGTCATTGGAGTCGCCGATGCTCTCAAGGGTGAAGTGCCGATCGGATTGGTCGTCCTGAAGTCGGGCGTGGTCCGCGAGCACAAGGACATCGTGAGCGAATTGATTCAGATCGTCCGCGACCGAGTCGGACCTGTGGCTTCCTTCAAGAAAGCGACGATCGTGAAGCGGCTCCCGAAGACGCGATCGGGAAAGATCGTGCGCGGAACGATCAAGAAAATCGCCGAAGGAACGGAGTACATCATCCCGCCGACGATCGACGATCCAGCAACGCTCGACGAGATCTCGGCCAGCCTGAAGACCCTCGGCTATGCACCGGTCATGGCTCCGGCCGGGCCTCGCTGAGCGTCCGCCACTCACCGTCCGTAAGCTTCGATTCGGCGGCGGGGTAGTAGACCTTCTCCATCTCCAACTCGTGCGCGCGCAGTCGGCGGTCGAGATTGTCGACGAATCCGAGCAGATCGTTCGGACGGATGCCTTCCGTGATTTGCCGCACCAGGTATCGCGTCAGCTCGCGGATCTGAACGTACTCCACACGCAGCTCGCGCGGCGCGTTGCGGCCGGGAATGTTGGCCCGCACCAGGGCCGGCAGCAGCGCCTGCTCCTCCGCCTCGGTCCATCGTCGAAGGTGCTGATCGAAGTCGACCAGGGAGACTTCGATCGCCGTGCGGTCGTCATGTTGCAGCGCGTGGCGGAAATCATCGAAGCGGCTTCGCAGCGCGCGCTGAGCCGAGAGAAGGAGTTCGATGTTTTGCTGTGTCAGATCCCCGCCAGCCCCGGCTCGATGCGCGTGTAGCCTTCGTCGATGGCCCACAGATCCATCGAAAGCGAGAGGAGATCGTCGATCTCTGGAATGGGCCGGGCATCCTGGGTGAGATCGAGCGACTTCAGATAGCGGCGGCATGTGTCGCAGGCCTCGATGCAAACGTTCGCGTGCACGTCGCTGCGAAACTGCGGCAGCTTGTATGGATCCTCTTCGAAACACGACGGACAATGAATTCGATTGACGTTCCATTGGAGTGCGCAGAGGGCGCAGCGCAGCATGCGCAGTCCGCTGTCGGAATCGCCGGTCGGTTTTCGGGCGCTGATCATCGCCGCGCCGCCACAGAACGGGCAATGCCCGCGCTTGTGTACGCGGTCCGGCGCGACTTGACGCGCTCGCAGCACTTCAGCGTACGGCTGTAGAAGCGCTCGGGAGAGGTAATCGTCGCTATCGCCGTTCCAGTAGACGAGCAGACGTGTGCGCGCAGTCGCCGGATCGTCGTTCGCACGCTTCCGCGCTTCGTCGGCGAGGGCGCTCGGCCCATGGTCGGCGGCCTCGCTGATGAGCGCCTTGTGCAGCGGAATGAGCCGTTCGACGTCGCTTTCCAGCCGTCCGGTGAGCGCGATTCGCTCGATCTCCGTGGCCACCTTCGCTTGTGCGCGCGAAAGAATTGCTGCGAATGTCAGAGCCTCGCGCGCGGACGCGGACTGGCCGGCGAGAAGTTCGGCGCGCGCAGCGCGCTGTCCGAACTCCTCTGCCACAGATGCCTTTGCCAGATGGGAGGTCACGTGCGCTTGTCGCGACTCTCGCCCGTAACCTTGCGAAACCAGCCGGGGTGATGCAGGCGCGCCCAGCTCCGGGTCACCGTGCCGCGGGTCATGGCCCGGAACGTTCCCGGTTCGGCCGCGGTGCCGAGGTAAATGTGAAGGATCACTCCAATGAGGAAGCAGATAAAGGTGACATCGTGCAGGATGATGGCGATCTCCCGGAGAAGCGCGGGGAAGCGCAACGGGAACCACATCGGAATTCCGGTGACCAGAAACCCGACCGCGCCGAGGCAGACTGCCCAGAAGAAGAGCTTCTGGCCGCCGTTGTACTTTCCGCCTTCCTCGGACGCCTCATCTTCCCATCGCATGTAGCGCGCCATTCTGGATGGACGCCACCAATCTTTCTCATCGGAAGCAAAGTGCATGTCGCCGAGCCAGTGGAAGAACTGGAACGCCGAGGCGATCACGAACGCCACGCCGGCATACGGGTGGATGACCCGCGCCACTTCCATGCCCCCAACCAAATAGGCCATCCAGCCGAAGAGCGGCGTCCAGATGGGCATTCCGCTCAACAGACCGATGAGGAAGGTGAGAGCCACCGTCCAGTGGATGATGCGCGTGGCCCGGCGGTGGCGGACGATTTCGCCGGCCACGACGACGTTGTCGCGATCGCGCGCCACGACGATGGCCCGATCAACGCGATTGGGCTGAGCGGAGGCGCTGCTCATTTCGTCCTCCCTTCGCCCACCCCATCACCTTCCGGCGGCTCTTTCGGACCATACGTCGCGTAGTGACCGAACACGCCGATCACCGCGGCGAACGCAGCGAGGACTCCCAGCGGACGAAGGATCGACTTCCAGGCACGCACCAGCAACGGCACGTGCGGGTCGCGCGGAAGGTCGTACCACTCCGGATGGCCGTGGCCGAGAACTGTAACGACGCTCGTGCCGCCGACACCCTGCGGGTCATAGAGCATGGCGTCCTGGAAGCCCGCGCCCTTGAGCTGCGACACGCGCGCGTTGCCCATGGCGACCATTTGCTCCTTGGACCCGAATTGCAGGCAGCCGGTCGGACACGCTTTGATGCACGCGGGCTCCAGTCCGACTTCGACGCGGTCGACACACAACGTGCACTTGGCCATCTTGCCCGTCGTCTTGTGGAACTTCGGGACGTCGAACGGACAGCCGGTCGAGCAATAACCGCATCCAATGCATTTCGACGGATCGACGTCGACGATGCCGTTCGCGTACTGCACGATCGCGCCGGGAGCAGGACAAGCTTCCAGGCAGCCCGGCTCCGCGCAATGCATGCACTGGTCTTTGCGCATCAGCCACATCAGGCCGCCGTCCACCTCGCGCTCATTGAATCGGATGAGGTTCCAGAAGTCGGCGTCGAGATGCGGAAGCGTCTGGTAAGAGCCTTCCTGGTGCGTGGCCACCGTCTTCAGATCGTTCCATTCCTGGCAGGCGGCCTCGCACGCTTTGCAGCCGATGCACGTCGTGGTGTCGATGTACTTGGAGACCACGGGCTTCTCGCGCAAGCCGGTCTTGGTACCCCACATGGCGGCGGAGGAGCGTTTGATCTCGAGCGCTTGTACGGTCATGATCGCCTCCTCACGCCTTTTCCAGGTTTACCAGGAACGCTTTGTACTCCGGCGTCCAGGTGTTCGGATCGCCGACGGAAGGCGTCAAGAAATTCGCCAGCGGTCCTGTGTGGCCCTTCTCCGCCGCGTAGCCCCAGTGAATGGGGAATCCGATGTGCCAGATGTCCTTGCCGTCGATCTTCAACGTCGGCATCCGGTTGGTGACCATGGCCGTCCCTTCGATCGCTCCGCGCGCGGACGACACTTTGACCTTCGATCCGTTGGCAATGCCTTTTTGCCGCGCCAGCGGTTCGGGAATCTCCACGAAGAAGCCGGGCATCAACTCGTTCAGCACGCCGCCGGCCTGGTGCTTGGTCCAATAGTGAAAGTGCTCCGTCAGGCGGTACGTCGTGCAGACGTACGGGAACTTATCAACCGTACCAAACGAGTCCTGGTCGGACTTGAAGATCAGGGCCGTCGGATTCGACGTCACCTTCGGATGGAGCGGATTGGCGATGGGCGCCTCCACGGCCTCGTAGTGTTCGGGGAAGGGACCGTCATTGAGCGCCGGCGCGAAGAGACGGCCGACGCCTTCCGGCAGCATGATGAACGCGCCGTACGTTCCCGGCGGCGCGTCCGGCTTCATGTCCGGTACGTCGCCCACCCACTTCGCACCATCCCAACGGATGCCGACTCGTGTCGGATCCCACGGCTGTCCGTTGGCGTCCGCCGACGCGCGGTTGTACATGATGCGGCGATTGGCCGGCCAGGAGAACGCCCAGTTGTGAAACATACCCAGGCCAGTCGGATCGGCAGTGCTGCGCCGCTGGGCGTTGTTGCCGGCCTCCGTGTAGACGCCGGAGTGCAGCCAGTTGCCGCACAGGGTCGAGCCGTCGTCCTGAAGCTGGCCGAATCCATCGAGCTGCTGACCTGCCGTCTTCAGCACTTTCGTCGGATCCTTCGGATCCTTGATGTCGCCCAGCGCTTTTCCGCTCATCTCCTTCAACACTTCGGCGAGATCGGGATTTACCGGGTTGGCGTACGCCCAGGTGACATTGAGAACCGCCTCCGGGACAGCGCCTCCCTCCTTGCGATAGAGGTTCTGCACGGCCAGGAAGAGTCGCGACAGGATCTCCTGATCCATCTTGGCCTGTCCGGGAGGATCGAGCGCCTTCCACTTCCACTGCAGCCAGCGCGCGGAGTTTGTGAACGTCCCATCCTTCTCCGCAAAGTTCGCCGCGGGCAGCATGAAGACCTCGGTCTGAATCTGCGAGGAAGCTGCGCCGCCGTACTCTTTCGGCGCCTTCCAGAAGGTCGCCGTCTCCGTCTCGGCGTTCTCCACGACCACCATCCATTTCAACTTCGACAGGGCGGCGATCATCTTCTTGGAGTTCGGTCCCAGACCCACCGGGTTCATCCCGAAAGTGATGAAGCCTTCCGGTCCGGTCTCTTTGCCGCCGACGCGCATCGAAGAGCCGCGATACATGTCGTCGAAGATGTACATCCATGAATAGTTGGCGTCGATCTTGGGCAACCAGCCGTAGCCCCAATCGTTGTCTTTGGTTGCCGCGTTCCCGTACACGGACTTCAGCAGAGAGACCATGAATTTCGGGTAGTTGACCCAGTAATTCATGCTGGGCCATGCCTGTTGGTTCAGCGTCATGGGGATGGCGTTCTTGTAGTAGTCCGCGAGCGTCTGGAATTGACCCTGCGGTGTCTTGAGATAGCCCGGAAGAATCTCCGTATTGCCCGCCGTGTCCGTCGCTCCTTGAATGTTGGAGTGACCGCGGAAGGCATCCACGCCGCCACCTGGCATTCCGACATTTCCGAGGAGAAGCTGCAGCATCGCCGCGGTGCGAATGATCTGCACGGCAGTGGAATGCTGCGTCCAGCCCAGCGCATAGGTAATCGTTCCCACACGGTTGGCCGGATGGGTCGACGTGACGATCTCGGCTACCTTGAGGAACTTGTCTTTCGGCGTGCCGCAGATGCGTTCGACCATCTCCGGCGTATAGCGATCGACGTGCTGCTTGAGGAGCTGCAGCACGCAGCGCGGGTTCTGCATGGTCGGATCGACGCCGTAGGCCGTGCTCTTCGGGTCGGCCTGGTATCCCCAACTGTCCTTCACGTACTGTTTGGTGTTCGGATCCCATCCGGAGAACAGGCCGTCGTTGAACGAATACTCATTCTTGATGATGAACGGTCCGTTCGTGTGAATCCTGACGTAGTCCTCCTGATATCTGCCGTTGTTGAGCGCATAGCGGATGAGGCCGAGGAGGAATGCGATGTCGGTTCCCGGACGAAGGGGAGCGTAGAAGTCAGCGACGGCCGCAGTGCGTGTGAACCGCGGATCGACGACGACCAGCTTTGCGCCCCGGACCTTTTTCGCTTCGATGAACCATTTGAAACCGACCGGATGATTCTCGGCGGGATTGCCACCCATGGCCAGAATGACATCGGCATTCTTGATGTCCACCCAGCCATTGGTCATTGCGCCGCGACCGAAGCAGGCGGCCAAACTGGCCACCGTGGGGCCGTGTCAAACCCGGGCCTGGGAATCCCTGTAGGGCACCCCCCAGGCCGTGATCGCTTTCCACTGCAGGAAGTTGAACTCGTTCGTGTCGGTGCAGCCGCCGATCATGGCCATCCCGGGATTGCGATTGACCACCTGACCTTTCGCGTTCCGGGCGACGAAGGACTTGTCGCGCGTCGTCTTGATGTGGCGGGCGATTCGAGCGACGGCATCGTCCCAGGTGATGTCGTCCCAGTGATCCGACCCGGGGCGGCGGACTTTGGGCATCGTCAGCCGGTTCTTGTGCGTGATGTCGTCTTTGAGGGTGATCCCTTTCGGGCAGAGGCTCCCGCGGCTGATGGGATGATCGGGATCGCCTTCTACGTGGACCACCGAAGCCACGGCGTTCTTCGATCGGTCGCCGAGAGTGTGGATGATCACTCCGCAGGAGACTGCGCAATAGGGACAGATGCTTCTCGTCTCTGTGGTGCGGGAGATCTTGAACTCGCGGATCTCGGCGCGCGCTTTGGAGAGATCGAAGCCGAGAGCGATCGCGCCACCGACGGTGGTCGCTTTGAGGAAATTGCGCCGAGAAAGTTCCATGAGGACCTCCTGCGCTGATTCGGAGCCGAACTATTGTCCTCTGCCCACTGACTGTCAAGCGGTCCATCGCCACGGGCGATACGGATCGCTGACGGGGCGGAAGGCGTCACGAAAATGTCGCACGATGAATCGACGGCCGTTCCAGAAGAGGGAGAGCACGTCGTGCCGAATCTCTCCGCGATGCGGATGTCGAGCCAGGTATTCGTCGGCTAGACGGACGAGCTGAAGCTGTTTGGCGCGATCGACGGCCTCGAATCCTTCGCCCGCGGCCAGGCTCTGCCGCGTCTTCACCTCCACGAAGGCCAGCGTCTTGCCGCGGCGCACGATCAGGTCGATTTCCCCCGAGCGCAGGCGGACATTGGCGGCCACGACACGGTAGCCACGCAGGCGATAGAACCACGCCGCCCTCCGCTCGCCGCGGCGGCCAAGCTTCCGGATCTCGAGGCTGCGCTTCCCAAACATCATTTCCGATGAAAATGCCGCTCGATGTCGATGTGCTTGATGTCGACGATGATCGGGCGGCCGTGGGGACAGGCGTAGGGATTGGAGGAATCGAGCAGCTCGGCCACCAGTCGGGCCATCTCCTCGCCGCTCAGTGCCCGATGCACCTTGATCGCAGCCTGGCAGGCCAGCGAGGCGCAGACTTTCTCCCGAACGCGAAGCAGATGCGGCGAGCGCTCCTCGATCGAAGCATCGACCAGCATGCGCAGAAATGTCTCCGCATCACTCTTCAGGAGCTCCGGCGGAACCGCGGAGATGGCGAACGAGTTTCCGGAGAATCGCTCCATGAGGAATCCAACAGCGTGCAGCTCCTGGAGATGGGACTCCAGCACTGCACTCTCCGCCGCGCCGGTCTCGTAGAGCATCGGGGTGAGCAGATGCTGCGTCACCGGCTCGCGTTCGGCAGCGCGGGCGAAATAGCGGTCGTACAGCACCCGCTCATGAGCCACGTGTTGATCGACCATGCGCAAACCGCCCGGCGTGTCGATGAGGATGTAGCTCATTCGATATTGGCCGATCACTCGTCCCTGCAGATCGCCGAGTTGCGGCGACTCGTCGACCATCGGCTCCGGGAGCGTCGCCGCCCCCATCGCATGCGGCGGCTGAACGACTGCACGCTGTTGGAAGAGAGGAGTGAATTCGGTGGCCGTTCTGTGGAGCACAGGCGATCCCGCCTGCGCGATCTGGGCAGGCAGGATTGCCTGCCCCCCACTGAGCGACGGCCCTTCGCGGAGCAGCGTCCCGCCTTCCTCTGCGCCGCCAAGAGCGCGGCGGATGCCGTGTTCCACGACCACATGCACAGTGCTCGAGTCGCGGAAGCGCACCTCGGTCTTGGCCGGGTGAACGTTGACGTCGACCCCCTCCGTGTCAATGTGCAGAAAGAGCACGATGGCGGGGTGCCCGTCGAAGTCGAACGAGTCAGCGGCGCGGTTGGCGGCGTGAGTCAGAACGCGATCGCGAACCAGGCGATCGTTCACGAAGAAGTATTGATTGCGCCGGCTGGCGAACCGCAGCCCCCGCGTGACGAAACCGGCGGCGTGCGCCGTTTCGTATCGCTCGTCGATCTCCTCGAGATAGCCGGCCGCTTCGTCACCCAGGACCTGTATGACACGATCGCGCAGAGTGGCTGCCGCCGGCAGATCGAGCACCGCTCGGCCGTTGTGCTCCAGGCGGAAACTCCGCCGATGCAACGGAAGCGCATACGAGGAGACCACGGTCACTACCGAGCGAAATTCGGAGTCCGCGCTGCGCAGGAACTTCCGCCGGGCGGGGACGTTCTCGAACAACTCTCGCACGACCACGGTCGTTCCCCGATCGCGCGCAGCCGGGCGCACCTCGCGCCGGCCGGTCAACGCATCGCATTCGATCTCCACCCCGTGCTCCTCGGCGCCGTCATACGAAGTCAGAAGAAACCGGGACACGCTGGCGATCGAAGGGAGAGCCTCTCCACGGAAACCCAGGGTGCGGACGTGCGAGAGATCGTCGAACTGACGGATCTTCGATGTGGCGTGCCGCTCGACTGCCAGAAGGGCGTCGTCGCGCGACATCCCCGATCCGTCGTCCCGCACTTCAATGCGCTTGCGGCCGCCGTTCTCCAGCAGCACGTCGATGGTCGTCGCCCCCGCGTCGATGGAGTTCTCGATCAGTTCCTTGACCACGGAGGCCGGACGCTCGACGACTTCACCGGCCGCGATCTGATTGATCAGATCGGAAGGAAGGACGTGGATACGCGCCACTAATCAATTATGAATGACGAAGTTCGAAGTTCGAATTGAGAAGTAAGAAATTCTTCATTCTTCATTCGAACCTCGAACTTCGAACTTCAAACCTCCAGGACCACCTTGCCAAACGCTTCCCGCAATTCAAGTACACGGTGTCCCTCCGCGACCTGTTCCAAGGGCAGGACGCGGTCGACGACCGGGTGCAGCCGTCCGGCTTCGACGTGCTTCATGATCTCCTGCAGCTCGGCGATGCTACCCAGTGTGGAGCCCAGGATGGAGAGGAGCTTGAAGAAGACGAGGCGGATATTGATCGTCGCTTCGCCGCCCGTGGTGGCGCCGCAGGTGACCAGCCGACCGCCGCGGGCGAGCGATTTCAGCGAGCGTTCGAACGTCTCCCCGCCGACGTGCTCCACCACCACGTCGACGCCGCGCTTTCCGGTGAGGCGGCGCACTTCGTTGAGGAAATCGGTCTCTCGATAGAGGATCGTCTCATCCGCGCCGAGCGCTTTCGCCCGCGCCGCCTTCTCGGCGCTGCCGACCGTGGTGAAGACGGTCGCTCCCCACAATTTCGCGACCTGAATCGCCGCGCTGCCCACGCCCGATCCTCCGGCTTGTACGAGGACTGTTTCCGCAGGTCGCAATCGCGCGCGGGCCACCAGCATGTGCCATGCCGTCAGCATGTCGAGCGGCAGCGATGCCGCTTCGGCGAATGACAATGCCGGCGGCTTCCGAATGAGATTGCGGACGGGAACGGCGATCTTCTCCGCGCAGCCGCCGTTGCGCGTCTCGCCGAACATCCCGTATTGCTGGCAGAGCGGATCGTTCCCGCTCAGGCACGCGGGACAGAGGCCGCACGAATAGCCGGGAGCGACGATCACCTCGTCGCCCACTTTCCAGCGATCGCTCGATGCGATCGAGCGGATCACCCCAGCGACTTCCGATCCGGAAATCATCGGCAGCGGGAACTTGTGACCGGGCACTCCGCGCCGTAGCCAGATGTCGAGGTGATTCAACGCTACTGCGCGAACATCGATCAGCGCCTCGCCAGGACCGGCCACCGGATCGGGAACGTCGGTGATCTCCAGCTTGTCGAACCCGCCGTGCTCGCGAATGAGGACTGCCCGCATGGCGGCGGATTCTAATCCGGCTCGCGGCACGTTCATTGCTGCGCTCGCCACCGTGGCGCGCCGCATCACTGCTCTTCTCGGCATGGCCGTGATCGTCGGTCTCCTGCTGATCCTGATCTGGCGGGTCTATCTCCATCACCAGAGTCGCGTGCCGCCGGAGGAACCGGCCGTGGTTCGGCTCGGTTCCCGGGCCACATAGACCCCGCAGCTATTGGCATAACGGCTGCTTTATGTGGTCAAGGAGACACCAAATCTCATGACTCGGAACGCTTGGTTTGGCGCAGCACTCGTTGCCGCGCTGGCTGTGACTCTCACACCCACGGCGCGCGCTGCGACCGTTGATGCGGTCGATCTGACCCCTCAGTTTCGTGCCGCAGGACTCAATGTCGAAGCATTACGCGCCATCGAAGTCGGCGGAATCGTCGTGCTCCGGGGCAGGACCGGCGATCGAGCGGTGGCCGAGCAGGCTGGGACGCTGGCGCGCTCCTTCGGATATCAGCGCGTGGCGAATCTGATCCAGATCACCGAGCCGCCCGACGACCAGGCGATCCAGCGGATCGCCGAGCGCCAGCTCGGCCTTCGGCGCTCTCTCGACGGCTGCAAGTTTCTCGTGGCCTCTAACGGCGGCGTGGTTCGTCTCGGCGGTCAGGTGCAGTACGAGCTGCAGAAGGACGTCGCCATCAGCGTGGTTCGGCAGATCGACGGCGTCCGAGAGGTGAAGCCGGATTTCCCGAGATGAGTTTCAG
>QHVS01000130.1:530-13187 GCA_003223635.1 Acidobacteriota bacterium | reverse complement strand
CCTGCCTGCGATCGTCGTTATCGCGCTTCTCCTGGCACTGCAGCGCGTCCTCCCCTTTCCGCGAATTTGGCTCCCATTCCTGCCGCTGATTTTCGTCATTGCGACTGCCTGGCCGTGGACGCCAAGCGCGGAGCTCGCCCTGTCCATCATGGCGGCGATCGCGCTGTCCATTCTGGCCATCGGAAAGCCGCGGCTCCGCGACACGGGCGAGTTGCGCGCGGTCCATCCGATCACCCGGGAGCTGAAGCGGCGCGCCCGTGCGGGTGACGTCGTCCTCGCACTTCCCCCTTCGGAGATGCCGCTGGCGTTTTACGCTGCGCGCGATGGACTGCCCGTCGAAATTCTGCGACCCGACTTGCGCCGCGCAGCCCGGACGGCCAGTCGCTGGAAAAGACGCTGCGTTACTTTCAGGTCGTGCCGAGGGCGGTGAGGAAGGATCGCGACTTCGGATCGGCGGCGCTGTACGAAGTGAGATGAGCGACCGCCGCGCTCAGCACGTCGCTGCATCTCGCGTCGATTTTCAGCGAGGCCAGCGAGTCGGCGCGCGTCGGCCCGAGATTCACGATGGCGATGGGAATTCCGCGTTCGCCGGCCAGCCTGGCGAAACGATAGCCGGACCACACTGTCAGCGATGATCCGACGACGAGCAACGCGTCGGCCTCATCGAGCCTGGCCATGGCCACCGCGACTTTTCCGGCGGGAACTGACTCGCCGAAGAAAACTACCGCCGGCTTGAGAACGCCGCCGCATCGATCACACGGGGCGATGCGAAAATCGCCGACCACCTCCCGAGCTACCGCGGCGTCACCGTCCGGAGCGAAGTCCGCCTCGTCCGGATCGAGCCGCGGAGCCGCTGTCAGCCAGTCGGCATTCAATTCACTCAGCCTCTCCTGCACCTCAGCGCGCGGAAATTCGCATCCGCATTCGAGGCAGACCACGATGCGATTGCGTCCGTGAAGCTGGACGAGATTGCGGCTGCCCGCCTCCTGATGCAGATCGTCGACGTTCTGAGTGATGAGAAAGTGCGCGAAGCCGGCCGACTCGAGCGCGGCCAGAGCGCGGTGCGCGCCGTTGGGACGCGCGGCGGCGAACCGCGGCCATCCTCGATAGCTGCGCGCCCAGTAGAACCGGCGCACCTCTTCGCTGCGCACGAACGCGCTGTAATAGATCGGTTTGTGCCGGCTCCACGCGCCGCCCGGACTGCGATAGTCCGGAATGCCCGACTCGGTGCTGCAGCCGGCGCCCGTGAGGACTAACAGGTGTTTGGTGGAAGCGATGAAGCGCGCGAGATCCATGTGGTTAACCGTTAACCGATATGATCGCGCAATGAGCAGAAAGATCAACCGTCGCCAGTTCGTCGCCACCACCGCCGTCGCGGGCGCGGCGGCCAGGATATTCGGGCAAGGCCCGACCGTGATCCGCCGCGGCCCGGCTAAACCGGTCGTCATCTCCTCAGCGAATGGCAACAAGTTCAAGAACGGCGGCGACGTCACCTGCGTGCAGAAGGCGTTCACGCTGATGACGCAGGGAGGCGATGTCCTCGATGCGCTGATCGCGGGCGTCAACATCGTGGAGCTCGATCCACTCGACGACAGCGTCGGCTACGGCGGTCTTCCGAATGCCGAAGGGATCGTGCAGCTCGACTCGTCGTGCATGCACGGCCCGAAAAAGCGAGCCGGAGCCGTGGCCGCGCTGGAGGGTGTGCGCACCCCGTCGCTCGTCGCCAGGGCGGTCATGGAGAACACCGACCATCACCTGCTCGTCGGCCGGGGGGCGCAGGATTTCGCCCGCAGCATGGGATTCAAGATCGAAGACGATCTGAACACCGAGCATTCTCGGCAGCTCTGGCTGGAGTGGAAGCGGCGCACCGATCCGTCGCACTACCTCGATCCGAAGACGCGGGCCGAGGCGGGATATCGGGTGGCGCTGGAGATGGTGGCAGAGGGAAAGATCGATCGAGAGCACCTCTATGGCACGATCAACTGCGACGGCGTCAACGCGCGCGGCGAGATCTGCGGCGTGACGACGACCAGCGGCCTCTCCTGGAAAATCCCCGGCCGCGTCGGCGACTCCCCCATTCTCGGCGCGGGTCTCTACGTCGACGGCGACGTCGGCGCCGCCGGATCGACAGGACGCGGCGAGGCGAATCTCTACAACCTCAGCTCATTCATGATCGTGGAGCACATGCGCCGCGGAATGCATCCCAAGGACGCCGCGCTCGATCTCCTGCGCCGCGTCAAGACCAACACGATCGAGAAGCGCCTGCTCAACAGCAAAGGCAATCCGAATTTCGGACTGAATTTCTACGCGCTCAACGCGGCGGGAGAATACGCGGGCGTCTCGATGTACGAGTCATCGTTCGCCGTCTGCACGGAAAACGGCCCGCAGACGCTGCCCACTGAGCCGCTGCTCCCCGGCAAGGCGACCGATTGATGCCGCGAGCTATCCATCGAATTGGCAAGAAGCTATTTTTTGGCCGATTTCAGAGAACGTGGCGCTGGCCCGAAGAGATCCCCGAAGCCGACTGGGAACGCGTCACTTTTCCGAGCGCAAATGGCGCCCGCCTGGCTGCTGTTTTCGGCGCCTCGCGCGGTGGACCCGCCGAAGGCGCAATTGTTCTGGCCCATCCCATGGGAGCCGCTGCGAAGGGATTCTGGCTGAAGCGAGGCCATGCCGAACTCTTGCGAAACAGCCGCTTTCATGTGCTGGCGTTCGATTTCAATGGCTTCGGAGAAAGCGAGTCGTCCGATTTCGACTACCCTGCCGATGTCATCGCCGCCGGTGAGTACCTGCGCCGGCGCGTTCCGGCTCTCCCGCTGGCCGTCGTGGGAGCCTCGTTTGGCGCCGGCTATGCGTTGTGCGCAATGGCCAGACCGGGGCATCCATTCCGCGCTGCCGTGCTGGAATCGACATTTCCTTCGCTTCCTTACTACTGGCGGCCCTATCCGCTTCCTTACATCATTCTGCGCGCTTCGCAGATCATCTACCCGCGTTTCGAGCGCGAGCTTCGACCAATTCTTGCGGCGACACAACTGAAGGCGAGCCCTCAGGTTCTGCTGATCCATGGAGAGGCGGACTCCATCACGCCGGTGCAAGTTGGAACTGAGTTGCGTGCCGCGATGTCAGGTGGCGCTTCGGTGGAGCTGTGGACCGTGGCGGGAGCGGAGCACAACCTCGCGTTTCCAGCGCAACCGGATACCTACGCCCAGCGCGTCACCAGTTTCCTGCAACGGGCGTTCGGGAAACACGCGGAATCATCTCGGTACGGAAAGGCGACCGATTGAAAATTGCGGGGATATGCCTGGCCCTCGGCCTTAACTCGGGATGTATACAGGCCCCGGTTCCGAAGGGAGCGGTCATGACCACTCATGCACGGGGAGCGTTCGAAGTGACGCTGAAGCCTCTGCCGGCTTACGAGAGCGCCGAAGGCTCGATGCTCGGCAGAATGTCGATCGACAAACAGTTTCACGGCGATCTCGAGGGTACGAGCAAAGGCGAGATGCTCACCGGCGGCGGCGTCGCGAAGGGCTCGGCCGGCTACGTTGCCATCGAGCGGGTCAGCGGAACGCTACATGGCCGCACCGGCACCTTCATCCTCCAGCACAGCGGCACCATGACGCGCGGCGCGCCGCAACTCTCGATCTCCGTGGTGCCTGACTCCGGTACCGGTCAATTGGTGGGCCTCACTGGCAGGATGGATATCAAGATCGCGGATGGAAAGCATTTCTACGATTTCGAATACACGCTCAGTCCGTGAAAAGGCGGCGGCAAGCCGCCGCACTCCGAAGGCCGGCCAGCCGCTTCGGCGCTGTGTTGCGCCACGCAGCGATCAGCGCGCGGCGCACATCAGCCTCCGGTGCGCAGCCCGCGCTCATACACCGGATTCTTTTTCCCCATCAGCCACTGATCGAACCAGCCGACGATGTGCTGCAGCCGCTCGACTCGATGCCACGGCTTCCCCGACCGCGACAGCTCGTGCGACTCGTCCGGGAAGCGGACCATCACCGTCGGAACGTGGCGGTACTTGAGCGCGCGGAACATCATCTCTCCGCCGGACATCGGCGGCGTGCGGTAGTCCGCCTCTCCCTCGATCAGCATGAGCGGCGTCTTCACCCGATCGATGAAGGTGATGGGAGAACGAGCGCGAAAATCTTCCGGATCCTCCCACGGCGCTTTGCGGAACCACGTTGGCTGGAAGAGCGTGAAATCGGCGGTGTACCAGAAGTCGGACCAGTCGGCAATGGAGCGCTGCGAGACCGCGGCGGCGAAGCGATCCGTCTGCGTGATCGTCCAGTTGGTGAGCAACCCTCCCCCACTCCCGCCCGTCACGCCGAGCTTCGCCGGATCGATGAAGCCGCGGGCGATCACCGCGTCGACTCCGGCCATCAGATCTTTGTAGTCATCGCCGGGGTAGCGGTACTGAATGACGTTGCCGAACTCCTGGCCGTAGCTTGTCGAGCCGCGCGGATTCGGGTAGAGGACCACGTAGCCTTTCGCCGCCATCCACTGGAACTCGTGATCGAAGACGTAGCCGTACGCGGCGTGCGGGCCGCCGTGAATGTCGAGGATCAATGGATACTTCTTCGACGGATCGAAGTCGGGAGGCTTCTGCATCCAGGCCTCGATCTTCTTGCCGTCGAAGCTCGTGTACCAGATCTCGTCCGGCTCGGTGAGCGTCAGCTCGCTCCACAACTTGTCGTTGATGTTCGTGAGCCGCGTGAGCGCACCGTTGTCGCCCACCAGGAAGAGATCGCCGATCGTGGTCGGCGTGGAGACGATGGCCACGGTCTTGCCGCCGCCCGTGGCAAAAGCCATCAGCACGTGATTTCCGCTTGTCCACGGCTTCACCGCGCCGGTCGCCGCATCGACCCGCTTCAGATTCACGCGACCCTCCTCGGCGGCGGTCATGTAGATGGTCTTTCCGTCCGCGCTCCAGACGGGCCGCGGTCCGCGCGACGCGCGCGGCGGAGCCTGATCGCCGCCCGCGCCGCTGAGCACGTCGTAGTCGTAATTCATGGTGAGATTTCGTGGCTGCGCTCCTGAACCGGCGACCACGAACAGATCCGGCTGATTGTAGGAGTGGATCGGAACGTTCGCTTCGCCGGCGAAGGCGATCGACTTTCCGTCGGGACTCGGCGCGTAGGGTCCGATTTGCCCCTGATAGCTGGCGATCTGCGCCATCTCGCCGCCGGTCGGCGCAATCGAATAGAGCGCGTTCGCGCGGCGGTCGTAGTAGGACTCGAACACGCGCGTCGAGGTGAAGTAGATGCGCGAGCCGTCGGGACTCCACATCACATCCTCTTCGCTGAAGTCACCGCTGGTGATCTGCTTCGGCTTCGCATCGTCGGCCGCTTCAATGACCCAGAGGTGCGTGGAGCGCACCGGATCGCGATATCCGGCGCCGTTCGCGCGATAGACCGCCTGGTTGATCACCCGGACGTCGGACTCGTGCTCGTCGTCCTTCTTCTTTTCATCCTTCAGGTCGTCAGGCTTCGTCGCGGCAGTGAATGCGATGGTGTTGCCTGCAGGGGACCAGGCGATGGAGTCGATGGCTCGCGAAAGTGTAGTCAACGCACGCGGCTCGCTTCCGTTCATCGGCAGGAGCCAGATCTGCGCGGGCTGCGGCTTGCCGTCCTTTTCGACCGCGCGGAGAAACGCCAGCGTCCTGCCGTCCGTCGACCAGCGCGGCGCACTGTCGAGCGGACCGTTGGTGATCCGCCGCGGCTGCGCGCCGGCGGCAGTGGCCACGCTCCAGATCGCGGTGTTGTAAGTGTCCTTCTTCTCGTCGACGGTGATGCGCACGAAGGCGACCTGCGATCCGTCGGGCGAGACTTGCGGATCGGCGATCCATTGAAAGCGGAAGAGATCTTTTTCGGCGATGAAGCGGGCCTGGGCGGAGATCGCGAACAGAATCGCAGCGGCGATGAACAGTCGTTTCATGCCGGGGATTGTATGGCGTAGACGAGCATCCCGGCAGTGATCACTCCGGCGAGCGTGGAGGCGATGAGCGCGAATCGCGGGCGCTCGTGCACCTGCGGGAGCAGATCGCTGGCGCCGAGGTAGAGGAGGAAGCCGGCGAAGAACGCGACCTGGAAGGCGATCACCCGCGGGTCCATCCGCAGCAAGCCCGCCGTCAGAGCGCCGATCACCGGCGCCACAGCATCGAGAGCCAGCAGCACGCCAGTCCGCCAGTGGCTGTTTTTCGTGGCCAGCATGAAGGTCACGGTGTTCAGCCCGTCGGCGAAGTCATGCGCCACGACCGCGAAGAGGACGAGCAGCCCCACGCTCGTCCCCGCCTGGAATCCGACTCCGATGGCCAGCCCATCGAGAAAACTGTGGAACGACAATCCGAGGGCGCCGACCAGCCCGACGTGATGGCGATGGCCCGGTAAGTCGTGCTGCTTCTCGGAGTGGATGATGGTCAGCTTCTCCAGCAGGAAGATGCCGATGAAGCCGACCAGCACGGTGATCATCAGGATGCGCACCTCGATCGATTCGCGCTGGGCCATCTCCGCCACTTCGGGGATCAGATCGAGGAAGGCGATGCCGATCAGCAGCCCGGCGGAGAAGGCCATGATGTAGAGCAGATACTGGCGGTAGCGGAAGGCGAACAGGCCGCCGGCCAGGGTCATGAAGAACGCAGCAAGAGCGTAGACGGCGGGCATCGGGGTAGTTTAGCGGCCTTCGGAGTGTGGGGGCCGGCTTTAGCCGGCCGGCTGAAGCCGGCCCGCACACCAAGCAGCCGGAGTTACGCCGCGCCGCGGCGGGGCTTTCCTTCCGAGCACTCGATGGCCGAGGAGACGAGGTCGTCGATGTCGAAGGGCTTGCGGATGAGACCCCAGATGCGCGAGGTGTCCAGGCACTCTACGGCGCGCTGGCTGGCGCCAGTCATTACAATCACCCGCGGCAGAAGCGACGGGCTGTCGCGTATCAGACGGTCCAGCAGCTCGAAGCCGTTGACCTCCGGCATCATCAGATCGAGAAGGATGACCGAGTAGGTATGCCGGTTCAGTTGATCGTAGGCAACCCGACCGTCGCTGGCGCAGTCGACGCTGAATCCCCTCCGGCCAAGCAGACGCGTAAAAAGACCGCGCAGCGCGAGGTCATCGTCGATGACGAGCGCGTTTCGACCCGGGAACGGGGAATCGGACCTGGACATTGGACCCCCAGTAACATATGTCCAGCCGAAAAGAGATGCACGGTTATTTTTCGTTTAACGCAAATCAGCGTAAACCCGCACCAGATATACGGAATCCTGCTTCTTCACCGTGGCGATCGATTCCCGCCCCCTGGCCGGAGAGCTGAAACTCACCAGCTCGCAGTGATCCCGGCGGACAAACTCAGAAATCGCATCCTGCGGGTTGACCGCCTCAATCGTGGTCTGGGTCGGCTGAGCGCCGGCGCCGATACTGAGGGTGTCGCTGGTCAGCGGACGTGCTTCGATCGTGAATTGCACTGGGAAGGAACCCGAGCAAGCGGCGCGCCAGAAGCCTTCGGAGTGGCGTACGTTTTGAACTGCGCGAGACATGAAGCGCGCCTTTGTATTGCTCCTGGTTCTCGCCGCCTGCAAACAGGAGAATGGCAACGCGCAGCACGGCAAAGAGTTGATGCAGAAGTACGGTTGCACGTCCTGCCATGAGATTCCCGGAGTCCCAGGCCCCCGAGGATCGGTGGGACCGCCGCTCGATCACATGGCGGCGCGGACAACCATTGCCGGAAAGTTCCCCAACAATCCGGAGACGATGATGAAGTGGCTGCAAAATCCGCAGAGCATGGACCCACAGAACACAATGCCCAATCTCAATGTCACACCTGAGGATAGCCGGGACATGACCGCATTCTTGTACACATTGAAATGAGCGAGCAGCGAGCGGCGAGCGGGCCCCGTGTTCTGATCCTGCCGGTTTTCCTGCTCGCTGCTCGCCGCTCGCTGCTCGCCGACTGGGGCGTGGCGATTGTCTGCATGAAGTAAGCTACGCCGGCGGCGATGACGTTTTTCGTTGAGAAGAAACTTGCGCTGGGGCCGATCCGCTTCGGCGTCTCGCCGCGGCAACCAGTCTGGAAGATCGAAGCCGACGAATCGCTCAGCACCGGCCCTTCGGGCGAGTTCGTCACCCACCGCAGCGATGGCTTTTTCTTCGAAGAGCGCGCCCGATTCGATCAGCCGACCCTGCCAACCGCGAGGAGCATCAGCGCGATGCCGTTCTGGTTATCGCTCAAGCCGGACGGCACCCCGCGCTCCTGGGGCTTTCTCGCCCTCCTCATCTTCGGCGCGATCTTCGTCCCTCTCGGATTGGCCGTCGTTGTACGCAAAGGAGCGCAAGGTTGGGTAGAGGTGTTTCTCGGTGCGGCCATGATCGCCACGCCGATCATCCTGACAGCGCAGCGGCGAAAGCAGCTCCGGGAACAGGAAGAGCGCGATCGCGTCGAGCGCGAGGCCACAGAGCGGCGCAATCGCGAACTACTCTCCGCATTCACGTCAGCTCTTTGGCACGCCCGCGAAAGGCGCGACGAAGCGGCGTTCGCGCAGCTGGCCCGTGAGCGCGAGGCGCTGAAGGTGCGATATGACATCTGGGCGCCGACTGCACGGCGCACGGTTCTTCTGATCGGACTGCAGGAACTGTCGCACCGCGGCCCGAGCGCCACACAAGAAGTCGTGCGGATCATGGACCACGCCAGCAGCGCCGCCGGGCTCACGCCGGAGCTAAACAACAGATCGTGGAGATTATTGAGTGGCATCTCCTCGCCGATGATCGCGTCGGCCCAGCGCAGGAGGAGAGCCTCCGCTCGATGCAACAGGCATTCGGCGCCAGCGATCCGAAAGCGGCTGAGGATTTCCGCCGCCTGCGCGGATTGACCTCCGCAAATCTGCCGCGCCAGCAGTGCTCGGCGCGGCTGAGCTTCAAAGAGGAATGCTTCCATCAGACGCAGTCAGACCGGGGACTTCTGCACGTCACTAACAGGCGCCTGATTGTCACAGGGAAAAAGCGCGTGGAATGCCCGCTCACCCAGGTCTACGACGTCACCGTCGACGCCGATGACGGCATGATCTCCATCCGAACGGACAATCCGAAGAAGCCGCTCCGCCTCCGCGTTGACGATCCGATCTACACGGCCGGCCTCATCGACCTCGCCTCGTCGATCGACGAGCGGCCGAAGGGGTTCGCGTAACGCCGGCTACCAGCCGGCGGGTGCGCGGGCTACCAGCCCGCGCGCCGGCAGGTTGCCGGCGCACCCGCCGCCAAGTTGGCGGCGTTACCTCCCCACCTCCGTTGGCGCACGCGCTGTCCCTGGATACGGCGCATCGCCCTTGATCGCGCGCCACAGGACCCGATTGAACGCATCGTCGTCCGCGGCATCGGGACGCGAGAAGTCGAGAAGCTCCGACTTCTTCGCCGCTTCGCCCTTTGGATTCTTCTCGTTCATATCGACGGCCGGCTTCATCGGCGCGTACGGACGCAGGTCGGGAGTCGAAGCGAAGATTCCACGCAGAGGCCGGCCGAAGTGATCGAACTGAGACAACGAGTCGAGGCCCAGGATTTCCTCGATGGTGGCCAGCACATCGGTGGTGTTCGTGAAGCGGTGGATGACTCCGGAGCGGTTGTAGGCCGAGATGACCAGCAACACGGAGCGATGCGAGTCGACGTGATCGGGCCCATTTTGCGAGTCATCTTCCAGAACGAAGAACACCGTGTCCTGCCAGAACGGCGAGTTCGATACTGCCTCCACAATTCGGCCCAGGGCCAGATCGTTGTCCGCCATATGCGCGCGAGGCGTCGGCTTGCCGGCCTTGGCGCCGGAGGTGTGATCGTTTGGCAGCCGGAGAATCTGTAGAGCCGGAAGATCGTCGCTTGCCACGTAGCGGTTGAATTCCGCGAGCCAGATGTCGACACGCTTCTGATCGCGGATATCCAGATCGAATGGTGGGTAATCGGGAGATGAATTGGCGACCAGCGCACGCTTCGTGGCCAGGTAGGGTTTCTTGCCCTCGACGAAAAATTCGCCATAGTTGCGAAACGAGATCTTCTTCCTCACCGCCAGATCCCACAGATATCCGGTCCCCGGCGAAGCGACGTCGTCTTCATCGGCCACGAGGCGCCCGCGGTTCGTTCCCTCGTAGTCGTAGTCCCGACCGCGGTCCGAATACTCGGACGGCGTTGTCTTCTCCACGTAGTCGCCGGAGTACGCCGCAGTCGACCAGTTGTGGCCCTGCGCGGTGACGTCGGCGTTGACAAAGAAGCGGTCGAAAAGGCCGAACCGCTCCGCGAGAGCATGATGATTCGGCGAGCCGCTGCGGTCGAAGTAGACGAGCGAGCGATCGCCATCGCCTTGCGCCATGTCGCCAAACACCTGATCGTAGGTCCGGTTTTCCTTGATGATATAGATGACGTGTTTAAAGGGCGGGTAGCGAGGAGCGCCGCGGGTGCGATCCCACCCGTTCGCTTTCGCCACGCGGACGCTGAGGCGCCGCAGCTCTGCAGCAGGCATCGCCGCGGAGAACGTCATCACCGATCCCTCGTACTGGCCGAGAACGAAGTCGCGTGAACCGGCAGGTTTCTTCTTCTCCGGCTGGACGAATCCGGGGTTCGGTGCGCTACCGCGGCCTTTGGCATTCACGACCACGATCTCGTCTCCGACGCACAACAATGCCGCAGGATACCAATCCGTCGGAACGCGTCCGGACAGCTTGCCGCTCGCGACATCGAACACCGCGACGGCGTTGTTGTCCGCCTCGGCCACGAACAGACGCTTGCCATCGGCGGAGAGGGCGAGCGCATTCGGCGTGCTTCCCTCGGCAGGACCGGCCGGCGGCGCATCGCTCATCCGCCTGATCAACTTTGAAGTCGCCGTGTCGATCACAGAGATCGTGTCCGTGCTGGCCGACGTGACAAAGAGACGGTTTTGCCTGAGCAGCAAGGCCGACGGATGCCGGCCGGCGTTGACCGGCGCTCGGCTGGACAACGTGCCGTTTGCAGCAACATTGAAAACGTCGACGGTCTGATCACCCCAGCAGGAGACATAGACGCGCCTGCTGTCGGCCACGACGCTGTAGGGATAGCGATCGGTCAGGATGCGCTGCACGACCTCACGCCGCGCCGTGTTCACGACGGCGATCGAGTCGCCGAGGTTTTCGGCGGCATAGAGAAAACGTCCGTTGGGTGAGAGGGCCAGGCCCGCGGGATACGAAGTCCCTGACGCTGTGGGATCCTTCTTTGCGCGCAGAACGATCTTGCCGTCCGCGATCGCACGCCCATCCGCCCAGCGGTAGACATGCACCACGTCGTCGTTGCCTCCCGACGCGTAGAGTGTCTTGCCGTCGGGCGAGAAGGTCAGTCCAATGAACGCTGCCGGTTGACGGATTGTCTGCGTGACGGCGCCAGTGGCGCGATCGACGACCTGGATTCCCTGCTCTCGCCATCCGCAGAGCAGAAGGACGAGTTGCTTTCCGTCCGGCGAGGCAACCGCGGCGAGCGGAAAGTTGCCGACGGAATGCGTAGGCGCGACCGGATCGAGCGAAGCGCCGGTCGGAAGAATTGCCAGGAACAACGCGATCGCAAAATGCATCGCGCGATCATACCGGCTATCTCGACAGCATCGTCCACAAGCCGATGGCGATGAAGCCGACTCCGGCGATCATCTTCAGCGTTTGAGGCTTGATGAAACGCTCCAGTTGCGCGCCGACCATCACGCCGATCGCGGCGGCCAGCACCAACGCGGCGGCCGATCCGGCGAAGACGATCCATCTGCTGCCTGGTTGCTCCGCAGAAAAGAGCATCGTCGCCAATTGGGTTTTGTCGCCGATCTCCGCGAGAAAAACGGTGATGAAGACGGTCAAGAAGATTCGCCACATCGCGTCGACTCTACGCAATATCCAGCCCAGGGTCACCGTTCTTGACACGGCCGGAAGCGGCCCGTATGTTGGACCGTTTTTTGGTGGTTACAACTCCGGGCCCGTAGCTCAGTGGTAGAGCAGCTGGCTTTTAACCAGTTGGTCGTAGGTTCGATCCCTACCGGGCTCACCAACGGCTGTCGGTTGTCCGACAGTCGCCATCCGTCGCGCAGAACGGGTCAGATGCGAGGAACGCGCAGCGAGGCCGACGAGGCGTACAAATCGGTACGTCGAGGAGGCCGAGCAAGCGTGGCGAAGCAGATGGCCCGTTATGCGCGGCGGAAGAGAGTCCCCATCGTCTAGAGGCCCAGGACACCGCCCTTTCACGGCGGCAACACGGGTTCGAATCCCGTTGGGGACGCCAGATTCTGTTACGATTCGTCGATGCAAAACTACCAGCTCACCGTAATCATCGAGCGCGATGAAGATGGTCGCTTTCTCGCGATCTGTCCTGCGCTCCAGGGCTGCTACACGGAAGGTGAGTCAGAGGCCGAAGCCCGCGATTTGATCGCCGACGCAATCCGGCTCCACATTGAGAGCCGCCTGGAAAGAGGCGAACCGATTCCCGCCGAAGTGTCAACTGAAAAAGTCACCGTATCCGTGTGACTCAAAAGCTTCCCCAGCTGACCGCTCGCGAACTGATTGCGATCCTTCGTCGCCACGGATTCGAAATCGATCGGCAATCGGGAAGTCATGCAGTCCTGATTCACGAAAACGGAAGACGTATCACCGTACCGATTCATTCAGGACGAACGATCGGGAAGGGT
>QHVS01000130.1:0-473 GCA_003223635.1 Acidobacteriota bacterium | reverse complement strand
GTAGAAGCCGGTGATCCGCGAGTCCTGTTCGTCTTCGTCCCACCTTGATCACATGGAACACGCGTCTCGCGATGTCGAGATAGGCCAGCTGCCTGTGCGGGAACCGTCATCGACTGTTACACCTTACGTACCTCGCGATCGAGGTAGGCCTTGATCCTGGACCAATACTGTTCGCGCCAGGTTTGTTCGGTCTCGGGGATCAGGTCTTTGGGGACACCGCGATGCGTCAGCACGAGCTCCGTACCGCCATCCGGCGTCGGTGTCAGCGTTACCGCGGCCATCGAAAAGACGCCTTCGGGGAATCGACGGTGGCGCCATGCCTGAACGATGCGCCGGCCGGGGACGAGATCGACGTTGATCCCGGTGACATCGTTCCCGCTGATTGAGAACGTCCCGCCAACTTTCCCGCTGATGATCGCCTTCCTGCCGGTGACCGCGGTGTGCTTTTCAGAGTCCGCGAGCAGATCGTAAAC
>QHVS01000383.1 GCA_003223635.1 Acidobacteriota bacterium | reverse complement strand
TTCCGTAGAGCAGGGCGAGCGTGAACAGATCCTCGGGCGCTACCTCTTCGAGTTTCGGTATGAGTTCGAGATGCTTCGTCGCGGCGCGTTGGAAGTCGCCACGATAGTACGAAATTGCGGCTCGAGTAATTTGGCCATAGATGATGTATCGCTCGTCGCCGTATTCGTGGAATACTTCTGCTAATCGCTCCAGCAACTCAGTAGCGTGTTCGTATTTTGCAGTTGCTACTGACACCGTGGCATGTCCGAATTGTGCGCGCATCTGCTCATGAACTAAAGCGCTTTCCTGAGCGAAAGCGCGATGGGCGGTCGCGTAGGCTCGCGTTGCAGCTTCATATGAGCTCTGGTACCGATGTGTCACCGCAATCTCCTTCCACGCCCTCCCTTCAATGAACGCCTGCACCGGTGAAGGATAGGTTTCGCTCGGAATGCTCGAGGCTACCGCCAGCGCCAGCTGTGTGAAGTTGAGGCACCGCGAGGGGTCGGTCTCCAGGATCGCCGCCCCTGCCGCGGTCAGCTCCTGAACGAATCCTGCGGTGCGCCAGGAGTCCGGGATCTCCTCGTCCCACACCTCGTCGCCGCGCGAGAGGAGCTCCTCGACGATCGGCCTGGCTGCGATCCGTTCCTCCGCGATCTGCTCCATGACGTCGAACAGCGCCTCACGCGTCGCCAATCTGCTACTCACGATTCGTCCTTCCCCGTATAGCGAACATGGGCCTGCCGCAGACACCGGGTGACCAGGTTCTGGGCGTAGCGCGGTGTCGTCCGAAGCTCCACCGCAATTTCCGGGATGCTGTAACCCTCGAGGTATCGCAGCCGCAGCGCGAGCTGACAGCGAGCACTCAAACAGGCGAACGCCTCGCGCGCCGCGATCTGATCGGGCAATACGTCGCTGATGTGGATCAGCTTCGGGTCGGGCTCATTGAGGATCTCCGGCGGCAGCGCCACATCATGTGACCGCCTCCGCAGATATTGTTTGGAGGCATTGAAGATCGCGCCGACGAGCCACGACCGGACATCGCGGACCTTTTCGGCCTTCAGAAAGAGGGCGAGGAATACCTCGTGTGCCAGCGTCTTGGCCTCTCCTTCCTCGATATGAAAACGATCGATGGCGATTCCGACAAGCAGATGAAAGTGCTCGTCGTACAAGGCATCGAAATCGAGGCCGAGGGCGAGCAGCGCGGATATCCGGTTCTCCGCAGCGACCGTCAAGGTGTTCCCCTCCCAACAAGGTAGTGCCGTGGGGCTCCAAACTGCTACCCTCCGGCTGCATGAAAAAGATGTGGGCCGTCCTCAAGCGGGAGTACATCGTCGCCGTCCGACCCTCTTCTTCCCGGTCCTGATGGCCGGCCTGATCGTCCTGCCCGGCTTGATGATGGCCAGGGGACTGGGGGAGAAGAAGGTGGCTGTCGTGGACGGAACCGGCCAGTTGCGCGACGCCTTCAGCCCAAAGGAAACAAGTTCCGCTACGCCCAAAGGCCGCGCTCGTGAGTTCGCACCGCAGCTTTCCATCGAATACGTCGACGCTCATGGAAGCGCGACTGATGCGGCAGCGAAGCCTTACCTCAGCCGGCTGGCCGATCGCCGTTCCGCGGAGAAGCTCGACGCGATCCTGGTCATCCCCTCCACGGCATTCGAGGGAGAGAACGCGAAGATGATGTTCTACAGCCGTGCGTCCACCGACATCATCGTGCAGCAGACGCTCGGATCGATGGCCAACCACGCCATCGAGCGCCGCCGCCTCATGGCCCACGGCATTCAGCCCGAGGCCCTCGACTCGCTGCTGCGCAACTTGCCGGTGGAATCGGTACAGCTCTCACACAGCGGTGAGCAGAAAAAAGGAGGGGAGCTGAATTTCCTGATCGGCTTCGTCTTCGCAGCCCTGCTGCTCGTTCCGTCGCTGGTGTACGGGCTGGAGATCATGCGCGGCATCATCCAGGAAAAGACCGATCGCGTCGTGGAGATCCTCATCTCCTCGATGTCTCCTCGCCAGCTCCTGACCGGCAAAGTGACCGGCATCGCCCTCGTCGGGCTGACTCAGGTCTCGGTGTGGATTCTGGTCGGACTCGGCGTGGCCGCCTTCGGCGCCGCCTCCGCGACGATGGCCGGAATCAACGTCCTTCAGTTTCTCCGGCCGACGGTCTTTGTGTACTTCGCCTTGTTCTTCGTGCTGGCCTACTTCACCTACGTCTGCGTGTATGCCATCGGAGGGGCGATCTGCAATTCGGAGAAGGAAGCGCAGCAGCTCATCGCGCCCATTTCCATGCTCATGATGCTGCCGTGGTTCCTGATGGTGGGGATCATCACCAATCCGGAGTCGTCGCTCTCGGTCGGCTTCTCCATGGCGCCGGTGTTCGGGCCGATCACGATGTTCGTGCGCACCCTCGTCTCCGAGCCTCCAATGTGGCACATCGCCGTCTCCATCGCCGTCTCCGTGGCCACCATCTTCGCGTTCTTCTGGGCCACGGCGAAGATCTTCCGCGTCGGCATCCTCTCGTACGGCAAACGCCCGACAATCCCCGAGCTCTGGCGCTGGATTCGGGTGGCGTGAAGCGCGGTATGATCCGCCCATTCGACTGATCAGGGGTGTCGAATGGAAATCAGAACGCTCACCGATATCTACGACGTCACGTGCAGCATTGAACGGCCGACCGTCCTGAAATCGAAGAAGGGCGACCGATGGGTCGATGTGTCGACCTCCGAATTCCGCGATACGGTCCGGAACTTCTCGAACGGCCTTCGCGTCCTGGGGGTCAAGCCCGGCGATCGAATTGCGATTCTTTCCGAGAATCGGCCCGAGTGGGCAATGGCCGACTTTGCCATCCTCTGTGCCGCTGCGGTCACCGTTCCCATCTACCCCACGCTCCTCGGATGGCAGATGGTGCACATCCTGAACGACTCGGGCGCGGTTGCTGTCATCTGCTCGACCGCCGAACAACTACAGAAAATTCGCGAGATCCAGAAGAACACTCCTTACCTGCACCACGTGATCGTTTGCGACGCGCCGGCTTCCCTTCCCCCCGGCGTTCGGAAATTCGAGCAGATCGTCGAGGAGGGGAAGAAGAACGACGACGGGCGTTTCGATGCGCTGCGGAAGCGCCCGAAACCGGACGAATTGGCCACGCTGGTCTACACATCTGGAACCACCGGCAATCCGAAGGGAGCGATGCTCACGCATGGGAACATCGCCAGCAACGCGATGGCTTCGCTCAAAGTGCTCCCCATCGAACAGGGTTTGATCGCCATGTCCATCCTCCCGCTCTCGCACATCCTCGAGCGGATGGCGGACTACTGCTACTTCATTCGCGGGTGCACGATTGCCTACGCGGAGAGCGTGAACAAAGTCGGCGAGAACCTCCAGGAGGTGAAGCCGCACCTCTTCGCC
>QHVS01000129.1 GCA_003223635.1 Acidobacteriota bacterium | reverse complement strand
CGACCGGATGGTTCTCGGCCATCGATGAGCCCATGATGAGAATGGCGTCGGCGTTGGCGAGATCCTGCTGGGCCGTCGTGGCGCCGCCGCGCCCGAGCGAGGTGCCCAGACCGGGCACCGTGGAGCTGTGTCATATCCGGGCCTGATTGCTGATACACACCATCCCCAGGCCGGCGGTGAAAAGTTTCTTGATCAGGTAGTTCTCTTCATCATCCAACGTCGCGCCGCCGAGGTGGGCCAGGCCGGTGGTGTGCATGACGGTTGGATCGAAGGTGCGCTCGCGCGTCTGCCACACGCGATCGGCCACCATGTCCATCGCCTCTTCCAGCGGGATCTCGCGCCACTCTTTCGCGAATGGCGCGCGGTATTTCACCTTCGTGGCGCGGGCCTCATGCGTGACCAGCTCGAAGGATGCAGCGCCCTTCGGACAGAGATGGCCTCGCGAGATCGGCGACTCCGGATCGCCCTCGATGTTGATGACTTTGCCGTCGCGGTGATAGACGAGCTGGCCGCATCCGACGGCGCAGTACGGGCAGATCGAGCGGGCCATGCTCGCACCTTCGTTCCGTGGCTTCAGCGCGCGCGTGCGATCGCTCATCGCCTCCTGGCCCGTGCCGTCGCCGCCGGTTTTCAACTGACGGATGAGCGGCCATTTGAGGAGGAGCTCGGCGAGCATATGCAAGTTTCAATTCAAGTGTGAGGACCTGCTTTAGCCGGTCGGCCGGCTGAAGCCGGCACCTCCACGGATAGCAAGGCAACAAGAATCAGAGAAATCGCGGAAACCTCTGCGGATTGGCCTCGTGCATCAGCTCGTACACGCGCTCGAAGATCGTCTCGCGATTCGGTTTCGACCAGTAGTCGCCGTCCGAGCCGTACGCGGGGCGGTGGTCCTTGCCGGAAATCGTGCGCGGCTCGGAGTCGAGCCAGTCGTAGCCGCGGTCGCGCTCCAGCACCTGCTGCATCATGTAGGCGCTCGCGCCGCCCGGGACATCCTCATCGATGAAGGCGATCCGGTTGGTTTTCTTCAGCGACTCGACGATCACTCCGCGCAGATCGAACGGCAAGAGCGTCTGCACGTCGATCACTTCGGCGTCCACACCCACGGTGGCCAGCAGCTCGGCGGCCTCCATCACGATGCGCGTCGTCGCGCCGTAGGTCACCAGCGTCACGTCGCGCCCTTCGCGGAGGATCTCAGGCAGGCCGAGGGGGACGGTGAACTCTGCGATGTTCGATGGGAGTTTTTCCTTGACCCGATAGCCGTTCAGGACCTCGACGATCAAAGCCGGATCGTCGGAGCGCAGCATGGTGTTGTAGAAGCCGGCGGCCTGCGTCATGTTGCGCGGCACGCAGACGTATACGCCGCGGATCAGATTGCTGATCCCGGACATCGGCGAGCCGGAGTGCCAGATTCCTTCGAGGCGATGTCCGCGCGTGCGGATGATCACCGGCGCCTTCTGTCCGCCGCGCGAGCGCCAGCGCAGCGTGGCCAGATCGTCCGACAGAATCTGCAGCGCATACAGCATGTAGTCGAGATACTGCACCTCGGCGATCGGCCTCAGTCCGCGCAGCGCCGCTCCGATGGCTTGGCCGACGATCGTGCACTCGCGAATGCCGGTGTCGGCCACGCGCAGCTCTCCGTATTTCTCCTGCAGCCCGGCGCAGCCCTGGTTGACGTCGCCGAGCTTCCCCACGTCTTCGCCGAAGATGATGATCGACGGGTCGCGGCGCAAGGCGTGATCGAAGCAGTGATTGATGATCTCGAATCCGTTCAGCACCGGCGCGTCGTTGGCGTACGCCGGCTTCACTTCCGGAACTTTCACCGCGGCCAGAGGCGTGTCGCTGTACAGCTCCTCGTCGTAGCGGCGGTTGTTGATGCGCTCCTGCTCGCGCCGCCACTCGACGATGTCCTCCGGAACTTCGCGAGCGGCGATCATCGCGCCCGTGAGCGCGCGCATCGCGTCGCGGCGGTAAGGAGCGGGATTGTTTTTCAGTGGGGCGCCGGCGTTCAACCGCTCGAGAAATCCAATCGCCGTCTTCACTTCAGCATCGATCGGCGCACGATACGTCTCCCACGCCCGGCGCTGCGCCTCGCGCACCATCTGCAGGTCTTCCCGCTCGAAGCGATCGAGCTCGTCGGCGCTGGCGATCCCCTGCCCGATCATCCATTCGCGCATCTTGCGGATGCAGTCGAACTCCACTTCCCAATCCAGCCGCTCCTTCGTCTTGTAGCGCTCCTGGCTTCCCGACGTCGAGTGCCCCTGCGGCTGCGTCACCTCGGTTACATGGATGATCGCCGGCACGTGCTCCATCCGCGTGATTGCCGCGGCGTGAATGTACGTCTCGCAGAGCGCCGGATAGTCCCAACCCTTCACGGCGTAGATGTCGTAGCCCTGCTTTTGATGCGGATCGCGCTGGAAGCCTTTGAGCAATTCCGACAGATTGCCCTTCGTGATCTGGAACTCGTTCGGCACGGAGATGCCGTAGCCGTCGTCCCAGATGGAGACGAGCATCGGCACCTGCATCACCCCTGCGGCATTGATCGACTCCCAGAACATTCCCTCGGCGCAGCTCGCGTTGCCGATCGTGCCCCACGCCACTTCGTCGCCACGCCGCGAGAACTGCGTCATCACTTTCAGCTCGTCGACCTCGCGATAGAGCTTCGAGGCCCAGGCCAGCCCGACCAGGCGCGGCATCTGTGAGCCGGTGGGCGACACGTCGGCCGCGCTGTTGTAGCTGTCGGTCTGATTTTTCCACGAGCCGTCGGGATTCAGCAGGCGTGTGGCGAAGTGCGCGTTCATCGCCCGGCCGCCGGACCATGGATCGTGCTCGACGTCCGTATCGGCGTAGAGCTGAGCGAAGAATTCGTCGGGTGTTCCCATCCCCGCGGCGAAGATGAAGGTCTGATCGCGGTAGTAGCCGGATCGCCAATCGCCTTTGCGGAAGGCGCGGGCCATGGCCAGTTGCGCCACTTCCTTGCCGTCGCCGAAGATGCCGAACTTCGCCTTGCCGGTGAGCACTTCCTTGCGGCCGATCAGGCTGGCCTGACGGCTGCGAAAGGCCACACGGTAGTCCCCGACGATGCTCTCGCGCGTGAACTGCGTGCGGATCTGCTCCGACTGTTCTGGCGTCGACATGCCGCTGGAAGGAATCGTAGCATGTGGTACTTCGACGTCGACCCCCTCATCCGCCGCTTCGCGGCACCTTCTCCCCCGCTGCCGCGGGGGAGAAGGCACTCGATGCCATGCGAGAGCCCTCGCCCCGCGAAGCGGGGAGAGGGTGGCGCGAAGCGCCGGGTGAGGGGCGTTCCTACGCCAGTTCCGCCATCGCCCGCGCCAACATCTCGTGCACGCGTGCCGCGCTCGGGCTCTCGCAGTAGATGCGGATGATCGGCTCGGTTCCCGATTTGCGGAAGAGAATCCATGAGCCGTCGGCGAAATTCATCTTCACGCCGTCCTTCTCCTCGCGCGTGGTGAAATCCCGACCGAACGCATCGTCCAGATCTCCGGCCTGCACCCGCTCGATGAGCCTCGTATTCGCGTCCATGGGGCTGTGGATGTCGCGGCGGTCGTAATGGAGCTGGCCAAATTCGTTTTCCATCCGGGCGACGATGGTGGACAGCGGCAGGCCGGCGTGAGCGACGCACTCTGCGACGAGAAGTCCGGAGAGCACGCCGTCGCGTTCGGGAATGAAATGGCCGAATCCGATGCCGCCGCTCTCCTCGCCGCCGATGAGGATGTTCCGCGACAGCATCAGATCGGCGACGTACTTGAATCCGATCGGCGTCTCGTGCAGGCGGGCGCCCAGCGCCTTGGCCACCCGCTCGATCAGGCGGGTGGTGGAGAACGTCTTCACGATGTCGCCTTGCATCCGCTTCTCGCGCACGAGGTAGAGCGCCAGCAGCGAGATGATTTTGTGCGGCGAGACGAAGTCGGCACGCTCGTCGAGCACGCCCAGGCGGTCGGCATCACCGTCATTGCAGAGGGCCAGGTCGTATTCGCCGGTGAGCATCACGTTCCGCGCGGCGACGAGATTCTCCGGGATGGGCTCCGGATTTACGCCGCCGAACGCGGGATTGATGTCCCCTCGTATGCCGTCGACGATCGTCTGCTCCAGCGGCTCGATGTTGCGGCGGATGATGCGCGCCGAGCCGATGTAGTCGATGCCCAGGACTCTCGATGGAAGCTGCGCGGCCGCTCCGTGAATGGGATCGTGCAGGATGGCCAGCTTCGCGCGGCGGATCTTCGCCACGTCGATCTGCGCGCGCAGAGCGTCGACGTAATCGTCCAGCAGATCCTCTTCTGCGATCGACCCGCCCTCCCGCGCGGCACTCTTGCCGAGCGCATCACCGATCGCTTTGTAGGTCTCCGGCAACGCCGAGCCGCCATACCACGCCTTGAACTTGATCCCGTTGTACTTCGCCGGATTGTGGCTGGCCGTGACGATCACTCCGCCGAGAATCTTGCGATGCGCCGCGGTGAAGGCGATCGTCTGTGACGGCGTCGGCGCGCTGGAGAGGATGACCCGATAACCGCTGGCGCGCAGCGTCCCGGCTACCACCTCCGCGAATTCTCGCGACAGGAAACGCCGGTCGTAGCCGACGACGAGCGCGTTGCGGTCGATATTCTTCGGCGGCTCGAGCGTGCGCGCTGCGACGCCAATCGCCGCGCTCACGCGCCGGACGTTATCGAAGGTGAATCCGTCGGCGATGACGGCGCGCCACCCGTCAGTTCCAAACACAATCATAGGGGGTCAGGCCTTTGCTTTTTCTTTTCTCTACCAGACGTAGAGAAAAGAAAGAGCAAAGGCCTGACCCCCTACTCTACTGCCGGAAGATGCCGCCCTGCAGGGTTGGCTTTGTGTTGGTCTTGCCCTTCACGATGGTCACGCCGTTCGGGCCGCCCACGACCGCCGTTCCCTCGCTGTTCGTCGCCGGCGGCGGCGGCATCGCATTCGCGACGACGGGCACGGGAGTCAGGGTCGGATTGCCGAGGTATTGCTCGCGGGCCTGCGCGGCGACGAGAAGCGGATCGGCTGCGGTCTGATCCGGGACCGGAGCCTCCTTCACCACATCCACCGGCCGCTTCGTGACTTGGGGCACCTGGCCGGAGACCTGCTTGCTGAACAGACGGCCATAATCTCCGTTGCTGCGGGGATGCCGGATATCGAAGTAGATGGTCAGACCGGCGAAGAGTACGATGGCGACGATCGCTGCTTTGTAGAAATTCTTGAGCGTGAGAATGCGTCGGCGCTGCCGCCGGTCGCGGATGGGAATGATGAGGTCGGGTCGCCGGCTCACGCCCTAATTTAACTCAAACGCTATGCCAGCGAAGATCGGGATCATCGGAAGGGGCTGGGGCGTCCGGGCGCAGGCGCCCAATTTCCGCGACGCCGGACTCGAGGTGGAGCTCTTCCGCGGCCACGACTGGCGCAAGGCGATCGAGAGCGACGCCGATCTGGTGACGATCGTGACCCCGCCGTCGACGCACGCCGAAATCGCGCTTGCCGCTCTCGAGGCCGGTAAGCATGTCCTCTGCGAGAAGCCGACCGCGCTCAACGCGTCGGAGGCGCAGAAGATGGTCGACGCCGCCGCCGCGCACAAAGATCGGATCAATCTCATCGACCACGAGCTCCGATTCGTCCCTTCGTACCGAGTGGCTCGGGAGCGGATCGGCGAGATCGGCCCGCTTCGCTACGCCGAAGTTCGCTACTCCAGTCCGAACCGCGGCGATCGCAATCGGCAGTGGGATTGGTGGAGCGACGCCTCGCAGGGCGGCGGCGTGTGGGGGGCGGTCGGCTCTCACTTCGTCGACGCCCTGCGCTACCTGGGATGCGAAGTGGAGTCGGTGCAGGCGCTGCTATCGACAGTAGTCAAAGAGAGGGGCGGAAAGGCGGTCACGTCGGATGATCTCGCCGCGGTGCATCTACGACTTCGCGGAGGAGCGCTGGCCGTGATGTCCTTCAGCGCGGTGAGCGGCGGCCCCGACGAGCCGGCGGTGCTGACCATCCACGGCGAGCATGGGGCGATGCGCCTCGTGGGCGAAGAGCTGTTGCTGTCGCGAAAACACGAGCCATTCGCACGCGTTGCCGGATCCGACCTCACGCACCGGCCGGGCAACTCCAGCGGCGGCGCGTTCGGCACCGGCACCTATCAGCTCGGCCTGGCTTTCGCCCTCGCTCTCGACGACGGCGAACGCAGCGCGCTGGCCTCTGGTGCCACATTCGCCGATGGCCTCGCCGTGCAACGCGTGCTCGACGCCGCGCGCTGACTTACTTGCGAGAGCGATTGCCCTTCGGCTGCAGGTAGTTCGTGGACGTCCACTTTCCGATGAGGATCCCCGAAGCCTGCCCGTCCTCGTTGGCGGCCCTGAAGTGGATCCCGCCATAGAGGCGGCTGACCGCAGCTTCGTCCGCCGCCGCCGAGAAGCTGGAAAAAGTTCGGGTCACTCCGGGCAGGAAGTCTGAGCCCGTTGTAAAGGAGATGTAGTCCGTTCCATAGAACATGGCCAGCACGGTCGACGCCGCGCCGCTGAAAGTGCTGTGGCCGGAAACATAGTCGGGGAACGGAGGGGTGCCGATGTACGAGCTCCACGTCGCGTCAGCGCCACCGGCGCTGCGGATCGCGGTGACTGGCCGCCAGAAGTCAAAAGTGTACTTGGCGTCCCAGGCGCAGATGGCGGCGTCGGCCATCGCGATGTTCAAAAGGGCGAACAGCCGGGCATTCTGTTCCAACGTATTGTGCTGCGCGGCTCCGACAATCTGCGCGATGCTGTTCCAATGGCCGGGTGGCGTCTCCGTGCCGCCGCCGTCTGCCCAGAATTGTGCGATCTGACTCTGGTCGCTGTTACGCGTCGAGCCGACCGCCGCGCCGAGCGCTTTCACTTCGGCGGCGTCCGCCACGCACTTTGGGCTATCGAGAGGCAGAGGAGGTCCCGGGGGACGGAACTGAGAACTGCTGGTCATGGCGAAAGGAGTAACGAATCCCCACTGCGGCAACAAATAGGCGGCAAACGCTGGTGGCGTCGGCACCCAGAATCCGGGGCCACTGCCCGTCGGAGGACTGACTACCGCGTTGGAGCCATCGTTGGCGCGCGAGGCGAGGATCTGATTCGCGACCGATTCACCCCAGTCGATGCCGTGGCTCTTCTGCGGTCCATCGGAGATGGCAGCCAGAGTCGCAGCATTGAGATCTTCGAAGCTGGCAGCATCGGCCGGGAACAACGCGACGAGCACCTTGTGTGCGGCGGCGCTGGCAGCAGCAGCCCTGGAGGCGCTGGCCGGCACTGCGCTCGGCACGAAATAGACTTCGTACCTGCGATCAATGCCGTTGACCGCGTCGTAGATCGACGCGTGCAGAATCGCCAGCGCGCGCGAAGCTTTGGGCGGCGGGGTTTTTTCCAGGCGAATTGCGTTAAGAGCAGCGGTATTCCAGTCGGTGACAACATCGGCATAAGCAGCAACGCCAATGCTCAAAGCGGTTGTCACAACGAGTAAACGGATCGATCGCCGAGCAGTCATCTGGCTCTCCTATTTTGGAGCGAGTACGCAGCAAGTGAGTGGAACTGTAAATAATGGACGAGTGATGGCCTTATAGCTTCGGGAAGCACGCCTGTCAAGGTCAACAGGGATCGGACGTTGACAATCCCGAGATCGGAACATAAACGTCATCCCCAGTCGACCACTCGGAGAGTGGGCCATGTCACTGATGCCACGCACATGCAGTGCGCGTACAACTCTCTAAAAAAGGAGGACACATGAGACGTGTATCGATTGGGAAGTTTCCTCGAGCAGGACCGACCGACTCGCTGAGCATCGTCTCGCGCCGGCGGTTTTTCGGAACGACAGCCGCAGCGGCTGGCCTGGCCCTCGGCTCCACTCTCTGGACTCCGGCACGGGCCGACGATGACAACGACGAGAACGGGAAAGGCAGTTGTCCTGCCGGGCAACCGATTCCGCACATCAACGCGATCACCAAGGGAATCACAGGCGGTTGTGCCAACATGCACTTTTTCTTTCCGGGCCACGCTGACGGCACGGCCTCGGGTACTGATCCTGAGGGCGCCCATCCGAACGGTCGCGACCCATCAACCGTCTTCAACTTTGACGGCGTTGTCGGCCAGGCGGATCTCAATCTGACTGGAACCGGCACGGACCTCACCACTGGCGCCAGCGCTCCCTACGGCTTCCATACCGACATGCGGTTCATGGCGGGAAAATTCGTCGGTACGGATGGACGTGTGCACAACGGGGCGTTTGCCTTCATATGACTCGACAGCCTTCCGGCAGCGAGCCCGTTGGGCCCGCATTCGTGGGATCCGGGAGTGAGTCCGAGTGAATTCATGTGGAGCACTCCCATTCCGAACGGAAGCGCCAAAGTCAATCTGAAAAAAGGCACAGCTTCGTTGAGCGTGAAAGACGCCCTCGTTTTCGACGCATTCACTGTACCGAACTCGCTCGACACTGCGCACCCGCTGGGGAAGGTCAACGCAATCATCGATTCGCTCCGAATGGAATGGACGACCGCGTTCACGAAGTCATGGACGGATTGCGCGGATGGGTTCCAGGGAGATTTCTTTGAAGGAAAGGCAACGATTGAGGTGACCGCAACGACACCGACGGTTCCGGCCACTACCTGTCCACCAAACCCGGGCAGGAATGGCTTCCGGTTCGTTTCCAATCCGGCGACGACAAGCATCAGCCACTTCGCCCAGATCGGCAGTGAGCGCAACGGAGTATTCTTCAGCGCCTGATTCAGCGGTCGATTTCCGAGCAGGTCGCGTGCGGCTTCCACGTTCGAGCCGCCGCGACCTGCCGGCTTCCTAGAACCCGATCGAGAAACCGATGCCCACCACCGGGTAATAGCGGTAGCTGCGGATGTCGTGCTCGGTCTTCGCCCGTTCCGCTTCAAGGTTCGCGTAAAACGAAGGCGGAACCAGCGCAGGATTGGTCGGGTTGGCCTGAACGCGAAGCTTCGGCGAGCCCTGGTAGAGAACGCCGAGGTCGAACGTCAAACCGAAACCGCGGCCGCTCGGCTTTCCTCCCCAGCCGATACCAAGATATGGCGATGTCTTGTCGAACTTTACGTCTCCGGTGATGTTGCCGACCGCAGCGCTCGGATACGCCACGCCATTGACGGTGATCGTTCCGCCGGGCTTGGAGGTGAGATCGATCTTGTCGCTGTTCGAGAACGCGCCGCCGGAAAGACGAAAGCCCGAGCCGCCGGGATAGAGATCGAGAAGCGCGCCAACGTTGTTCAGCTTCAACTTGCCGTTGTAGTCGATATTCTCCTTCTTCAGGTTGTGAGAGTAGCTGCCGGTGTGCCCGGCAACGCGAACCCCAAACATGGGAGTGAGGCCGATGCCGACGCTCGCGCCGAAGCCGAGAGTCGCGATCTCCGGGGTGACCGCGACGCTGGCAGCAATCAAATTCGATGCGGCGAGTGCGACCGTCGCCATCAGAGTGACGCGAATCTTTCTCATGCAGTCTCCAGTGTAGCGCCGCCAACTTGGCGGCGGGTGCGCCGGCAACTTGCCGGCGCGGGCTGGTAGCCCGCGCATCCGCCGGCTGGTAGCCGGCGTTACCTGATCGCAGGCACGTTCTGATCGCGCACCACTTTGTTGAACGCCGGCAGATCGGTATCCCAGATCGCCTTCAGCTTCGCCAGCTCCGCGTCGATCTGCACGACGAGTTGATCGCGCACCGCGACCTGCTGCGCCGTCGGGGCGAAGGCTCCCGCCGCGGCGGAGTCGCCGACGCCGGCCAGCTTGTCGTTCAGCCTGATCGGAAAGTTGAGCGGATCCTGCGAGCTGCGATTCCTGGTCTGATAGAGCGCCTCTTCCACCGCGGTCATCTTCTTGTCGAGATCGTTGGCCGCATCGGTCACGGCTTTGTTGTCGCCGGCGCGCTTCTTCACGTCGGTCAGCGTCTTCCGAACGTCGCGGATGCGCCCGATCTGCTCGTTCACCTGCGAGAGCTTGTCGTGCACGCTCATCAGGAAATCGAACTGCGCCTTCAGATCCGCCGCCGATGCCGTGGTGCGCGGATCCTGTCGCACTTCGAGCGGCGCGGTCATCGTCTGATCGCCCACCGTGAGTCGCGCGGTATACGTACCGGGCAGAACGCGCGGACCGAGCGTGCCGCCGGCCCACAGAATCATTCCGGGGAATCGCTTCGCTTCCGGCGCGCGCAGATTCCAGGAGACGCGATTGTGGCCGTTCGTGATCGTGGGGAGCTTGTCCAGATCGCGCCGCCTGCCGCCAGCCTCCTCCTCTTCGCCGCGCTCCTCGCCTGCCTCCGGCGACGGCTGCTGTTCCGCTGCTCCTCCCTCCGACTTGATCGCCTCCGTTGCAGCCGGAGGCGGCGGCGGTCCTCCCGCGCGAAGCTCCGTCGGCTTCGACGCTTCGGCCTGCACTTCGCCTTTCAGCTCGCGAATGACCTTGCCGTCAGCTCCGAGAAATGCGAGGGAGACCTTC
>QHVS01000128.1 GCA_003223635.1 Acidobacteriota bacterium | reverse complement strand
CGATGAAGCGGACGTAGTCCTTCGCCGCGGCGGGCAACTTGCGATACGAGGTGATGCCCACCGTGGAAGTCTTCCATCCCTTCATCACGCGGTACTTCGGCTTGTAGTCATCGTGAGCCACGGCGAAGGCGGGGAACGTCGTCCATCGTTCGCCCCGCACGTTGTAGCCGGTGCAGACGGGAATCTTGTCGAAGTCGTCGAGCACGTCGAGCTTGGTCAGGGCGATGGCGTCGAGGCCGTTCAGCATCACCGACGTGCACAGCACGGCGAGATCGAGCCATCCGGTCCGCCGCGGGCGGCCGGTGACGGTGCCGTATTCGTTGCCGCGCTTGCGAAGATGCTCGCCAACGTCGTCATTGAGCTCGGTGGGGAACGCGCCGCCGCCCACCCGCGTGGTGTAGGCCTTGGCCACGCCGAGGACACGGCCGATGTGTTTCGGAGCAACGCCCAGGCCGGTGGCCACGCCGCCCACCACGCAGTTCGAGGAAGTGACGAAGGGATAGGTTCCGTGATCGATGTCGAGCATCGTTCCCTGCGCCCCCTCGAACATCACTCGCTTGCCCTTGCGGATCTGCTCGTTGATCCACACCGTGCCGTTGGTGATTCGATCCGCCAGCACCTTCCCGAAGCGAATGGAGTCGTCGTAGATCGCCTTCGGATCGAACGGTTGCTTTCCGTAGACGGTCTGCAGCACCGGATTCTTTTCCGCGCAGGCGAATTCGATCTTCTCGCGCAGCACCGGGCCATCCAGCAGGTCGGCCACGCGAATGCCATAGCGGCTGACCTTCGTCTCGTACGCCGGCCCGATGCCGCGCCCGGTTGTGCCGATCTTCGCCGCCCCGGCCGCCTCTTCGCGGGCCAGGTCGAGTGCACGGTGATACGGAAGAATGACGTGGGCCGAGTCGCTGATCTTGAGGTTGTCGCCGATCCGCACGCCGAGCTTGCGAAGGTTGTCGATTTCTTCCAGCAGCGCTTCCGGATCGATCACCATGCCGTTGCCCAGGAGGCAGAGCTTCCCCGGGTGGACGATTCCGGAGGGGAGGAGGCGCAGCGCGTAATGCTTGTCGGCGAACTTGACCGTGTGCCCGGCGTTGTGACCGCCCTGAAAGCGGGCCACGACATCGAAGTCGTCGCACAGCAGGTCGACGATCTTTCCTTTTCCTTCGTCGCCCCACTGCGCTCCGATGACCGCCAGATTCCGCGCCTCTTTGGCCATGAGCGAACGGCGGAGACTAGCACACGTGTGGAGGCCGCCGAAGGGCCGGCCTCCACGCTAAGGACGTCTTTCTACTTCATTGTCGGCGCGGCGGGCGCCGGGTACGACAAATCGGGTCGCAGCGTTCCCTCGCGGCGCTCGAATTTCCTGGTGATGGCCAGGGCTCGCTGCTGCAGCGGACGGACGTCCGCGCCGAGGGTTGTGTTCACCCGATCATCGGCGGCAAGCAGATCGGCTTCACTCTTGCCGGGGATGGCTACCACCAGCAGCGGCAGATCGTTGCCATACACGGCCATGTAGATGTTGAACGAGTCCGGGAGGTTCTTCTGCTTGAAGAGCGCAACGTAGTCGCGAGCGATTGCTTCCGCCTCTTTCTGCCGTCCGGGTAGCAGATAGTGAAAGTCCCAGCGAATGTAGCGCCGATCGCTCATGCTCAGGCGTGGATTGGCGGGCATGTACGACAGGTCGGGGCGGTACATGACGATGAAATCGTTGTACGAGCTCATCGCATCGCTGCCGCGGCGGTCCGTGTCGTCCCAGCGGGCTGCGCCGACGGCCTCGCGCGCCCTTGCCCACTCGGCCTGCATGCTGTCGAGCGACGCGAAGTTGTCGATATGGCCGATGTAAACGAAATGCATGTCCGACGTCATGAATGCTCTCCAGTTGAGCGCCGGAGAGCTGAATTTCTTCTCCGTCAGCCCGGAGATGAAATCTTTGGAGGCCGCCTCGTACTGCATCATTGAAGACGGCTTGACGATCTCCTCGTGAACGACAAACAGCTCGGGCTTGGGCATTTGCTGTCCGAACATCCCAAGGGAAACGAGGATCGAGCACAACAGCAGCAACGTGCGTTTCATGAAAATCTCCTCCTGAAGTGGTTTTTGCAATGAATGCTTCGAGGTGCTGGAGTCTATCGCAGAAATTGCTAGGCGGCAGACACCGGTTTATAGTTCGACCCAAGCGAGGGCAACGCGATGGAGAAGCAGAAGACCAGCGTCACCCCAGCCGCCGTGTACGCTCCGACTCCCGTCCCCGTCGAGAAATTCGTCGACGGCCTGCGCACGCTGTCGGAAGGGATCATCACCAAGCAGGCCATCTACGAATATCTCGTGACCTGGGAGATCCGGCGCGAGGATCTTGAGCGCTTCAAGCTCTGGCTGCCGGACCGGCACACACGCAACAAGATCTTTCGCAACGACATGATGGAGCTCATGCTCATCTGCTGGCCGGCGGGGTCCGTCACGCCCTTGCACACGCACAATGGGCAGCTCGGTTGGATGACCATGATCGAAGGCAAGCTGCTGGTGGAGAACCACCGGAAACTCGACTGCAACCGCCCGGAAAACCAGCAGGTTGTGGGCATGGACTGCCTGGCCGGTGCCACCCGCATCGAGATGAAGCACCTGGGCAGCGAGCTTTGCGTTCCCGGCGGTCCGCTGAACACTGTGGACAAGCGCCAGACCATCCATCGCATCAAGAACCTCGCCGAATGGAATGAGCCCGCGGTGAGCATTCACGTTTACTCTCGTCCGATCGACTCCTGCGTAGTCTTCGATCTCGACGCGCAGCGCTGTTTCCGGCGAGACCTCAAGTACGACAACGAATAGAGGGATGAGGGCAGACCTCATCGCGCTGATTCATCCCTCATCCCTCAGCCCTCATCCCTTCCGGCCAGGAGCAAATACGTCATGTCATTACTGTCCACCCTAGCGTCTGAGCTCGACCAGATGGCGCAAGCCGGCACTCTCAAGCGCGAGCTGGCCCTGAAGACGCCGCAAGGTCCCATTGTGGAGGTTGAAGGAAAGGGCGAGGTCATCATGCTGACCTCGAACAACTACCTGGGGCTGGCCGACCATCCGGCCATCATCGAAGCGGCGGCGAAGGGGGAGCACGATTTCGGCTACGGGCTGGCCTCCGTTCGGTTCATCTGCGGCACACAGACGATTCATCGGCAGCTCGAGGGGAAGATCTCCGAATTCTTCGGAACGGAGGAGACCATCCTTTACGGCTCCTGCTGGAATGCGAACGAAGGCTTGTTTCAGACCATCGCTCTCGAGCAGGACGCCATCATCTCCGACGAACTGAATCATGCCTCGATCATCGACGGGATCCGTCTGGCCAAGGCGCGCAAGGAGCGCTACAAGAATCGGGACATGAATGATCTCCGCCGCGCGCTGGATGCGACGAAGGATGCGCGGAACAGAGTAGTGATGACCGACGGCGTGTTCTCCATGGAGGGCTCGCTGGCGCCGCTGCCGGAGATGGTCAGCATCGCCAGGGAACACGGCGCGTTCCTCGTCGTCGACGATTCGCACGGGACCGGAGTCCTCGGCAAGCGCGGGCGCGGGACGCCCGAAGAGTTGGGCGTCTTCGGGAAGATCGATGCCTACACCTCGACTCTGGGCAAGGCGCTCGGCGGCTCGCATGGTGGCTTCACAACCGGTCCAAAGGTGCTCGTCGACTATCTCCGACAGAAGTCGCGGCCCTATCTTTTCTCGAATACGCTTCCGCCGGCCGTCGTCATGGGTTCTCTGGCCGCGCTCGCTCTGCTGGAGAAGGACAGCAGCCTGGTGACGCGCCTCCGCGAGAACACGACGTATTTTCGAAAACAACTGACGTCGAAAGGCGTCAATGTCCGGGAAGGCATTCATCCGATCGTGCCGATCTTGATCGGCGACACGGCCAAAGCCATCGCCATGTCGATCGAGCTGCTTGATCGCGGCGTCTACGTGTCAGGCTTCGGTTTTCCCGTCGTGCCGCAGGGACAGGCGCGGTTGCGCTGCCAGATCAGCGCGGCCCACACGCGCGAGCACCTCGATCGGGCCATCGCGGCGATCGCCGATGTCGCGCAGAAGTTCGGCGTGCTCGCCGCGTAAATGCACGTTCTGGTCATCGGCGGGACGCGCTTCATCGGCCCGCATGTCGTTCGAGCGCTTGCCGACGCCGGTCACGACGTCACCGTCTTTCACCGCGGCGAGAGCCCCTGCGACGCGCGCGTTCGCCACATCCACGGCGATCGATCGCACCTGCCACGCGATCTGCGCGCCGACATGGTGATCGATATGTGGTGCATGACCGAGGAGCATGCGCGGGGTTTGGTCGATCAGTTTGTAAGGGAGCGGCTCATCGTGGTGAGCAGCGGCGACACGTATCGCCAATACTCCGGATTGCGCGGCGTCTACACCGGCCCACCGGATCCGATACCGCTCGCCGAAACCGCACCGCTTCGCGAGACGCTCTATCCCTATCGATTCATGTCCAAGGGCGACGACCTCTGGTGGACCTACGACAAGGTTCTCGTGGAACGTGTCGTGGCGAGCGATCGGACCACGATCCTGCGCCTTCCGGCGGTCTACGGCCCGCACGACGAGCAGCGGCGCTTCGCCGATTGGCTGCAAGAGATGGACGGCGGCGCGGAGTCGATGGCCATCGATCAGCATGCCGCCGAATGGCGATGGACGCGAGGCTACGTCGAGAATGTCGCCGACGCGATCGTCCTCGCCGCCCTCGACAAGCGATCGGCCGGTCGTGTTTACAACGTCGGCGATCCTGACGCTCCCATGCAAGAGGAATGGTTGCGCATGGTTGCGGCGACGATCGGATGGAACGGGCGCATCGTCCGCGCCGACAACCCACCGGGGACCCTGCCGCTGCATTGGGACTATCACCTGGTCACCGACACGGACGCCATCCGCAGCGAACTCGGGTACCGCGAACGTGTCAGCCGCGGCGACGCGCTGGTTGAAACGATCGCCTGGCTGCGGAGTTAGCGGGTGCGGCCGACGCTGCGAATCTCCGTCTGCAAGAACCCTCGCGTATCCGTACGGTACGACAGCGTCACGCGCACGCTGTCGACGATGATGTTATTGGCGGCGCGACTCCGCGGCGTGATCGTGATCCAGACTCCGATAATCGTTGTCTGCGCCGGCTCCAGAACGACGTTGACAGCCTGATGGTTGTCGCGCACATCGACGTCAGTGATGTTGAGCGGATCGATGGCCACCGATTCGATGGTCACCGTGTCACCGGTTTCGTTGCGAACCTCCACCTGGTAGAGATTCGTACCGAAGCGGCTTTCCGTTCGGGCCGACACGTCTACGCCGAGGCGATGCCGCTCTTCTTGTAAGGCACTGGGGCGCGAGGCGCAGCCGATCACGGCCAGTGCGAGCAGGGTCACCCGAGCCCATCGCATGGAATCATTCCACCACACGACCGTTGTATCCTGCTACGAGGGTTCCCGGTGCGGCCAGCTCCATCATCGACAGAGGCGGGTGCTTCGCGAGGTTTCGTTCACCTCCGCGAGGGAATCGAATCGTTTCTTCGATTCGCCCGCGGCAAAGTGTGGAGCGAGGCGTCGCCGCGCGAGAAGCTTCACGCGCTCTCTGTTGCGGTGCGCCGCCCGGCGCTCGATGCCATGCGCGAGAGCGAGCGACGCTACCTCGATCAGGACGCCAAGCGGCTCTACTACCTCTCCCTGGAGTTCCTCATGGGCCGCGCTCTCGGCAACAACCTGATGAACCTCGGCCTCTACGATGACACCAAAGCGATCACCGCCGAGATGGGCGTCGATCTGGACCAGCTCGAGTCGTTGGAGCCCGACGCGGCCCTCGGCAATGGCGGACTGGGACGGCTGGCCGCCTGCTTCCTCGATTCGCTGGCCACGATGAACTACCCCGGCTTCGGCTACGGCATCAACTACGAGTTCGGCCTTTTCCGCCAGACGTTCGTCAACGGCTTTCAACACGAGAAGCCCGATCACTGGCTCGAGGGCGGCTCGCCGTGGCTCATCGAGAGGCCTGACGACGTGATCGCCGTTCCGGTCTACGGCAGCGTGGCCCACAACACGCTGCGAGGAACCTACAAGCCGGCGTGGATCGACGCGAAGGTCCTCATCGGCGTTCCGCACGACATGCCGATCGTCGGCTACGGCGGGACAACGGTGAACGTGCTGCGCCTCTTCTCCGCGCAGTCGTCAGATGAGTTCGACATCGGCATCTTCAATGCCGGCGATTACATCTCCGCGGTGCAGCACAAGATCAACACCGAAGCGATCTCCAAGATCCTCTATCCATCGGATGCCATTCAGTCGGGCCGCGAGCTGCGCCTGCTGCAGGAGTACTTCCTGGTGGCCTGCTCCATTCGCGACATCGTGAAGCGCTATCGCCAGACGCACGATTCCTTCGATGACTTCCCGGCGAAGGTGGCCATTCAGATGAATGACACGCATCCGGCGCTGACCATCGCCGAGCTGATGCGGATGTTCATCGACGAATACCATCTGGCGTGGGAGCACGCCTGGGCGATCACGGTCGACACGTGCGGCTATACCAATCACACGCTGCTGCCCGAAGCGTCAGAGCGATGGCCGACTGCGCTGCTGGAGCGTGTTCTGCCGCGCCACGTGCAGATCATTCAGGAGATCAACCGGCGCCTGCTGGCGGAAGTGGAGCGGCGTTTTCCGGCGGAGTTCGGCATGCAGCAGCGCGTCTCCATCATCGGCGAGGGCGAAGTGCGCATGGCGAATCTGGCCATCGCCGGGAGCCACTCGGTCAACGGCGTTGCCGCGCTGCACAGCGAGCTGGTGAAGAAATTGCTGGCGCCCGACTTCGCCAAACTTTGGCCGGAGCGATTCAACAACAAGACGAACGGCGTGACGCCGCGCCGCTGGCTTCTGCATGCGAACCGGCCGCTGGCCCATCTGATCACCAAGGCGATCGGGGACGGCTGGATTCGCGATCTCAATGAGCTGCGTCGCCTCGAGCTGTTCGTCGATGAAGGCTCGCTTCTGGAGCGGCTCGATGCGGTGAAGAGTCGAAACAAGCTCGCCCTGGCCAAGTTGACGATGGATCTGACCGACGTGGCCGTCGATCCGGAGTCGATGTTCGACGTGCAGGTCAAGCGGATCCACGAATACAAGCGGCAGCTTCTGAACATCCTCCATGTGGTCCATCGCTACTGGGCGATCGTCGAGGATGGACAGACGCCTGTGCAGCCGCGGACGTTTATCTTCGCCGGCAAGGCGGCCCCCGGCTACTTCATGGCCAAGCTGATCATCAAGCTGATTCACTCGGTGGGGGAGGTGGTCAACTCGGATCCGCGCACGCGCGACTGGCTGCGCGTGGTGTTCCTTCCCGACTACCGGGTCAGCCTCGCTGAAGCGATCATCCCGGCCGCCGAATTGAGCGAGCAGATCTCAACCGCGGGCAAGGAAGCGTCCGGAACGGGCAACATGAAGATGGCACTCAACGGCGCGCTGACCATCGGCACGCTGGATGGAGCGAACATCGAGATCCGCGACGAGGTCGGTGAAGAGAACATCTTCGTCTTCGGCTTGCGCGCAGAAGAGGTGACGCAACTCCTCGCCTCAGGCTACCACCCGGAGCAATACCTCAGCGCGAACAAGACCCTGCGCCGCGTCGTGGACAGCATTGCGTCAGGTCACTTCTCACGCGGCGACAAGGACATCTTTCGCCCCATCGTGGCCAAGCTCCTCGGATCGCGCGACGAGTACGTTCACCTGGCCGATCTCGAGTCCTACATCGACACACAGCAGCGAGTCGATATCGAATATCGCGATCGCCCCGGATGGCGTCGCAAGTCGCTGCTCAACATCGCCCGCATGGGAAAATTCTCTTCCGATCGCACGATCGCCGAATACGCGCGCGACATCTGGAACGTCAAGCCGGCAGTGATCGGCAACTTCGCGCACGCCGCGGTGCTCGAAGAGTAGCTCGGAGGGTCGTACCGCCGGCTACCAGCCCGCGCCGGCAAGTTG
>QHVS01000127.1 GCA_003223635.1 Acidobacteriota bacterium | reverse complement strand
TCTGGCCGCTGATGCTGATCGCAATCGGAGCGGCCATGGTGGCCCGAGCCGCCGGAGTTCGTGTGCCGGGTGCCGGCACGCAAACGGGCCGCAACATCCTGGCTACGCTCACGACACGCAAGATTCACGAGACTTCGCGCGACTATTCCGGCAACGGAATCGTGGCCGCGATGGGAGCATGCCAGCTCGATCTGAGCCAGGCCGACATCGCGCACGGTCCCGCAATCATCGAAGCCTTCGCCTTTTGGGGTGGCATCGAGATCTTCGTTCCCGAAAACTGGGAAGTGATCGGTGAGGTCTTTCCGTTCATGGGCGGGTTTGAAGCTCGAACCTCCGCAGGGGCCAAGCCTGATCGACAGCTCATCGTGCGAGGTGCGGCCATCATGGGTGGCATTGAAGTGAAGCGGAGGTCCCGATGAAAAACGGATCGAAGTTCAAGCGCTCCCTGCTGACTCAGGGCCTGCTTCTGATCGCCATCGGAGCGGTTTTCCTTCTGGATCAGCTTCGCGTGATCGATTTCCATGAGACCCTCCGTCACTACTGGCCGATGATGCTCGTTCTTTTCGGAGTGGCCGACCTCTTTCAACGAAGGTCTGCGTGGCGCGGTCTCTGGATGATCGCCGTTGGCGTGTGGCTGCAGGCCACTGTCCTGCATGTCTTCGGTCTGACATTCCGCAACTCCTGGCCGCTGCTGCTGATCGTCCTCGGCGCCGGAATGACGCTCCGCGCGTTCATCGACACGGTGCTCGCGGAGCCGAAGGAGGAACGGCGTGAACGGTGACCGCGGCATGAGAGGGTCCTTCGGCCTAAGGCTGACCCGCGACTCGCCGTGGCAGCGTTTGGTGTTCGGTCTGATTCTGCTCGGTGTCGGCGTCGTCTTCTGGCTCGATCAGATCGGCACGATCGACGCGCGCGACTACTACGTCTGGTGGCCGCTGGCGCTCATTGCCGTCGGCGTGGCAAACCTGCTCGAGCGCCGATGGTTCGGTGCGGCGATCTGGTCGGTCGTTGGAATCTACTCGCTCCTGCCGATGATCGGATATTCGCGCGTTCCGCTGTGGCGGATTCTAGGTCTGTGGCCGTTGATGATCAGCGTCGCGGGAGTGACCCTCGTCATGCAGGCCCTTCGACGGAGCGGTGGCAGGCCGGCTTTTCGAGCCATCGCGGTGATGGCGGGAAACAATCGAAGGATCGCGTCGCAGAACTTCGAGCGGGGCGAGGCCGTGGCGGTGATGGGTGGTTGCGAGATCGATCTGTCCCCCGCACGGATCGTGGAAGAGGCGGTGATCGACGTGCTCGCGGTGTGGGGCGGCATCGAGATCCGTGTGCCGACCGGCTGGAAGGTCATCGGAAGAGTTGCGCCGATTCTCGGCGGCTATGAGGACAAGACGGCTGGCGCGCCGGATGGAGCGCCGCGTCTGGTGATTCGCGGCAGCGCGATCATGGGCGGCATCGAAGTGCGCAACGCGGAGAGTGTGAGTTGACGCTGGAGCGAGTGAAGCCCGGCCTCTATATGGTGGGAGCGATCGCCGCGCTGGCGATGCTGAGCTCGATGGTTCTGTTGCGGCCTCCAGATGTCTCGATCGGCGCAATGATCATCTCCGCGCTACCACCATCGATTCTTCTAGGCTTCCTCGCCCTTGCGGCTCGTTATCCGTGCCGGGCCTTGCCGCTCCGACGCAGCGGCGTGGGGCAAATCATCGCCACGCATGTGATCTCCGCGGCGGCTGCGGCGGGGGTGTGGACCCTGGCCTGGAATGCAAATCCGAAGACAGTTCCGGCGAACACCGCGCTGCTCTTCGAAATCGGCATGACGCTCTACCTCTTCGCGGTGATGCGCTACTACCTGGTTCTGGAGCAGGAGGCGTCGCGGGAAGCGGAGGAGGCCGCGCTGCGATATCAGGTGCTGGCGCGCGAGGCGGAGCTGAGGGCGTTCAAGGCACAGGTCGATCCGCATTTTCTCTTCAACAGTCTCAATGCAGTGGCTTCGCTGTGCGGATCACGACCCGCTGACGCGCGGGAGATGGCTCAGCTCATGGCCGATTTCTTCCGGCTCACGCTGCGCGTCGGATCGCGGGAGAGGATCACGCTGGCCGAAGAGATCGATCTTGTTTCGCGCTATCTGGCCATCGAGAAGGTGCGATTCGGCGCGCGGCTGGCGACGCGGATCGACGTTGACGCCGCCGCGAACCGTTGCCTCGTGCCGCCGCTGCTGCTGCAGCCGCTGGTGGAGAACGCGGTGCGTCACGGAATCGCCTCGCTGGTGGAGGGGGGAACGATCGAGATTGCGGCGAACGCGAACGACGGCGCGCTGCGGATCCGCATCGAGAACCCTGCCGATCCCGATCGTCCGCAGCCGCGTGGAGAGAGCATCGGCCTGCAGAACGCGCGCGGCCGGCTGGCGGCGATCTCCAACGGCCGCGCCTCGCTGCGTACAGAAGAAGCGCAAGGGCGTTACCGCGTGGACATCGAGCTGCCGGCATGATCCGCACCGTCATCGTTGACGATGAGCCGCTGGCCCGCGACGTCCTGCGCGAGTATCTCGCCGCCGACGAGGACTTCGAAATCGCAGCCGAATGCGCGAACGGATTCGAGGCCGTGCGCGCGGTGACGCAGCACGATCCCGACGTCCTCTTCCTCGACATCCAGATGCCGAAGCTCGACGGCTTCGAGGTGCTGTCGCTGCTCGACCGCTCGCCGGTTGTCGTGTTCGTGACGGCGCATGACGAGTACGCGCTGCGCGCATTCGAGGTGAATGCGCTCGACTATCTGCTGAAGCCGTTTTCGGAGGAGCGGTTCCACGCGGTGCTGCAGCGCCTCAAGCAGCAAGTCGATCGGCGGGTCACGACGTCCGTGGCGGCACTCGGCGCATCTCTGCGGAGCAAACCGCTGCAGCGGATCGTCGTACGCGGCGACGAGGGGAGCATTCAGATCATTCCGGCGGCACGCGTCGACTACGTGGAAGCCGCCGATGATGCGATCCTCATCGCCACCGCCGGGACGAAAGTCCGCAAGCAGCAGTCGATCGGCGATCTGGCCGGCGAGCTCGATCCCGATCGCTTCGTGCGCATCCACCGCTCTTACCTCCTCAACATCGAACGACTGGAGAAGGTCGAGCTGTATGCGAAGGACAGCCGGGTGGCCATCCTCCGCGACGGCACGAAACTCCCCGTCAGCCGCAGCGGGTATGCTCGCCTGCGCGAACTGATGTGAATCCGTAACGTTGGAGCACTTGCGGGAACTCGGAGGTCATGGTGCGCATCATCCTTCTCTTACTTGTCGCCGCCATTCCGGCCGTCGGAGCGCCTCCGCCACTTCCAGTCGTCAAGTCGGTCAGCTTCGGCGCAATAAGGACGCCTGGCGGCGGAGGGGTGGTCGGCGGTCAAGAGGCGAGGGGAACGATCGAATTGAGCGGGCCGGCGCCGTGCGTCGATCATTGCGGGACGTATGTCAACGGTAAGGCGGCCGGCGGAATGTTCGTTCACGTAACGAGCAACAACGCCGTCGCCGCAGTGCAACCTTCGACCGGCATGGTTCTCGTTCCCGTCGGTCAGGTAGAGCAGACATTCACCGTGCTGACTTCAGGTGTTGCGAACCCAACTCCTGTACTGATCTCCGCGTGGCGAGAGGGCTCACCGGCGCAGACCACGACGCTCAACGTGCTTCCTCCATCACTGACCGGCTTCACTCTCGATCAGTCGACTGTTGTTGCCGGGTCAACCGCGCACGGCGCGGTGAAATTCAATGGCGTACCGGCGTCGGCCGGAGCGGTGGTGGCCACAGTCTCGAGCAGCAATCCGGCTGCGGCTCAGGTGCCCGCAAACGTAGCCCTGGACGCGAACAATACGGTGGCGACATTCGACATCAAGACATCTGGTGTCTCGGGCAATACGCCGGTAACCATTACGGCCGCCTACCGCGATCGCAAGGAGAGCGTCCCCCTGATGGTCAACGCGGCCGCATTCACGAAATTTGATGGGGGACAGGGAAACATCGCAGCTGAGTTAAATGGAGCAGCGCCTTCTGGCGGCGCAGCGATCGCTCTCTCGAGCGGGAATCCCAACCTGGTTTCGGTTCCAGCCGCCCTGGTGATTCCGTCGGGGAGTAGCAAGGCAGGCATCGCGGTCACACTGCATCCGGACTATTCCGAACATACGGTGACCATCACGGCGACGTACAACGGCGTGACGAGGAAGGCCGACGAACATCTCCTGGCGAACATCAAGCCCGACCTGGCCATCAAAGAGGTCACACTCCGCGACCGTTTCGGGAATTCGATCACTCATCCGCAAGACGCACAGTCGTACAAGATGTGCGTTGCCATCGAGCTGATCGGGGTGAGCAAGTGGGGTCACTATTTGTATCCCTTGTCCACCTTGCTTCGTGTCGATTACTTGTCTCCCACTGGAACAGGAACCAGCGCCGGGCACGAATTCGATGTTCCGATAAACTTTCCGATCACCGCTTCCGGTGGCGCTTTCACTTTTGACGAGGCGCACACGCATGGTCTTCCGACCGCTACCTCCACTCCGGATATCATTTGGTTTGATCCTACCTGCATCGACATGCCCGGATTGCCGCAGTCCGGCTCCTACACCGATGTCACCCTGACCGTCGACTCCAACAACAAGACCGACGAAGCGAACGAAGGGAACAACACGCACAAGCTCCGGGTCACGCGACAATAGCCGTTGCGTTGACGGCTGCACCACAATGATGCATATGTGCTGTATGAAACCCATCTCTCTTCGCAACATCCCGCCGGAGGTCGACAGGACGATTCAGGCCAAGGCCCATGAAAAGAAAATCAGCGTGAAGCGGGCGATTATTGAGTTGCTGGAGGAATGCGTTGGACCAGTCAAGAAGCGCAGAAAAACTGTCCACGACGATTTGGACGAACTGGTTGGTGGGTGGAGCGCTCGTGAAGCGAAGGCCTTCCGGCAAGTCGTGGGGATAGCCAGGCAGATCGACAAGGAGCTCTGGCGGTGAAGCGTCTCTGGTGAGCACTTCGGCGCATGCCGCGCTCATACACTGATGGTGGCTGCACCCACGGAAGCCCGCGTCGATCGCTGGCGCGCCGAGACGCCGGGCTGCAGCCACGTCATCCATCTCAATAATGCCGGCGCGGCGCTGATGCCGCAACCGGTGATCAACGCGATCGTTGAGCACATCCAGCGTGAAGCGAATTTCGGCGGCTACGAGAGCGCCGACGATGCCGCCTCCGCGGTGCATGACGCATACGCGGCCGTGGCCTCGCTCATCGGTGCGCAGCCGCGAAACGTGGCCATCGTGGAGAACGCGACGGTCGCCTACTTCCAGGCGGTCTCCGCGTTCGACTTCCGTCCGGGCGACGTGATCGTCACGACGCGCAACGACTACATCTCCAATCAGCTCGCCTTTCTCTCATTGGCCAGGCGCCAGGGAGTGGAGATTCATCGCGCGGAAGATCTCCAGTCCGGCGGCGTCGATCCGGAATCGGTGCGAACGCTACTCCGCCATCCGCGAGCGCGGCTGCTGGCGGTCACCTGGGTGCCGACGAATTCCGGTCTCATGCAGCCGGTGGAGGCTCTTGGCGAGATCGCCGAGGAGGCCGGAGCCCCTTATCTGGTGGATGCGTGTCAGGCGGTCGGGCAATTGCCGGTGGACGTCTCGTCGCTGCGCTGCGATTTCCTTTCCGCGACGGCGCGGAAATTCCTGCGCGGTCCGCGAGGCATCGGGTTCCTCTACGTTTCCGATCGAGCGCTGCAGCGCGGCGACTCGCCGCTGTTCATCGATATGCGCGGCGCGGACTGGATCACGGCGGACAGCTACGAGCTGGCCGCCGACGCGCGGCGTTTCGAGAACTGGGAATTCGCATACAGCCTCGTCCTAGGGCTCGGCGCCGCTGCGCGTTACGCCCTCGCCGCGGATGTCGCTCGTTGCAGTGACCGGGCGCGAACGCTGGCCGCCACTCTGCGCGAAAAGCTCGGCGAGTTCTCGCGCGTGCTGGACCGGGGAGAGAACCTGGGGGCGATCGTCACCGCCGACTTCGGCCGCAGCGCTGCGAAACTAGTGGCCGCCCTTCGCCAGCGAGGCATCAACACGTCAGCCACGTTTCGCGCCTGGGCCATCCTGGACATGGAAGCGAAGCGGGCCCAATCCGCCGTCCGTATCTCACCTCATTACTACAACACCGTGGCAGAAGTGGATGCCGTCGTCGACGCACTTCGATCGCTCGCGGCGACGTCATCCTGAGCCGCGCAGACGGCGAAGGATCTCGTGCAGCGTGATGAGATCCTTCGCTGCGCTCAGGATGACGTCGACGCCGCCCTGCCGGCCCTGAACAGCAGCACACAAACGACGAGTACGACCGCGATGCCGAGAGTCACCGCGGACGCGCCGCGCAGATGGGTGAAGTCTTTCGCTGCGAAGTGAATCGGAGCGAGCGCTTCGCGAAGTCCGGTCCACTTCGTCCCCGCGGCGATGAGGAAGGCGATCAGCACACCGGCCAGCCCCTCGCCGGCGATCATGCCGCTGGCGGCCAGAACGCCGGAATCGCTCTCCGGCACTTTTCCCTCGCGACGCGCTTCGACGACGCGACGGACGATGCCACCGACAAAGACGGGCGCGAGAGTTCCGAGCGGAAGATAGATGCCGACCGCAAACGAAAGGCCCGGCAGACCGGCAATGAGCGCGCAGATCGAAAGCGCTGCGCCACTCCCGACCAGACCCCACGGCAGCGAACCGGCCAGCACTCCCTCGATCACCGTCTTCATCAGCGTCGCTTGAGGTGCCGGAAGCTCCGGCGAGCCGAACGTGAATGCTTTGCCGAGGAGGAGGACGGTGCCGGCGATGGCCCAGCAGGCGAAGGCGGCGCCGATGAATTGCCCGAGCTGCTGCCGCGCCGGAGTCGCACCGACGAGGTAGCCGGTCTTCAGGTCCTGCGAGATGTCTCCCGCTTTTGACGCCGCGATGCAGACGACGGTGCCGACCGTGAGGATCGCAGCGCGCGCCGATGGATCGCGCCATCCGAGAGCGACGAAAACCACGGAGACGCCGAGAAGCGTCACCAGCGTCATCGCCGAAGTCGGGTTCGAGGAGACGCCGATCAATCCGACGATCCGCGAGGAGACGACGACGAAGCAGACGCCGAAAATCGCCACGCCGAGAGCGGCGATCAGGCGAGGACCGAACGGCATGTCGCCGGCAAGCAGATTCGGGACGGCGATGAGCGTGATGACTACCGCGATCGGCACGATCAGGACGACCCAGGCGGGGACGTCACGGTCGGTTCGGGCCATCGCCGGCGAGGGCGCCGGCGCCCCACCGAGCTCGCTGCGCCGAAGACCGCGGACGACGGCGGCGAATGATGTCCACATCGTCGGCAGCGCACGCGCCACGGCGACCAGACCCGCCGCGGCGACTGCCCCTGCGCCGATGTAGCGCACGTAGCGCGACCAGATCTGTCCCGCCGACATTGCGGCGATCGGCAATTTCATTTCCGGAAACATCGGCGCGGGCAGACCGGCGCCGACGAGAGCGATGAGCGGCGTCAGCACGATTGCGGAGAGGAGACTTCCCGAGACGAGGATCGAGGATTGTCGGTAGCCCAGGATGTATCCGACGGCGAGCAGGGCCGGCGCGATCTCCAGCGCGACCTCGGCTTTCGGCAGCACCGGCAAATGCATCGCCAGCGTCGAGGGGATCAACACGATTGCGCCGATGGCGAGCTTCACGATCGCGCCGACCGCGAGGCCGATGAAGATCCACCGCCCTCCCGTCTCCGCCGCGGTCGTTGCCCGCAGGACCTCGGCGCACGCCGTTCCCTCCGGGTACGGCAGCTCGCCCGCCGATCGCACGATGAGGAGTCGGCGCAGCGGAACCATTGCCGCGATACCCAGGAACACCGAGAAGGGCGAGGATTGCCACCTGCCAGAGCGGCGGCGTCATCCCCCAGAGAAATAGCGCGGGGATGGTGAAGATCGTCCCGGTGGCCAGCGATGAGCTGGCCGAGCCGACCGTCTGGGAAATGTTCGCCTCGAGAATGACTTCGCGCTGTCGCATCAAGCGGAACAGCGCCACGGTCAGCACGGCGATGGGAATCGAAGTGGAGACCGTAAGACCCACGCGAAGACCGAGGTATGCGTTCGCTGCGCCGAACACAATGCCGAAGACGATCCCGGCGATGACTGCGCGGACGGTGAATTCGCGGACCGAGTCGGATCGCCGGGCTGCGACGCTCATGGGGCGGGAGTTTACCCCGCGATCGTGGTGATCCCTTCTTTGCGCGCGGCATCGAAGAGCTGATTCGGCTCGACCTGCTCGGTTGCCGCCACCACTCCGCGACGCGAGAATCGACCTTCGGCGATCGCGATCGCCGCGTGAATGGCCGGAATCACCGCGAGCAGGTAGCTCTTCTCGCCGGAGAAGATCCGATACTTGTTCCCCACAGCGGTGGCGATCTCGTACGCCAGGACGCCGCTCCTCGAGCCGATCAGATGCGCGAGGCCCAGAGCGGTGGGCTGGAAGAGGTCCATCAACACCGCCACGCCCGGCCACCGCGCCGCACCCATCAGGACGGCGTTCATCCCCGGGATGCGCAGATCGACGGCGAGCTCCGCTGATTTCAGGCTCGGGAAAACGCGCGGTAGCGTCACGGCGTCGACGCTTCTGACGGCGATGCCGGTTCGCTTGCCCAGCGGCCGTGGGAACTGAAATGTCTGCAGCGAGCCTGTCACGGATGCCATCACCGAAGCGACTGTGGCCGGATTGGCCGTGTAGCGGCTGGCGGGAACCAGATAAGCGCTCAATCTCCGCGGCTCGTCAACGCTGACGGATTTCAACACCGCCGCACTCACGGTGGAGAGCGCACTGCACGCGGTGAGCACGCGGATTCCGGCAGCCTGAATCGGCGCCTGGCGCTCGTAGACCATCGCGGTGTACTCGGGGCTGTCGGAAAGATCGATGACATCGAAGCCGATCGTTCGGGCCGCTTCGATGAGCGCCGGCGTCCGCTTCTGGAACGGACCGGCCGCGTCGATGACCAGATCTCGCCCCTTGAGGTTGTTTCGAAGATCCTCCGGGTTGTTCGCATCGATCCGCAGCTCGCCCCGCGAGCGTGAGGCGATGATCGGCTGCAGCCCCGCCGCGGCGAGCCGCTCGGCAATCAATCCTCCGAAGAAACCGGAACCCCCGATCACGACCACGCGCTTCATCGCACCTTAATGTTAGCTCTTAGCTAATAGCTAATAGCTAATAGCTAATAGCTAACAGCTAATAGCTAGCGTACCCGCTTCGCGTAGATGATCTTGTCGTCGCCGTCCTTGTAGTAGTCGGGAAGGCGGGCGATCTCCGTGTAGTCGGCCGCGAGGTAGAACCTCCGCGTGGCCTGATAGGACTCCATCGACGAGGTCTCGATCAGCAGCAGGCGGCCGCCACGGCGGCGGATCTCCTCCTCCGCGTGCCGCAGCAGGCGCTGGCCGTAGCCCTTGCCGCGCGTGCCGGCATCGACCACGATCCAGTAGAGATCGTATGTGCCCTCAGTCAGCGGAGTCTCGCCGATGCAGACGTAACCGCGCACGGCCCCGTCGTCTTCGATGACGTGGATGTTGTAATCACCGCTGTTGTTCTCCTCGATGGCCTCGTCGATCAGCTCCAGCGCCGTCTCCACCTCCTCCTCGGTGAAGTTGCCGGCGTTGGCGATGATCGGTACCAGCAGCGCGCGGTCATCCGCTTCAATCGGTCGAATGTTCATCGTGTTTCCTTTGCTGCCGCGACGCGCGCCACAGTCTCGATGGCAATGGCCACGACCGCGGCGCCGTAGTCGAGATCGATGTTCTCCATCGTGTCATGGCTGTCGTGGTAGCCATGGCGGTTGATGTCGTAATTCTCCATGAAGAGCACCACCGGTACGCCGACATCGGAGAAGATCTGCCCGTCCGTGTTGTAGAGCGTGCTGTACGGGTCGGAAGGTGGGCGCACGTCGCCGTGCAGCGCCAGATGCGGTGCGATCGCCGGAAGCCGTCGGGTGGAGCGGCGGGTTTTAGCCCGCCGACGGGCAGCCTTTGCATTCCACGCGAGCGTCGACGCATTCCACAAGACATTCGCCTCTTGCGCGACGCGCGCCAGGGCCAACGACTTCGCGCCGCTCCCCGGACAGATCTGAAAGATGTCGCGATGGCGACGGCTGTTGTGGGCCACCATGTCCAGAACGAAAACGCCCTCGACGCTGACGTCAGAAAGATCGAGTGCATGCGCGCGCCGCCGATGCAGTAGAAGGTTCTTTTCCACCAATCGCTCGCAAAGATGTCGAGAGCCGAGGCAATCGGCGGGAAACTCTTCGCCGGTGAGGTGAACGAGCCAGATGTCGCAACCGAGCTTCCCTTCCCGGCTGAGCCGCAGAAAAATCGGTGCGGCCAGCATCAGCGCCGCCGTTGCCGAATGATTGTCGTCGGCGCCGGGAGCGGCAAGACGCGGGCCGCGACCGCTCTTGCGCTTCCCGAATTTGTCTTCCATGTACGCCGTGTCGTAATGATCGGCCATGATCACCGCCCGCGAACGGTCCCTGCCGGGGATGACCACCACGAGGTCGCGCTCTTCGATCCGCCGCTGCTGATCCTCGATCCATCCTCCCGACCAGCGAAAATTGAAGTCCGTTTGCCAGTGGAACGGCAGCCAACCGCAAGTCGCATCGAGGCTTTCGTAGTAGTCGAGCAGATGGTCGGCCAACCGCTCCAGGTCGCGGTGATGATGAACGAGAGCCGATTGCGTCTCGCGATCCAGGACGAGATCGGCATTGTCTTTATTGATGAAGCGTCCCTGCGCCAGACGGGCGATTGTCTTCCAGTAGCGAGTCTCGAACCCGCGCGTCGCGGTAGAGTCAAAGGTCAGTGTGGCGGCCGGCTTCAGCCGGCCCGATCCGACGCATCGCCGCAGTTCCGCCCCGAGCGCGGGCGGCAGCTCGTCGAGCCACTCGTCGAGCGTCTGAGCCTTCGGAATTCGCAGCAGGGAACGGGCGAAGCTGGGATCCAGCGGGCGTTTGCCGTCCAATTCCCAGCACTCGAGAATCTTGTGGACGTTGCTTGTCTCGCGGCTTCGTCCGAACGACTCGATCGCCAGCCGATGCGGCGCGCGGTCGAGCAGCCGCGGAGTCAGCTCGATGTAGTGATGTTTCTCGTCATATGCCGTGATCATGCCGAGTGGCGCGTCATCGAGAAGTTCGCCTCGCTTTGTCTTCGGCGAGAACCAGGCGACCAGAGGACGATGCCAATACAGTTCGTGGCGCCCGGCGCGCATGGCCGGATAGTGAAAGCGATAGCCGAACATTCCTCCGGCGTCGACTCGCTGGATCGCTGCCGTCAATTGATTGCGATCCGCGCGCGGGCCGTCAAGCAGAAGATGATGGTCGACCGTCCAGATCTGAGAGTTGCGTGCCATCGGCTTGCCGTACAAACCGAGATCGGCCGCCTCGGCGCTGAAAAGAACGGTGGAGACTCTTTCTTCCAGAGTGCGCATCTCCAGCGCGTCATCGTGTCGATGGACACGCGTCCAGCGGTGCGTGCGCCGCGTGGTGTTTCGCAACGGGCCGTGATGCCTTGCCGGCGACGGTGCGCCGTCGCGAGGCTCGTGAATCCATCCCGACTGCGGAACGCGGATGCCGTACGGCGCCTCACTGCTGTCGATCGCGTGCAGCAGCGGGATCTGCTCGGCGAACGGAAGCTCGCGCCGCAAAAACTGATACGCCGGCACGTGAAAAAAGAGCAGGCTTCCGGGGAAGGGGAGGAGATGCAGATCGCCGCTCCGGTAGGCGTCACGCACCGGCGTGGGCAACTCCTCGAAAGGAGTGAAGGTGATCAGGTAACGGATCCCGCGCAGAGATTGATCCGTGGACCAGAGGTGCGATCGGATGAACGATGGCCCGTCATGGATGCGCATGGCGTCGACGCTCTTCTCGCCATATGCGCTCGACAAGAGTCGGCGGAAGAAATCGATCGCCTGGTCTTCCGCCGTGAATCCGCGCCAGAAGGAGTGAGCGGCGCCCAGCTCGCTCGCTCCGAACAATGTCCAGCGCACGCGACCCTTGTCGTCCTGCGTCATCGACAGCGCGAGCGGAAGGAGCAGCACGTAGCGTTCGTGTGCGGGCGCGCCGTGTTCGCTCAAAGCGGGAGGCCACGCCGGATTCCCCTTCAGTTTGCCTTTCGAGATCCCGCGTGCCGGGTGGCCGCGGCCCAGCGCGTGGAGAGCGCGAATCAGTTGCCGGCCGATCTGCTCCAGGCCGGGCCGCAGCTCGAACGCTTCTTCGTATTCGGTGATCGGCCACCCGATCGGATCGTCTCCGCGAACGAGCAGAGGATCCCGTTCGCCCAGCGGTTTCTGTCCCATGCGCGGCGCCGGCATGAACTCCGAGTACGCCGCAATGCGGTATGGGCCGTCCTCCACCCATGGCGCGCCGCGAAGGAGCTCATTCCACACGGCGCTAAGTCTAATGAGGTGCGCTCAGAGTAGGTCCCTGCGTACGTACGGGAAAGCCGAAGGGCGCGCCTCGAAGGCGGCCGTCGCCGTCTTCTTCGATGATCACGTGGCATGAGTCACCGTCCGGGGGCGACCGCCGGCTCTTCCTTGATGAATTCCTTGTAATTGGCCCACTGAGAGAGGATGGCATCGACGTACGCTACGGGCTCCGTGCCGCGGGCGAAGCCATGTTTTACGACCGGATCGTTGTACACCGCGCGACTCGACTTACGGACCAACCAATAGGCGACGTCATCCCACGATTTGGCGTTGTCGCCGTGTTCTTCGGCCAGGCGGACGGCGTCCTGCACGTGGCCGAGACCGACGTTGTACGAAGCGAGGATGAATTTGATCCTCTCCGTCCCGCTGGGGATCGATGCTTTCCATCTGTCGTCGAGCTGCCACACATAGCGGCACGCCGCCTCGATGCTCTGCTGCGGATTGGCTGGGTTGATGTGCATCTGATGCGCCGTGATCGGCATGATCTGCATCAAACCCAGCGCTCCGGCCCACGAATGCGCCTGCGGATCGAATTTCGATTCCTGGTAGGCCTGCGCCGCAATCAGCCGCCAATCCCAGCCGGGAATCTTCGCGTATTGCCGAAACCAGTTGTCGTACGGCGAGAGCGTTCCCGTCTCGCTCGTCAGGTACTGACTCTGCGCACGCTGACGAAATCCACGGCGGTCGAGAAAGTACTTGCGATAGAGCGCCGAGAGCAGTCCCGATCTTCGCTTCGCAGCCAGCCAGTCATTGAGCGTCTTCAGAAGTGCCGGCGAGTTGTGCCGGAGGGCCCAGACGATCGGCTGCGGCGGGCCGATAGCCGGTTGGATGACCAGGTTCGTGTACTCTCCTGCCTTCAAGGCTGCGAGATTTTCCGCGGCTACTGTGTAGCCGATCTGCCCTTCCGCCAGCCGCTGGATCAGGCGATCGCTCGACTCGTCTACCTCAACGACTTCGATGTCGTTGTTCAACTCATTGTTCAACTCGAGGAGTTGTCGCAGATATGGCGAGGTTCTGGGCATATGAACCTGCTGACCGGCCAGCTCCCGCGGCGTAGTGATCAGGCGTGCGTGCACCCGTATGGTCTGTGGAATCGTCTCCTTCTGCTCGCGCGCCACGGCGGTGGCAACGGCGGGTGGCGCGCCACTCTCCGGAGGCTTGGCGCCTCCGCGTTGCACCACGACCGGCGCGGTCGAGTAGAGCGTGTCGGTCATGGCCACTTCGGTCTGATTGGTCGTCGCCGCCAGCGCCGCGGCCACGACGTCTCCGTCGCCGCGGTTCAGCTTCTCGAAGAGAACCTTGCTGTCGCGGATGACGATGGGATTCAGCCGCAGGTTGGAATCGCGCGCGAAGAGATTGATCAGGTCGTACTCGTAGCCCATCGTCTGACCGCGATAGATGAAATAGCCGGTGGAGTTGAAGGTGAAAAGCACATTGAGCGCACGCGACCTGGTGATGGCGTCGAGGTCGCGGCTCATAGGCGGCGTTGCCGGCGGCTTCACGCCCTTTCCCTCGATCGGCTTCGGCACGCTCGACCTGTTCGTGACTCGTGGCGTGGCCTTCCGCGGCGGAGGAACGCGTCGCTCACAGGCGGGCAGTGCAATGAGGATCAGCGCCACGGCGATCCACAGTCGTGCGGGACTACGAATTCGGTTCGGAGTTCCGAGTTCTGAATTGCGCATTAAAGTCGCGCCTCAATGACGGTGCGCACGGCGCTCCGATTCCCATGTTTCTAAAACGAGTAGCGAAGTTCCAGCGTGATCGTCGAGCCGCCGGTTCTGGGATCGGGTGCGGGGCGATCGCCTTTGACGCGCGCGTATTCGAGGCCGGCGCGAACGTGCTCGCGCACATCGCGCAGCCAGGCGATGGTCACGGCGTGGCCGTGCTCG
>QHVS01000126.1 GCA_003223635.1 Acidobacteriota bacterium | reverse complement strand
CCGGAAGATTCGCTGACCGGATGGCACCAGGTCGCCGCGCTCGGCCCGGGCAGCGTGTTCGGCGAGATGGCGCTCTTGACCGGTGAGGTGCGCACCGCCGACGTGGTAGCGCTGAGCGACGTGGTGGCCCTGGAGATCGGAAAGTCGAGCTTCGAGGCCATCCTGCACAACCATCCTGAGCTGACCAACGCCATCTCTCACCAGATCATGCAGCGCCGTGCGCAGCTCGAGTCCCTGCACGTCGAGGAGCAGGAGCAGGAAGAGTTGACGCTGATCTCCAGGATCAAATCGTACTTCGGGATGTAGCGAATGAAACGACTGCTCATCGTCGAAGACAAAGAGTCGCTGGCGTTGATGCTCAAGGAGGCGGTGGAGTCGGAAGGCCTCGAGGCCGATACGATCGCCAACGGGTCCGACGCCATCCGCCGCCTGGCGGAGGGGCGTCGCTACTTCGCGGTGCTCACGGATCTGCGGCTGCCCGGCTCCGACGGCATCGCCGTGCTCAAGCAGGTGAGGGAGAGTGATCCCGACTGTCCGGTGATCGTGATGACCGCGTTCGGGACGATCGACAATGCCGTGGAGGCCATGAAGCTCGGCGCCCACGATTTCATCCAGAAGCCCATCGACGTCGACTATCTGTTGATCCTGCTGCGCCGCTGCCAGGAACATCGCGAGCTTCGATTCGAGAACCTGCTCCTGAAGGAGGAGTTCCAGCGCCGCTACAAGCTCCCGGCCATCGTGGGCGACTCGCCGCGGATCATCGATGTGTCCAACGCCATTCAGCGCGTTGCGCCCACCGACTCGACCGTGTTGCTGCAGGGAGAGTCCGGGACCGGCAAGGAGCTATTCGCCCGCGCCATCCACCAGCTTTCGCCGCGCCGCGACCGCCCGTTCGTGGCCATTAACTGCGCGGCGATTCCAGACACGCTGATCGAGAATGAGCTGTTCGGCCATGAGAAGGGATCGTTCACTGGCGCCAGCGCCCGGCACCTCGGCAAATTCGAGCTCGCCGATAACGGCACGATCTTTCTCGACGAGATCGGCGAGCTCAGTCCCGCGGTTCAGTCGAAAGTGCTCCGCGTCCTGCAGGAACAGCGATTCGAGCGCATCGGAGGAACGGCGACCATCGACGTCGACGTGCGGGTGATCTGCGCAACCAACCGCAATCTCGCGGATGACATCAAGGCTGGACGATTTCGTGAGGATCTCTTCTTCCGCATCAACGTCTTCCCGGTCACCATCCCTCCGCTGCGGGCCCGGAAGGAAGACATCGACCCGCTCATCGATTTTTTCCTGCAGCGCTTCGCCCGCGAGCTGAACAAGCCGCGCCTGACGATCAGCGATGCCGCGCGTCACAAGCTTCAAGAATACGAATGGCCGGGAAACATCCGCGAGCTGGAGAACTGCATCGAGCGAGCAGCGATCCTCTGCGATGGGGGGCGAATCGAGCCGGGGGACATCACCCTGACCGCCGGAGGGGCTGAGGATCGTCTCCGCGATGCGCTCGATCTCTCCGGCACTCTCGAGCAGGCAGCCGAGCGCGCCGTTCGCGGCATCGAGAAGATCAAGATCGTCGACGCTCTCCGCCGCACCGGATCCCGCGCCGAAGCCGCCGAGCTCCTCGGCATCTCGGCGCGGACCTTAGCGGCAAAAATGAAGGAGTACGAAATCGAAGGTTAACGGTGAAACGGTTTAACGGTTAACGGTGCCAAAGGCTCTGCCACCGTTAACCGTTACACCGTTAACCTTTAACCCATGGTCGCCATACCCACGTCAAGAGACGTCGTCGAATACCTGAACGCCCGTTTCAAAGCGCGCGGCTTGCCCTACCGTCTCGAACACATCGCTGTGCTGCCGTACGTGAACCCGATGTGGTTGGCGAACTGGGATGCGCCGCAACTGGCGGACGCCCCGGAGCGCGAGGCGATCGAGGAAGAGTTGCGGGAGGCGCGCTGGCGCTTTCCGCAGGTTCTCGACGAGTGGTGAGCTCAACGCTTCACAGCCAGCGCGCCAGCCAGCTCGCCACTTCCGTGTAGAAGTAGCGGCTGTCTTCTCCGTTGAGGATCCAGTGATTCTCTTCCGGCCAGACCAGCAGTCGGCTGGGCACCCGCATTCGCTGCAATGCGGCCCACATTTCCAGCGTGTTGTTCATCGGCACACGAAAATCGCGCTCGCCGACGGACAGCAGAATCGGCGTCTTGAAGTTTTTCGCGTACGTCGTGGGGCTTTGCTCGCGCCACACTGCACCACCTTCCCAATACGGACCGCCCAGCGCCATTTCCCGTCCATAGATGACGTCGCTGGTTCCCCACTGTGTGGAAAGACTGGAGAGTCCTGCATGACTGACAAGGCATTTGTATCGAGTGGTCGTGGCTTCCAGCCAGTTGGTCAGATGGCCGCCGTAGCTGGCGCCGCCGGCAGCCTGCCGCGTGCCATCGATGAACGGGAAACGTTTGATCGCCTCATCCGCCGCCTCGTTGATCTCCTCGGCCGGCCCTTTCAGCGGATCGCCCTGAATATCGCGCGCGAATTTTTCCCCGAATCCGGTCGAGCCGGTGTAATTCGTCATCAGCAGGACGTAGCCGGGCTTGGCCAGCAGGTGATAGTTCCACCGCAGGCTGATCACATCGCGCCACATGTTCGCCGCTCCGCCGTGGATCAGCACGAACAGCGGATACTTCTTCGTCTCGTCGAATGCCGGAGGGAGGACGATCATGTTGTGGATCTTCCTGCCGCGTGAGCTGGTGAACCAGAAGTGGCGCGGCGGGAGCCAATCGATGCCTCGCGCTTGCTCCACGTCGAATTCGGTGAGATTGCGGTGTGACTTCGCAGGAATATCGATGCGCACCACTTCGGCGGGATCGACGGAGCTGGCCCACAGCGCGACGACTGCACCCGGAGCGGCGCCGAGATTTGTGTATACGCCGCGCTCCGGCTCGACGGCGAGCTTCACCTCGCCACCGCTCGCCGGCACGGAGTAGATTTTTTCCAATCCGGAGTCTTCGGCGGTGAAGTAGATGGTGCGACTGTCCGAAGAGATGGCGAACGAGCCGGCCGAGCGATCGAACGGCGCGTCCGTCACGACCGTGCGATTGGCCATCGACGGCCAATCGAAGCGCACCAGTCGGTCGAGGTTGTAGACCTTTCCGTTGTTCGCGTTGAACACGACGAAGAGCGCCCTGCCGTCCGGGCTGAATTTCGCCCGCGAGTAGCTTCCCTCGCCATGGGCGATGAGCTGCGGCTCGCCGCCGCCTGCGCTGACGCGGTACACGTCGTGGCCGTATTCCGCGTAGGCGGCCGTGTTGCGCTTCGTCGTCGCGGTCACGACGATCGACTGACCATCGGGCGCCCAGGCGGCGTCCAGCTCGTCGCGCGATCCTTCGGTGACTCGACCGGCGAAGCCCGGCTCTTTCACCAGGTTCGTTCCAGCCAGCAGGTCGCGCGACTTCGCCGACGCGTCGAGATCCTGCACGATGAGGTGAATCTGCATATCGTCGAGCCAGCGGTCCCAGTTCCGGATGGGAAAGCTGTCGAAGACACGGGCCCGGTACTTCCGATCCTTCCGCTCTTTGGCCATCTTCTTGTTCGCTTCGTCATCCATCGCGCCGGGATAGACGACGCTGGTGAAGAGGATGGCCTTTCCGTCAGGGCGAAATTGCGGCGAGCGCGCGCCGGTGGAGATCGATGTTATGCGCTGGGCCTCGCCGCCGCCGATGACGTCGAGCACATAGATCTGATTCGCCTCGTCTCCTTCACGTTTTGCGGAGAAGGCGATCCGCCGGCTGTCCGGCGACCAGGCCACGTCGCTCTCACTCGATTTGGAATAGGTGATGCGCCGCGGCTTCGCGGAGCCGTCCGCCGGGACGATCCAGAGGTCGGACCACTGATCCTTCTCGTCGTATGCCGGATCGGTCACCGCGAAGACGACCCATTTCCCGTCCGGACTCAACGCCGGCGTGGCGACTCGCTTCATCAGCCACAGCGTCTCGTGGCTGAGCGGCAGCTTCGCCGCGGTTGTGCCGGCAGCCGTCAGAACCAGTAGCGCAGTGAGCGCCGCCATGCGAAAACGATTCATTGTTCTCTCCTGATGGACGTATTCTTCGGCGATGAACAGTAGCAGAAACACGGCTCTCATCACCGGCGCGTCGAGCGGCATCGGCCTGGAGCTGGCGAATCTTTTCGCCCGCGATGGGAACGATCTCGTTCTCGTCGCTCGAAACGAAGGGAGGTTGCGGCAGCTCGCCTCACAGCTGGAAGGGGAATTCGGCATCGCCACGCGAGTGCTCGCCGCGGATCTGGCCAAACCGCATGCGGCGCAGGAGCTGGTGATGACGCTCAATGTCCACGAGGTCACCATCGACGCGCTGGTGAACAACGCCGGCTTCGGCCTGAGCGGTCCCTTCGTGGCCACTGATCTGGACAAAGAGCTGGAGATGATTCAGGTCAACATCGTAGCGCTGACCGAGCTGACGAAACTTCTGCTGCCGGGCATGGTCGCCCGGCGTAGCGGGCGCATCCTGAACCTGGCCTCGACCGCGGCGTTTCAGCCGGGTCCTCTCATGGCGGTCTACTACGCGACCAAGGCGTACGTTCTTTCGTTCTCGGAGGCGATTGCCGATGAGTTGCGCGATAGCGGCGTCACCGTGACGGCGCTTTGCCCCGGTCCGACCGACACTGGATTCGCGGTTGCCGCGAGGCTGGAGTCCTCGCGTCTGTTCAACATGGCGAAGCCGATGAGTTCCGCCGCAGTGGCCCGAGTCGGCTATGAGGCGATGAAGCGCGGCAAGCGGGTGGTGATCCCGGGCATGCGCAACAAGCTTCTGGCCCAATCGATCCGCGTCACCCCGCGGCGCATGGTCACCACATTCGTGCGCAAACTCCAGGAGTAAAAGGGGGGTCAGGCCTTTGCTTTTTCTTTTCTCTACCGGAGGTAGCGAAAAGAAAAAGCAAAGGCCTGACCCCTTAGTCGATGCGCTTCACGGAGATGGCCGTGCCGCTCGGGGCGGTGGCAATGGCGTTCATGATTTCCGGGCTCGCCGCCATCCGCGCGAACGCCGTGCAGCGATTGTCGTATGGGGCAGCAGCTTTGAGGATGATGCGCAGGCCCAGCTCGGGTGGAGGGCAGTACATGACCGCGCCCCGCTCGATCGGACCTCCCCGATCGCCGGCCAGCGGCTGAAGCAGGTTCCGCACTCTCTCGGTCACGGGAATCGCGAGCCGCAGGTCCGAGCCGTTGTTGATCGCTGAAGTGTTGTCGAACGCGCCCCCCAGGAGCAGACGGGCAACCTGAATGACGGTGTTGGGAGCGGCGCTGCGATCGAGCGTTGCCGACAGATCGCCTGCGCTGGTTCGCATCACGATGGTGTCGCTGTCGAGAGTCGCTGATCGTTTCGCCAGTCCAGCCGCCGACGGCTTGATGAATTCCGGATCGTCGAATCCGAGAAAGACGGAGGCCATTGAGTCCGCGGTCCCGCTGCTCGTGTTGTTGTAGACACTCACCAGCTCGTACTTGTGATTCTTGCGCATCGGCATGCCGGGAACGCTGGCGAACGTATCCACATGCGTCAGGCCGACGCCCGCGGCTGGATTCTTTGCCTGCGATTTCAGAACCGTCTCACCGGTGGTCACATCCCGAATTGAGAGCGACTCGGCAAAGGGATGAAGATGCACGGCCGCGTAGTGCAGCTTCGTGTCGTAGGGGAGATTCATGAACCAGGTGATGTCGCTGGCGTTCGTCTGTCGCCCCGGCGGCACGACCCAATGTCCGGTCATATGGCGTCCGGATGGATCGACATAATCGGCCGCCGACGCGGTGGCGTTCGGAGCGCGCGATCCGATCAGGCAGCTCGCCGCGTGCTCACCGTCGTGGCCAGGCATCATCGAAGCCAGCGCCAGCGGATTGTTGTCGAGCTGCACCATGCCCGACGCTCCGACGTTGAAGAGCGGCTTCATCGGCTGGGCCAGATCGCGATCGCGGACGTATTCGAACGTGACGCGGTGGCGCACTTTGAGATTGTCGGGATGTTCGATGTTGTGATTCAACACCTGCGTAAAGAGGAGCAGCGGCTCGTTGGAAGCGATGGGAAATCCGAAGCCGACCGGCAGCGTCGCCGACAGCATTCCCTGCGAGAGCGTCATCAGCCGCGCCGCGACCGGGCGGCCGAAGTCGAACAGCGCCTGATGGCGCGCAGGGTCGAGATCGACGTTGACGTGACACATCAGCTCCGCCAGCTGCGGCGTCTCGCCATCTTCCCCCACCATCTCCGTGCGGATGCCGACGATCCACAAGAGTTCCGGCTTTTGGAGGTCGCCCAGGTAGATCTTCTGAACGCTGGAGGGGCCTTCCATTGAGCGGTACTTGCGATCAATGGTGTAGACCTTCGACAGGAACTGCACCCGATTGGCGGGCGCCGCGGAAAGAGTCACCGCCAGGCTGACGGCCACACACCCGATGAGAAGGGGTCGCACGTTCAGAAGAATAGCACCTGCGCAACGCGGATCAGGATTTGCGCCAGCGTCGCGCCGGCGGTATCGAGGAGCACATCGGAAAACGCACCGGTGCGGGATGGCACGAACGTCTGGTGCAACTCGTCGAAGCTGGCCACCGCGGCAGCGATGGTTACCGCAGCAGCGCTCCAGCGCACGTTCCATCGCTGCCCATCGGCGCGTAGAGCGCGGAAGAGAAGCGCGCCGAGGATGGCGTATTCGGTGAGGTGACTGGCTTTTCTCAACAAAAAGTGAAGGACATCGAATTGGGGCGCCGGCAGCGCATGCCCGAGGATCGCGGTGACGATCGTCTGCAGCCAGGGACCGCTATTGGCCGCCGAGAAGGCCTCGCTGGAGGCGAGCAAAATGACGCAAGTCCATAACAGTGGAGGGAGCCAATAGCGCAGGGCTGCCCGTTTCGTCATCCTGCGATTTTAGCGGCCGAGCCTGCTGAAACGGGGTCACAATAACCGTCACCATACGTATAATCGTGTCGTCCACCGGGAAAAACGTGCAGGCCGAACTGAGACAGCGAGTGCGGTTTACCGTCTACCAGCCGGGCATCGCCCCGCAGCAGGTTGCCACACCCAGCGAGACCATCACGCTGGGGCGGGCCTCCGACTGCACGATTCCGATCAAGGATCGTTTCCTTTCGCGCCGCCATGCGGAGATCGTTCACGACGAAGGAACCTGGTACGTGCGCGACTGCGGGAGCGTCAACGGCACGATGCTCAACGGCGTCAAGATCGCCGATCCCGTCGCGCTCCACCCCGGCGATCGCATCGCCCTCGGCGACAGCGAGGTGGTGTTCCACTCCGACGAAGACAGCTCATCGAAACTGATCGCCATCGACAGCGACTCGCACGCCAAGAGCATCGCCATCGCCATGGACGAGGAGGAGCGCGGCACCGAGCGGACGCGCATCCTCAATTCGCTGGCCGTGGAGTTTCTCGCCGATCGCCCCATGAGCGAGCTGTTCGAGTTCATCCTGGACCGCGTCGTCGGTCTGCTCCATCCTTCTCGCGCCGCGCTGGCTCTGTTCGGGCCCGATCGGAGCACGTTCGACAACGTCAAGCTGCGCCGTCAGGACGCCAGCGATTCGCCCGATCTGATCATCAGCCGCACGTTGCTCAGTGAGGTCGTCGAGGGACGAAAAATCGTCTCCTACTTCGACACGAGCCAGGATGAGAAGCTGGCCCGGGCCCAATCGATCATCGCCCAGCACATCCGCTCCGCGGTCTGCGCGCCTCTGCTCGTCGGCGACGCCGTCCTCGGCGTGCTGTACATCGATTACACCTCGAACCGAGGAGCGGTCACGGAAAACGACGTCCGGCTCGTCGGGCAGATCGCCCGCTTCGCCGCCGTCACCCTCGAGCGCACGCGTCTTCGCGAAGAAGCGCTGGGGAAGGCGGTGATCGATGAGGAGCTGCGGACGGCCTACACGATTCAGCGCCGCCTGCTGCCCGATGCGTTGCCGACCGTCGACGGCTACACGTTCGCCGCGGCGAACCGGCCGTGCAAAACCGTCAGCGGCGATTACTACGACGTTGTGGTGCGGCCGAACGGGCGCATCTACTTCGTGATCGCCGACGTGAGCGGAAAGGGAATCACCGCCGCTCTGGTGATGTCGAGCGTGGCCACCGCGTTCAACATCTTCACCCGAACTGATCCGACTCCCGCCGATCTCGTGCGCGAGTTGAACGCAACGCTCGCCCCGAAGACGGCGCCGACGAAGTTTGTCACGCTGGTGGCCGGCCTTCTCGATCCGTCGACCGGGATGGTCGAATTCGCCAACGCCGGCCACGTGCCACCGCTCCTCATTTCCCGCTCCGGAGTCCAACAGTTGAAGAGCACGGATCTGGTGGTCGGCCTCTTTACGCACGCCGCGTATCGCAATCAGTCCATCCAGTTGCAACCGGGCGACTCACTAGTCCTGTTTACGGACGGTGTCACCGAAGCGGAGAACTCTCAGGAAGTGCAGCTCGGCCTGACGAAGGTCGCGGACATGCTCAAGCCTCTCCACTGCGCGAACGCCGCCCGGCTTCTGGCCGAGATCGACTCGCGTGTCCACGAATACATCGGCGAGATCCCTGCCGGCGACGACGTGACGATGCTCGGAGTAGCCCTCACCCGGCCCCTTCGCTTCGCTCAGGGGCACTCGAGTTGCGCCGCCCTCTCGAGTTCCTTCTCCCCGCTTGCGGGGAGAAGGTGCCGCGAAGCGGCGGATGAGGGGCGCGATTCAGCCTTTAGTCCTCGCTGCTGAAATGGCCGCTCCCGCCGCGATGACGTACTCCGGCATCACGGGCACACGAAACCGCCACTCCGATTCGCCGCCCGCGGAGATGAGGATGAAATAGACGACCGTCCCGCCGATCAGGAGCGCCAGGGCGCGATCGCGCCGCCACAGCACGACCACTCCGACCACAAAGAGAATGAAGAGCGCAATGGTGAAGGCCACGATCGCGGCGCGCACCCATTCCGCCGGGAGCCTGCTGACGATGGCCAGCGCATCCCAGCGGCTGTCGAACAGGTTGATCGACGCGCCGCGCGCAGTCAGCTCCGCCAGGGCGATGGGATGGCGCAGGAGGATCGGCCAGGCCATGCGCGCGTGGTAGCGCGCCATCACCGCGTGATCGACATCGCCGGCATTCTCGACATCTTCCTCTTCGACCACCTCGGCATTCGCGCGTGCCTGCAGCTCCGCTCGTCGCCGCGCGAGCGCGTCATCGAAGTTGCCGCCGTCGAGAATGGCCAGCACACCGGCGGCGCGGAACGCGAGAAGGTTTGTGCCGGAAATGGAGGCCACGGTGAACACGCCGGTGTGATAGGCGTTGCGCAGCGCCCAACCGAGCGGGAGGGCGAGGCTGACGCAGATGAACGCTGCGATCTGTTTGGAAGGAACCCTGCGCCAGACGAAGTACGCCGCGAGCACGGCGAAGTAGGCGATCGCCACCGGCCGGATCAGCACGAGCGCTCCGGTCAGAGCGCCGGTGGCGATCACGTGACGGGCGTCCAGCGCGAGGAGAAACACGACGAACAGGACCGCGGTGAACAGCGTCTCGCTGAGAATCTTGTTTGCCACGTGGATCGTGGGCGCGTCGATGGCCAGCAGCAGGGCGGCCACCAGCGCCGCAGGGCGGCTGATGCGCCGTCGCGTGACGAGATAGACGCCTGCCACCAGCGCGACATTCAACAGATGCTGCAGCACGATCACCGGCAGCACGCTCGTTCCAAAAAGGGCGAGAAGAAGCGGATATCCGGGAGTGCGCATCGTCTCGACCACGCCCGGCCCGCCGAAGAATCCGAGTCCGCGGAGGAGGTTCCGCGCAGGCGCGAGGTACGTGAATGAATCGGGGAAGAAGAAATCGGCGCGGCAGAGGAAGAAATAGATGAAATTCGTCAGCGCGGCGATGGCGGCGACGACGGCGAGATCGATCCAGTCGCGCCGACGCATCGAGGCGATTATGCCGGCGCGCTTCCCCGCAGCAAACTCTCCAGCTCGTCCGGGCGGGTGGAGCGCACGCGCGCGTCGTCGACGGAGATCACCCCCTGGCGAACCAGGCGGACCAGCGAATCTTCCAGCGAGACCATGCCCTGGCGCTTTCCGAGGGTGATCTCGCTGATGAGGTTCTGCAGTTTCTCGTTGCGGATGTGATTGCGCACCGGATGAGTAGCCAGCAAAACCTCGACGGCCACCGCCCGTCCGTTGCCATCGGATCGCGGAATCAGTTGCTGACAGACGATCGCGTTGAGGCTGAGGGCGAGCTGCTGCTTGATGTGCGTCTGTTGCGCGGGAGGGAACACGTCGATGATGCGATGAATGGCCTGGGCCGCGTCGCTGGTGTGCAGAGTGGAAAGAATGAGATGGCCGGTCTCCGCCGCGGTCAGCGCCGTGGCCACCGTCTCCAGGTCGCGCATCTCGCCGACCAGGATCACGTCCGGGTCCTGGCGCAGGGCGGCGCGAAGTGCGGAAGCAAACGACGGCGCATCGCGTCCGATCTCCACCTGCTCGATGACCGATTGTCCGTTGCGATGTTCGTACTCGATCGGATCCTCGATGGTGAGGATGTGACGCGAGTCGGTGCGGTTCAGCTCACCGACCAGCGCGGCGAGCGTGGTCGACTTGCCGGCGCCGGTGGGGCCGCAGATCAGCACCAGACCCCGCCGCGGTTTCACCAGCTCGCTCATCACCGCCGGCAGGTTCAGCTCGGCGATTGTGGGAATGGTCGTCGGCAGCGCTCGGATGGCCGCGGCGAATGACGCCCGTTGGCGATGAATGTTGACGCGGAAGCGCCACGCCCTGCGGTCATCGTCCGCCGTCGATTTGGCCAGGCGGATCGAAAAATCCGCCGAGCCGACGGTCTCGACGCGCTCGCGCACGCTCGACGTGAGAAAGCCGCCGAGGAGCTCCTGAACTTCGTCGGGGTCGAGAGGAGGGGAGTCAGCGCGCACCAGCCGCCCGTCGACGCGATAAATCGGCGGCGAACCGGCGATGATGAGCAGGTCGCTCGCTGCGCGACGGGCCGCGTCCACCAGCAGTGGCTCGATCGGATTCCCCGTCGGCACCTGCGCCGGCGGCCAGGGCGGAACCACCTCCGGCTCCTGGTCCGGCTGCTCGCGATTCAGCTCCTTAACCAGCTGATCGAGATGGGGATCGCGAATCAGTTTGCTCATCGTCGATACACATCGTAGCCGAACCCGCCACCATTTCGTTGCAACGGGCGGTTTCGTTGACTTTGCGACAGAGTCGAACCTTCAGGAGGCTCGCCATGTTCGAAAACTCGCTCGTTCACGCCCGCAGTCGCACCCTCGACCGTCGTTTCGCCTGGCTGTCGCTTTCCATCGCCATCCATACCGCGGCGATCGCCGCGGTGATTGCCGCCAGCGTCGCATCGACGAGTTTCCCCAGCCAGGCGCCGAAGGAGGTGCAACTGCCGATCCTCCTTCCCACTATCTCCCTCCCTCCCGCCCTCGGCACCCCGCATCCCGCTGCGCGCAAGAGCGCGCCGGCCGCATCGAAGACGCCGGCGTTGCCGCGACCTGACGCTGCGCCGACGACGATTCCGGAGACGGTACAGCCGGCGGCGACGCCCGCTGCCGCCGACACGGCGCCGCACGACGGCCCCGTCGATGACATCGGAGTGCCGTGGGGATCGAAGATCGGAGTCCGCCCGGACGGACCGCCTTCGTCCGACATCGCCGGACCACTGCCAGTAGGTGGCGACGTCAAAGCGCCGATCGCAATTCGGCGCGTGACGCCGGTGTATCCGCGCCTCGCGCTGCAAGCGCGGAAGGGTGGATGGGTTCTCCTGAAGTGCATCATCGATAAGAGCGGTCACATTCGCGATGCGCGGGTGATTGCCAGCAGTTTCGGGGCGTTCGAGCCGCCGGCGATGGACGCGGTCCAGCAGTGGCTCTTCGCGCCCGGAACGCTGAACGGACAACCGGTCGACGTGATCTTCGAGCTGAAGGTGACGTTCGAAGTGCGGTGATCTGAAGCGCCCTCGCCCCGCGAAGCGGCGAGAGGGTGACGCGTAGCGCCGGGTGAGGGGCGCCAACATCTGCACGACTGCGCAAACACCGCGACCCTCATCCGCCGCTTCGCGGCACCTTCTCCCGCGGCAGCGGGAGAAGGATCTCGACGCCGTGCGAGCGCCCGAATGGCGAGCGTCCCTCGCCCCGCGAAGCGGGGAGAGGGTGGCGCGTAGCGCCGGGTGAGGGGCGGCGCCCATGGCGCCGCGCTCGCGCCGCCCCCGGCAAAATCGCGATCTCGCCCGCGACCTGATACGGTGTGCTCCTCCATAAGAGCCGGTACGCAACCTCGAAAGGAGGAGTTCTATGAGGCGAGTCTCTCTTCATCTCGTAGTCGGAATTGTTGTCTGTCTGCTTGTCGCAACGAGCGCTTCGGCGCAGGTGGCGCGCGTCTTCCTCGCGGGAACAGGAGACGACGCCGGCGACTGTACGAATCAGGCCACTCCCTGTCGCAGTCTTCAGGGAGCGGTCACGGCCTGCCCGGCCAACGGCGAGATCATCATCTTGGACAACGGTGGCTATGGGTCGGCGAACATCACGAAGTCCCTGACGGTGAATGCGTCAGCGGGCATCGTGGCTTTCATCGCCCGCACCATTACCGTGAACATCGCCTCGACGGACAAGGTCGTTCTGCGAGGGCTATCCATGAACGGTGTCGTCTTCGGCGACGCGGACGGAATGGCGTTTACGGGAGGCGGCACTCTGGTAGTCGAGAACTCTGTCATCGCCGGCTTCAGCAACGCAGCCATCAACCAGGCCATGGCTGGATCGAATCTGATCGTGAACAACTGTGAGATCCGCAACAACAATTACGGTGTCTGGAACAGCACTGCCAGTAACACGAATACGAATACGGTCATCGAAAACAGCCGATTCGAGTACAACAGCTACGGAGTGGAATGCGCAGGCGGAACGGCCAACGTAAGCATTCGAAGGTCTGTGTTGGCCAACAACTTCCTCGGCGTGCGCCCATCCAGCTCATCACAGACGCAGCCTGTGCTGATCGTCGTCGATACGTGCACGATCGCCCACAACGGCGTGGGCACGGAGGCAGTGGCAAACTTCGGTGGAAGCGCGACCATACGCGTGTCGAACTCGACCATCGACCACAATGGTCGCGGAATGAATTTCATCAGCGCGGGTGCGATCGAGTCGTACGGCAATAATCGGGTGACGGCAAACACGAACAATTCAACGTTCAGCGGTACCGTCCTTCTGCAGTAAGTTCGTGTACACAATCTCGAAAGGAGGAGTTCCATGAAACGAGTCTCTTAATTGTTCTCTGTCTGCTCGTTGCCTCGAGCGCTTCGGCGCAGGTGGCACGCGTCTTCCTCGCCGGAACCGGAAACGACGCCGGCGACTGTACGAATCAGGCCACGCCCTGCCGCAGCCTCCAGGGGGCGGTCACGGCCTGCCCGGCCAACGGAGAGATCATCATCCTGGACAACGGCGGATACGGAGGGGCGATTATCACGAAGTCACTGACGGTGAACGCGTCGGCGGGCATCGTGGCCTTCATCGCCCGAACCATTACCGTGAACATCGGCGTGACCGATAAAGTCGTTCTTCGAGGGCTTTCCATGAACGGTGTGGTGTTCGGTGACTATGACGGAATCGCGTTCACCGGGGGCGGCACTCTGGTTGTGGAGAACTCAGTCGTCGCCGGCTTCAACACGGCAGGGATCAACCAGTCCGCGGTCGGATCGAATCTGATCGTGAACGACTGCGAATTCCGCAACAACCAAACCGGTGTCTTGAACGGCTCCAGCAATGACACGAATTCGAATACGGTCATCGAAAACAGCCGGTTCGAGTCCAACAGCAGCTATGGAGTCGTGGCCAGCGGTACGGCCAACGTAAGCATTCGGAATTCTGTTTTGGCCAACAACGACAGCGTCGGCGTCTATGCATATAGCAATTCGCAGACGCAGCCTGTGCTGATCGTCGTCGATACGTGCACGATCGCCCACAATTACACGGGCATGAATGCGTATGCAGGCGCGGCTGGAGCCAGCGCGACCATACGCGTGACGAACTCGACCATCTTCCACAATGTAAACGGCATGCAAGCCCTTACTTCGGGCTCCGCGGTCGCGTCATACGGTAATAATCGGGTGCTGGCAAACACGAACTACTCAACGTTCACGGGTACCGTCCTTCCGCTGCAATAGTTCGATTTCGCGATGCGCCGGCGGCTCTCGCCGGCGCATTCCTGCCACGGAGTCGCGCTCTCACTCTTGATCTGATACGGTGTGCTCTCTCACAACCAAGAAGGAGGATTTTCTATGCGACGAGTCTCTCCGCATCTCGTGTTCGGAATTCTTCTGTGTTTTGTCGCTATCTCGAGCGCCTCGGCGCAAGTGGCGCGCGTCTTTCTCGCCGGCACCGGAAACGACGCCGGCGACTGTACGAACCAGGCGACGCCGTGCCGCAGTCTTCAGGGGGCAGTCACGGCCTGCCCGGTCAACGGCGAAATCATCGTCCTGGATAACGGTGGATACGGAGGGGCGACGATTACAAAGTCGCTGACGGTGAATGCCTCAGCCGGCGTAGTGGCGTTCATCGCCCGCACCATCACTGTGAACATCGGCGCGACGGATAAGGTAGTCCTGCGAGGTCTGTCGATGAACGGCGCCGTATTCCACGACCCGAACGGAATCTTGTTCAGCGGGGGCGGCACTCTGGTTGTCGAAAACTCAGTCATCGCCGGCTTCCTGACCGGCTTCGATCCTGGCGTAGGCATCCTCCAAGCCGCGGCCGGATCAAATCTGATCGTGAACAACTGTGAATTGCGCAACAACGACAATGGTGTCTTGAACAACAGTGGCAGTGACACGAATTCAAATACGGTCATCGAAAACAGCCGGTTCGAGTACGAAGGCGTTGGAGTCGCCTCCATCGCAACGGCGAACGTAAGTATTCGGAATTCTGTGTTCGCCAACAACCAAACCGCCGTCATCGCATCCAGCTCATCACAGACGCAGCCTGGGCTGATCGTCATCGATACATGCACGATCGCGCACAACGTCACAGGTATCAACGCGTACACAGCCTCGTCTGGAAGCGCCGTCGTACGCGTGACGAACTCGACCATCTACCACAATACGAACGGCATGGTCGCTACTAGCCCGGGTGCCGCGATCGAGTCGTACGGCAACAATCGCGTAACGGCAAACACGAATTACTCAACCTTCAGCGGAACCGTCGTTCCGCTGCAATAGAGAGGAGACTTCGATGAAACGAATCACGGCGCAGGTGGCGCGCGTCTTCCTCGCCGGAACCGGAGATGACGCCGGCGACTGTACGAATCAGGCCACGCCCTGCCGCAGCCTCCAGGGGGCGGTCACAGCCTGCCCGGTCAACGGCGAGATCATCGTCCTGGACAACGGCGGATATGGAGGGGCCACAATCACGAAGTCCCTGACGGTGAACGCATCGGCAGGCATCGTGGCCTTCATCGCCCGCACCATCACCGTGAACATCGCCTCAACGGACAAGGTCGTTCTGCGAGGGCTGTCCATGAACGGCGTTGTGTTCGGCGACAGCAACGCAATCGCGTTCTTCGGGGGCGGTACTCTGGTGGTCGAGAACTCCGTCCTGGCTGGCTTCAGCTCGGGCGCAGGCGTTCACCAGGCCGCGCCCGGATCGAATCTAATCGTGAACAACTGTGAGATTCGCAACAACGACACTGGTGTCCGGAACGCCACGGGCAGCGACACGAATTCAAATACGGTCATCGAAAACACCCGCTTCGAGTACAACACGAGCCGTGGAGTCGTCGCCGACTTCGGAACAGCCACCATAAGCATTCGGAATTGTGTCTTGGCCAATACCAACTCAAGCGCCGTGACCGCATTCAGCGCATCCCAGACCCGGCCCGTGTTGATCGTCATCGATACATGCACGATCGCCCATAACGGAACAGGCACGGATGCGGAGACATCCGGAGCTGGGAGCGCGACGATCCGCGTGACGAACTCGACGATCGACCACAATGTGAACGGCATCGGGTGCCGCGATCGAGTCGTACGGCAACAATCGCGTAACGGCAAACACGAATTACTCAACCTTCAGCGGAACCGTCGTTCCGCTGCAATAGAGAGGAGACTTCGATGAAACGAATCATCATGCTCTCTCTTCTAATCGCGACGAGCGCCTCGGCGCAGGTGGCGCGCGTCTTCCTGGCCGGAACCGGAAACGACGCCGGCGACTGTACGAATCAGGCCACGCCCTGTCGCAGTCTCCAGGGTGCCGTCACGGCCTGCCCGGTCAACGGCGAGATCATCATCTTGGATAACGGGGGATACGGAGGGGCGTCGATCACGAAGTCGCTGACCGTGAACGCATCAGCGGGCATTGTGGCCTTCATCGCCCGCACCATCACCGTGAATATCGCCTCAACGGACAAGGTCGTTCTGCGAGGGCTGTCGATGAACGGCGTGGTGTTCGGCGACCCTGCGGGAATCTATTTCAACGGCGGCGGCACTCTGATCGTCGAAAACTCGATCATCGGCGGTTTCTTCGTAGGAATCCAACAGGTTGCGGCTGGATCAAATCTGATCGTGAATTACTGTGAATTCCGCAACAACTACGACGGCCTACGGAACACGGCTGGCAGCGCCACGAATTCGAACACGGTCATCGAGAACAGCCGATTCGAATATCACACCAACTACGGAGTCCGTGGCAGCGGAACGGCCAACGTAAGCATTCGGAATTCTGTTTTGGCCAACAACGCGGGAGGTGTGACCGCATTCAGCGCATCACAGACGCAGCCTGTGCTGATCCTCGTCGA
>QHVS01000382.1 GCA_003223635.1 Acidobacteriota bacterium | reverse complement strand
TCTCCGTCGCGTTGCCACTGCGCGTCAGGACAGTCGAAGGCCCGCCGTCGATCGACACCCAGATGCGATAGATGGTGGCGTTGGGCAGCGGCGTCGAGGCTATGGTCACCGGCGAAGCGACGGTCGATCGGTTGGCGGGAGTAAGCAGCGCAATCGATCCAGCACACGAATTGGACGGTGCGACCGTAAATCGAAATTGAACCGACCGCACGTCGGGGCAGCCGGCGAACGACGTGTCTACCCACCACGTCACCGCTCCCTCGGAGACGAGGCGGACCAGCGACGTGTCGGTGGTCGTGCCAATCAGATCGGGAACGGCTGCACTGGTAAGGACGAACAGTTTGTAAGCGATCGCTCCTGCGAGGAGAGGTGACGTTCGAGGCATTGTTGGCCGGCGCGGCGAGCGTGGTCGGCGAGTTGTTGCAGGAGCCTCCTGTGGTCACGGTCAACGATGAGCGGCCGGAGTATGTCGATGGACAGTTTTGAAACTCCGCTTCGACATACCAGAGAATCTGGCCCATCGGCACGGAGGCAGTGAGTTGTGTGCTCGTCGTAGTGCCGAGAAGTACCGCTGCCGCGCCGTTGATCGATGCCCACAGACGGTACTCGATCGCCCCATTCACGCCCGTCCATGAAAACGTCACCGGAGAATTGAGATTTATCGCGCCGTTCGCGGGAGCGATCGGCTGCGGCGCTGCGGTCACCGCGGAGCATCCGCTGGTCGCTCCGGCGGCAGTGAAGCGGGAATGCAGTGAAGACAAGCCGTTGCAGCTCTGCGTCGTCGCTACCACCCACCACTCCACCGGTCCTGCCGGGACGCTCGCGCTGTATTCGGTGTCGCGCGTCACCGCGATCGTGCTTGGCGTGCCGCCGTTGAACGAGGCGATGAGCTCATATGACGTCGCGCCGGTGACGTCGGTCCATTTGAATTCGACCGGTGACTCAACGCCGGCTTCACCGTTCGCCGGCCTGACCAACATCGCAGGAGCGGTGGGGCAACTCGGCGTCGGCGACTGCGCGGACAGCGTTACAGCGCAGCCGGCCAGCAACGCCAGCAACCACGCGAAGCGAAATTTCATCAAACTCTCCCTCTACACTACTGTATGGAACGACGCGACCCGCCCCGGTGACTGGCGTCACTTAAATGGGGTCAGGCCTTTGCTTTTTCTTTTCTCTACGAGAGGTAGAAAAAGGAAAAAGCAAAGGCCTGACCCCATTAGTATTTGTTTCCGCCAGTGTTGAACACCACGACCACATCGCCACGTCGGATGCTTCCTTTTTCCATCAGACGGCGAAAGGCTAAGAGTGCTGCGCCTCCCTCCGGTCCGACGTCGATTCCTTCCTGCATTCGGAACTTCTGCGCGGCCGGCTCGATCTGGGATTCCTCGACGGCAACGGCGCCGCCGTGCGATTGGCGAAGCGCTCGGAGCATGAGGCGATCGCCGATGGCGCGCGGAACGCGCAAGCCCCACGCGGACGTGCGAGGCGATTCCCATTCCGGAGCGTTGTCCAGTCCCTGATCGAATGCCCGGACAATCGGCGCGCAGCCGTCGGATTGAATGGCGAACATGCGCGGCCGCTCGTCTCCGATCCAGCCGAGGCGCTGCATCTCGTCGAAGGCTTTCCACATTCCGATCAAGCCGGTGCCGCCGCCGGCGGGATAGAGGATGACGTCGGGCAGGCGGTCGAGATCCTCGAGCAGCTCGTAAGCCATGATCTTTTTCCCCTCGACGCGATACGGCTCTTTCAGCGTGGAGAGGTCGAAGCCTCCGTTCGCTGCGATGTACTGCTGCACGCGTTTCGCCGCATCGGTGATCACTCCCGCCACCAGCTCCACCTGGGCGCCGTACCCGCGGCATTCCTCGATGATCGACTGCGGAGTATCGCGCGGCATGGCCACGAAAACCGGCAGGCCGGCGCGCGCGCCGTACGCCGCTAACGCTGCGCCTGCATTGCCGGCGGTCGGCGCAGCGAGGCTCTTCGCTCCGAGGCGTCGGGCCATCGTGACCGCTACGGCCATGCCGCGAGACTTGAAGGATCGCGTCGGGTTCTTCGATTCGTCTTTGATCCAGAGGTCCGGATGATCCTTCGATGGCAGCAGCGGCGTATTCCCTTCGCCGAGTGTGACGATGTCTTCATCGGCCGGGAGAATTTCCGCGTAACGCCACATGTGCGGTGCGCGCGAACGAATCGCGCTGCGAAGCTCGGGAGCGGGTGAGAGATCGTACTCAGCGAG
>QHVS01000176.1 GCA_003223635.1 Acidobacteriota bacterium | reverse complement strand
CGCCGCCGAAAAAGCGTCCACACGTGCGGGGATTGGCGATGAGAAGCAGGACGAGGAGGCCGAGGGGAACCGCGAGCGTGCGCGCGATCCGCAGATCGCTCATTCCTTCACGTAGCGATTGATCATATCCACCATCTTGTCCCGAGTCAGCGGCTTTCGCATCCAGGCATTGGCGCCGGAGCTGGGAAACATTTCCTCCAGCGACTTCTCCGGAAGGTCGGAGATCAGGACGATGGGGATGTCCTTCTTGTTCGACTGCGATTTGAGCACTTCACTCAGCCGGTTGCCCTTGATACTGGGCAGGTTCACGTCGAGAAAAATGATGTCCGGGGTGTTGCCGGCCAGGACGTGATTGAACTCGATCCAACTGGCAGCCGTCAGCACCGTACAGCCCTCGCGTTCCAGCAGGGCTCGGCCGAGCTTCAGGACGAGCGGATTGTCGTCGAGGATCAGCACAGTAACCTTGGACAGCGGCACCGTCATGGGGCGAATTCCCCTTCCTTCAGCAGTGATCGGGGCAATCGGCGCACATGATACATTCTCTCTCCGCCTGCCCCGAAGAGCTTTTTCGAGGAACCGTTGGACGAATTAATCCCGGACGCTCCACCGGAAGGGGAGCACCCTTCCGCCGCCCTCCCATTCCGACGGCCGGCCGACTATTACTCCTCGCCGGTTGGAGAGGCACGGCCGCTCTTCCCGCGATGGGTTCCGTACGGCTGCGGAACGGCGTCGATCATTATCCTGCTCATGGTTTTCGCCCTTGGAGCAGCCTTCTCCAGCGGCGCCCTCGGCGAGCTGCTGGAGGTGATGTTCGCCACGATGCAGGGGGAGATCGACAAGATGTTCACCCCCGACGTGAACGCGGCGCAGAAGGCCGCCTTCGACGCCGAGATGAAGAAGATGCGCGATTCGATCCGCACCAATCGCCTCACGCTCGATCGCATGCAGCCGCTGCTGCGCACGATGCGCGAGGTGGCCTCCGACGAACGCGTCACGCCGGCCGAGGCAGAGCAGTTGACGCGGGAGATGCACGAGATTAACAACGCGCCGGCGCCCAAACGGAAATGACCGGAGCAGTTGTTGAGTTGCTGGGTTGCTAAGTTGCTCAGCAACCGAAGCAACCTAGCAACTCAGCAACCATGGACTTCAAACTCGTCTCCCCATTCGAACCGCAAGGTGACCAGCCGCAGGCGATCGCCCAGCTCGTGGAAAGCGTCCAGGCCGGGAATCGCGACCAGGTTCTCCTCGGCGTCACAGGTTCTGGAAAGACCTTTACTGTGGCCAAAGCCATCGAGCAGGTGAACCGCCCGACGCTGGTCCTCAGCCACAACAAGACCCTCGCCGCGCAGCTCTACCAGGAGTTCAGAAACTTCTTCCCGGAGAACCGGGTCGAGTACTTCGTCTCCTACTACGACTACTACCAGCCGGAAGCCTACATCCCGCAGACCGATCTCTACATCGAGAAGGAGATGACCAAGAACGACGAGATCGACAAACTGCGTCTGGCAGCCACCAAGTCCCTCTTCGAGCGCCGCGACGTGATCATCGTCGCATCGGTTTCCTGCATCTACGGCATCGGGGATCCGGATCTCTATTTCGGAATGCTCCTCTTCTTCGAGCGGGGAGTGGAGAAGCCGATGACGCAGTACCTGCGCCGGCTCACGGAAATGCAGTATGAGCGAACGCCGTACGATCTCTCCCGCGGATCGTTCCGAGTTCGCGGCGACGTGCTCGAGCTGTGGCCGGCGTACGAGGACGATGCGGTGCGCGTCGAGTTCTTCGGCGATGAAATCGACCGCATGTCGCGCATTGATCCAATCACCGGCCGCACCAGCGGGGATTTCGATCGCATCGCCATTTACCCCCGCACCCACTACGTGACGCCAAGACAGCGCCTGCTGGAGGCAATGGAAGCGATTCGCGCGGAGCTCGACCAGCGCGTCGCCGAGCTGCGCGCCCAGGACCGGCTGCTGGAAGCGCAGCGGCTCTCGCAGCGAACGCTCTTCGATCTGGAAATGATCGCCGAACTGGGCTATTGCAATGGGATCGAGAACTACAGCCGCCATCTCACCGGCCGCGCGCCGGGGGAGCCGCCGCCCACGCTCATCGACTATTTCCCGAAAGACTTTCTGCTGGTGATCGATGAGTCGCACCAGACCATTCCCCAGGTCCATGGGATGTGGGGCGGCGATCGGTCGCGCAAACAGACTCTGGTCGAATACGGCTTCCGTCTGCCCAGCGCGATCGACAACAGACCGCTCTCATTCCAGGAGTTCGAGGGGAAGCTCGGTCAGATCATCTATGTCTCGGCCACTCCCGCGGCGTACGAACTGGAGAAGACCGGCGGCCTCTATGTCGAGCAGGTCATCCGGCCGACGGGACTGCTCGATCCGCAGCTCGTCATCAAGCCCGTAAAAGGGCAGGTCGACGACCTGATCGGCGTGATCAAGGAGCGCACGGCGCGCAATGAGCGGGTGCTGGTGACCACGCTGACCAAGCGGATGGCCGAAGATTTGACGCGCTATCTGATGGAGCTGGGGATCAAGGTCAACTATCTGCACTCCGATGTGGAAACGCTGGAGCGGATCGTCATTCTGCGCGATTTCCGGACCGGCATCTTCGACGTGCTGATCGGGATCAACCTGCTGCGCGAGGGTCTGGACATTCCGGAGTGCTCTTGCGTGGCCATCCTCGACGCGGACAAGGAGGGATTCCTTCGCTCCTCGACCTCCCTCATCCAGACCATCGGGCGCGCTGCGCGCCACATCAACGGCGTAGCCATCCTCTACGCCGACGTGATCACCGATTCGCTGAAACACGCCATCGATGAGACGAACCGCCGGAGGGCCATCCAGCAGCAATACAACGAAGAGCACGGAATCGAGCCGGCCACGATCATCAAGGCCGTGGACAGCGATCTGGTCAAGATGGCCAACCTCGACTATGTCGACATCGCCGCGCCGATCGGCCGGCGGCGGTTGGACCTGGTCGCCGACGGGGATCTGGACAAGACCATCAGTCGGCTGACAAAAGAGATGAAGGAAGCAGCGAAGAACCTCGACTTCGAAAAGGCGGCCGAGATCCGCGACCGCCTCCGCGAGCTCAAGGAAGTCCGCATTTTCGTCTGATTCCGTTGCCTCCCATGAGCAGGCGACATAGATTCACCACCATCGCGAAAGGGGGTACTCAATGAGAGTGATGCAAAGGATCTTGGTGTTCGCAGCGGCAGTCGTTTTGATCATGGTGGCGCCCGACGGCTCATCGAAGAGCGGCGCGAAGGATCGGGTGGTGCCGATCGAAAAGATGCAGTTCAAAGCGGCTAACCCGGGTGTAACCAGGGCGGTGCTGTGGGGCGATCCAACCAAGGGTCCCTACGGAGCGATCACGCGGTTCACGAAAGGAACGAAGGTCGACTGGCATACGCACTCCCATGACATCAAGGCTGTGGTGATCTCCGGGACCTTCCTTTATGACAACGGCAGCGGCGAGCAGCGCCTCGGCCCCGGTTCCTTCGTCCAGGAGCGCTCCACCATCAAGCACACCACGGCGGCGAGTGCCGACTCCGATCTCATGTTCTTCGAAGAGGGAGCCGGCCCCTTCGACATCAAGATGGTGAAGTGAAGCAAGGAGCGCCGCCAACCTGGCGGCGGGAGCGCCGGCAACTTGCCGGCGCTACTTCCGCCATGGCAGCGCCGTCGCTTTCGCTCCGATGGCGGCAGCCGCTTCTTCGAGCTGCCGCCTTCCCTGTGCGGGAGCGAGACGCGGTCGCGGCCACGATTTCAGCACCGTGACGTGCTTGCCAGACGCGGTGTGCTCTTCATGCGCGTCAACCAGGAGTCGCTTCTGCAGCTCCTTCGCCGGGGCGCCGCTCGCATGAACAGACTTCTCTCCATCCACTCGAGCCAGCAGCCGACGGGCCGCGGGCGACAATCCCCGCATCTGCCATTCCTCGCGCGCGCTTCCAACGCCCGCAAGCGCCGGCCATAGCCGGCGATGGACGAAGGTCACTTTCCCGCCGATCAGCTTCGTGGCCACGACATCGCCCGCCGCTTCGAGCTCCCCGAGACGACGAAAGATTTCCTGAGACCGCGGATGCAACCACCACGATCCGGCCACGCGCTCTTCGGTGATGATGCCGACAACGCTCGGCAGCGTCTTGTCCTGCAAGAGAAGCAGGCCATACTCCTCGAGCGCGACGGCTAACGAGCGGCCAGTGAGTCCATCTTGTCGAGTCTGTTTTCGAACGACGTGACCTTCCATCCGTCAGACGTCTTGCGAAGGGTGACAGTCTGATTCAATGTCGCGTACATCGCCGGCCTTACCGCCGATTCGACGCCGGGCGGGTTGAACAACACCGTCTGAACGGCGTGCAACGTCACTCCCAGATTCGTGGCGGTGCGCGACTCGATGTTGAAGCGTGAGGGGAAAAGCGTCTGGAACATTGCCGGACCGGCGCCGATCTTCTCCTGCGTTCCCGCTTTCGCCAGATCCTGTGCGGTCAGTCCGTCGGTCATCGTCGCCGCGGTGTCGTAATGGCGCTTCAACATCTCTTCGGCGAACTCTTTGTAGTTCTTCTCCGGAGCGTAGGACGTGTCGTAGTAGCGATATCCGAAGAACGCCGCCGCCAGTAGAGCGGCGGCGGCGATCACGCGTTTCATCGGATCAGAAGGTCAACCGCAATCCGAGTCGCGCCGAGGTCGGCGCGGTGCGCAGAACCGGCTTCAGGTAGCCGGGATTGACCGGAGTGGGGGAGGCATTGTCCGACTCCTGGAATCCCCACCGCTGATCGAGAAGCACGGGCCTCTGGGCGTTGAGAATGTTGAACACATCGAGCAAGACGTTGAGCCGCGCGCGGCCCAAGCCGATCGGATAGCCGAGGTGCACGTCGGCGTCATAGTTGCTCGGCGTGCGCCCTTCCGCGCCCCGCGTGGTTAGGAAGAATTCGTAGCGGCCATACCCGTCGGAGTATCCGTATCGCGTCAACGGCGTCCCGCTGCGCCAGTACGCTGCCAATCCGACCGAGAGGCTCCAGGGCGTGTTGTACACACCCGACACCTTGAACTGATTGCGGCGATCGTTCGAGAGCGGACCGCGATTGGTGATCTTGCTCAGATCGGAGCCGTTGGTGAAGAAATCGTAGTAGTCGTACGCCGCGGAGATGTTCGGATCGGCGCCGACGTTGGTGAACGGCGCGACCTCGCCGTCGTAATTGCCGTCGAGCTTGGAGTAGAGATACGAGGCCATGGCCTGCCAGTTGTCTGAGAAGCGCTTGGTGGCGTCGAACTGCACTCCCTTGAACGTTCGCTTCGGCTTCGGGGCAGGGTAGGTCGTCGAATAATCGTAGGTGAAGATCTCCCTCATGATGCCCTTTCCCGGGTTGCCGATGCAGTACGTGCCGTCAGTCATGCAGAGAAAGTCCTCGATCACCTGTCCGTAGCTTCGATAGATGCCCTTCACCCCTACCGCCAGATTCGGCAGCACCTCATGCTCGAAGCCGAGAAGGTACTCGTTCAGGTGCTGATTCTTGAGGTTCGGATCAACGGGCTCGGTCAATCCGCCGAGGATCGCCGAGGTCTTACCAACATCGCTTTCCGCGTTGGGATCGGGCGTGGTGCTGATCGGGCTGTAATTAAAGATGCGCGGCTGGCGCTCGTAGGAGAACGACCGGATGACGAGATCCATGGGGATCTCCTCGTAGAAGCGCCCGTAGGAACCGAAGAGTTTTCCCTTGTGCGCGCCCGTCGGATCCCACACGAAGCCGAGGCGCGGCGCGTAATCCTTCTTCAGGTCCATCTGCGTCACGCCGGTGGCACCGATGATCTGTTGCCGATCCCAGCGAACGCCTGCGTTCAACGTGAAGTTCTGCATGGACCAACGGTCCTGTAGGTAGAGCGTGGTGATCTTGTGCTCCGTAGAGGAGACCAGAGCGGAGATCGGCGCGTTGGTTACATCGGCGGTCGGCGTGGTCCAGTAGAAGTGACGGTAGATCGGCTTCGATGGATTTACGTCGTTGCCATAGACGTCCACCCTCTGGCCGCCGGACATCCGCTTGATGACATCAGCATTCTCGCGCTCGAACTCGATTCCGCCCTTCAGGTCGTTCCCAAAGAAGAATTTCTCGAGCGAGCCGCCGACATGCTTGCGATCGAAATCCTTGGCCTGAATCAGGCCGAAGCCGCCGGTCTGGAAGAAGTCCTTGGAGACTTCTCGGTATTCAATGCCGTTGCCGGCGCTGGTGGCCGGTCCTATGGAGTTCTTCTCCTGATGCCGCGCCGCTTGCCCGCTCAGAATCCAGTTCGAGGCAATTCCACCGTCGTAGCGCAGCGCGTAGTCGCGGCCGCCGAAGTCCTGCCGGCCCAGATAGGTGGACGGATCGCCATTCAGGGTGTGATCAGGGTCATTGATCGCTCCGGCGTCGACGCGGGGATCCTGCAGGAATGTGAAGACGAACGACTGACTGGGGACGATGTTGTATGTGAGCTTCGCTGAGCCGAGATTTCGGCGGCTGTTCGAACGGACTGTCTGTCCCGCCTGTGGGCCGACCAGCAAGGCCGTGTCGTTAGAGTTGGTCACGCGGTCGTACGCCGCGAAAAACCAGAGTTTGTCGCGCAAGATGAACCCGCCGAGGTCCGCGCCGTAGTCATCGCGTGTGAAGCCCTTCGGGGTGCCGGCGGTGGAGACGACTTCCTTGGCATTCGCCTGCAGCGAGTCTTTATCGGAGTAGCCGAACAGGTCGCCGGTGAAGTCGTTTCCGCCCGACTTGGTGATCACGTTGATGATGCCGCCGGTGGAGCGGCCATACTCCGCTTCGTATCCGCCGGTCTTCACGTCCACCTCGCGGATGAATTCGAAGTTCAGCTCCTTCCCCTGAAATCCATATTCGACGTTCGTGGTGTTCATGCCGTCGATGAAGAAGGCGTTCTCGGCACCGGAGGAGCCGTAGACGCTGATCGTCGTCTGCCCTGGATTGTTGTTACTCGCGTCGGTGGACACTCCGGGAACGACTTGGGCGATCGACGAGTAGTTGCGCCCGGTCGGCAGCGTCTCAATGGCGCGCGTGTTCAGGTTCGTGCCGAGTGACGTCGACGACGTATCGAGGACCGGCGCCTGGCTGCTCACTGTGATTTCGGCAGATGCCGACGGCTTGAGCGTGATGTCGAGCGTCGTTACTTTGTCCAGCGAGACAGGAATCGCCCGGCGCGTCTCGATGGCGAATCCTTCCAGGCGGAAAGTGACCGTGTAGTCACCTGGCGGCAGGAGCAAGAGGTGATAGGCACCTGTCGGATCCGTCACCGCGGTGCGTGTTCCCTGCATTGCGTTGCTATTCGTTTCGACGGTCACGCCGGGAACTGCTCCGCCGTTGCTGTCGCCGACCCGGCCACCGATGGAGCCAGTGATCTGCGCGAATGCGGAGGTGGAAACAAGAAGCAGAAGGGCGAGAAGAGAGCGGCGCATCAAAACCTCCTGATCGATTTGAACGAGGAGGAAACTATATCGCGTTCAGCGCGCAACTTTGAGCAGCGTTTCGCGCACGCGTCGCAGCCCCGCTTCGATGTCGGCGGGAGAGACCGCGCCGGCGCTGAGCCGGAACCAGCCATCCTCTTTCTTCGAGCCGAATGCCTGAAAGGGGACGACGGCAAAGCCGGCCTCATCGAGCAGGAGTTTGCGGATCTCTTCGTTGGATCGGCCGGCGAGCTGAAATTGCGCCGAAAGGTAGATCGCTCCCTGCGGCGCGATCGCCCGCACCGGCAATCCTTCGCTGCGCATCGACTCGAATCCGTCGTACAGCAGATCGAGCCGGAGCTGCAGCTCGCGGATCATATGCTCGTGGAACGATTCGATCTCCGGCGCCATCCCCAGAAACTTCGCCACAGCGACCTGCTCGGGGCGCGGCGCCCAGGCACCGACGTGGCCGAGGATGTCTCGCATGCGGGACGTGATGGGCGGCGGAGCGATGCTCCAGCCGACACGGAGTCCGGTTGCGGCGAAGGCCTTGGAGATGCCATCGACAAGGATCGTGTATTGAGTCGACTCCGGGACGAGCTGCGCCGGCGCGTAATGGCGGCTCTCGCCGAACGTGAGCATCCAGTAGATCTGGTCCCACAGCAGGAACAGCGGGCGCTCGTCGCGGGCACGCCGACGGCTGTTCTCGTCAACGACCAGGCGCGCGATCCGTTCGACCTCATCGCGCGACATCACGGTGCCGGTCGGATTCAACGGTGAGTTGATGCAGAGAAGGCGCGCATCGCGGACGAGTGGCCGCAGCAGTTCGGCGGTCGGCAGAAAATTTGTCTCCGGCCCCACGACGAGCTCCACCGCCTTGCCCCCGACCAGATAGGTGTAGTGATTGTTGTTCCAGGAGGGCGTCGGATAGATGACCCGATCGCCGGGATCGACCACCGCGGCGTAGGCCGCGAAGATGACCGGTCGTGCTCCTCCGGCGATCAGCGTCGATTCGATCGGGTACGTGAGGCCGAGCGCATTCTCGTAGAAGCGCACCACCGCCTGCCGAAGCTCCTTGACGCCGTCTGAGGGCGGGTAGTTGGTCTCGCCAGCCGCGAGCGCGTCGGCGATCAGATCGTTGAGCTTATAGGGAATGCGAAACTCTTTCGGCGCAAAATCGCCGACGGTGAGATTGCAGATGTCCCGGCCCCGTTCGACGAGCGTGCGGATTTCGCCGGCGATTTTGAGGATCTCGGAACCCACCAGGCCGCGGGCCAGGGACGAGAGCGCGACGTCGTCCTGAAGGTTGACCGCTGTCATCGCCTCGCATTGTACGCGCGATGGATCTTCCACAGATCGCGGAGGGCGCGGAGAAAATCGAGCGGTTTCACCTTTGAGCCCTTCACGTCGTGCCATACCGTCACCGGCAGTTCATAGATCGCGCCTGCCGCCGCGTCGCGGCCCCAGCGCTGCACAAAACGGGCGATGATCTCCACGTCGAAGAGCCAGCGCGAGAGGAACGGCGTGCCGAAAACATCTCGCAACGCGTCAGTGACGCGAAACAACTTCGCTCCGCATTGCGTGTCGTAGACCGCCAGTCCGAGGCTGGAGGAGATCATCGTGGCGCCGACGCGGCCGACATAGTGCCGAGAGGGACGCCGGCTGATGTCGCGCCCCAGGAGACGGACTCGCGCTCCGAATACCATCTGCGTCTCTTTGTTCCGGGCCAGCACGTCGACGAAGGAGGGCAGCTCCGACAGAGGCGTGGCCAGATCGGCGTCCCAAAAACCGACGAAATCCGGGGGCTGCTCGAGCGCGGAAATGACGCCTCGGCGCACGGCTTCTGCTTTCCCGCCGTTTCGGCTGAGGTCGAGCACCGCGTATCGAGACGGATCCTCTGTCTGCAGCGACTCGAGCATTCGAAGCGTGCCGTCGACGCTGCCGTCGTTGACGAAACAGAACTGAATCTGGTGGCCGGCGAGCTGAAAATTGCGGAATGCGTCGACGTTGAGCCGATGCGCCTCGTTGTAGCAGGGGACGACGAGCACCACGCGCGCCACTCGCGGTCATTGTGACAGAATCGCCCGCGGACTACGTTTGGTAAATATGTTGACGAGTAAGGCGCTCGACTTCGAAATCCGCTCGATCGCTGCAACGGTGCACGGGCGCTATCTCCTCCGCCCCGGTCCGGCGGAACGCCTCCTGGTCGGCTTTCACGGATATGGCGAGAATGCCGAGGCGCATCTTGCGCAACTCATGAAGATTCCACACATCGATCGCTGGACCCTGGTCTCCGTGCAGGCCCTTCATCCCTTCTACTCCGGCAGAACGCAGCAGATCGTCGCCAGTTGGATGACGTCCCAGGATCGCGAGCTGGCCATCGCCGACAACAAGGCGTACGTCCGCAGCGTTGTGGCCGCGTTCCCGACGCCGCGTGCGCTCGTCTTTGAGGGATTCTCGCAGGGCACAGCGATGGCGTACCGCGCGGCGAGCGATCATTCCCGCGCCGCCGGCCTCATCGCGCTCGGCGGCGATGTCCCTCCCGAAATCACATCATCGCTTCCGCCGGTGCTCGTCGGCCGCGGAATGCGCGATGATTGGTACCCGCAGGAAAAGTTCGAGAAAGACTTGAAGTTTTTGAAGACGGTCACCAGCGTCAGTTCGCTGGTAATCGATGGCGGTCACGAATGGACGGACGATTTCCGAGCGTTGGCCGCGGAGTTTCTACAACGCATTGCGTCATCCTGAGCGGAGCGAAGGATCTCACGGAGATCCTTCGCCGTCTGCGCGGCTCAGGATGACGGAGGCGCGTCGCAACGTTGTAAGCTCCCCATGTCCGATCGTGTCGAGCGCCTGAAGGCTCGAATCAAGGAGCTTCCCGACCGGCCCGGCGTCTATCTGCACAAGAACGCCGAGGGAGAGGTGATCTACGTCGGCAAGGCGAGAAATCTTCGGAACCGTGTCGGGTCCTACGTGGTCGGAAAGGGCGATCGTGATCCGTTCGGAATCGCCCTGGTGAAGGAAATCGAAGCGATCGATTTCGTGACCACCAACAACGAGCTCGAGGCGATCCTCCTCGAAAACAATCTGATCAAGGCCCACCAGCCGCGCTACAACGTTCTTCTTCGCGACGACAAGACGTATCCCTACCTCAAAGTGACCATGTCCGAGGATTTCCCTCGCGTCGTCTTCACCCGGCGCCTCGATCGCAAGAAAGGCGATCTCTTTTACGGCCCGTTCTTTGCCGGCACGGCGCGCAGGCTGCTGAAGCTCGTCGCCGATCAGTTCAAGTTGCGCAGTTGCGATCTGGAGATCGTCGATGGAAAGAGCGCTCTTCCGCGCCCCTGCCTCTACTACGACATGCACCAGTGCCTGGGGCCGTGCGTCGTGGGACTGACCTCGCGGGAGGTGTATGGCGAGATGGTCGACGACGTGGTGCTGTTTCTCGGCGGCAAGAGAAAGGAATTGCAGGATCGACTGACGGAGCGCATGTATCGCGCCGCAGAGGGGGAGAATTTCGAGCTGGCCCGCTATTACCGAGATCTGATTCGCACCGTGGAGCGTGTGCAGGCCGAGCAGCAGGTCGCATCGGCGGAGAGCGAAGACGTCGACGTGTGGGGTCTGTACGAAGAGGGAGGCGATGTCGCCGTGCAGCTCTTCGTGCTCCGCGATGGAAACGTCGTCGATCGACGTGAGCTGTTCTGGGAAAAAATCGGCGAGTATCAGCCGAGTTATTTCCTGGGCGAGGTCGTGCAGCGCTACTACCAGGACAATCTTTTCATCCCGCCGGAGATCCTCCTGCCCTTCGAGATCGAAGACGCGGAACTGTTGGCCGAATGGCTCTCCCGGCAGCGAGATCGGAAAGTCGCCCTGCGCGTTCCGCAGCGGGGAAAGGGAGTCGATCGCGTCGAGCTGGCGAACCGCAATGCCCGTCTCTCGCACGAGTCGCGCTTCAAG
>QHVS01000002.1 GCA_003223635.1 Acidobacteriota bacterium | reverse complement strand
TCACCGGCCTCACCGTCTATTCGTTATACGGCGGGAGCGAGAAGGACCTCGCGCCGCGGCGCGACCTGCTGCGCAATCTCGATGCGCTGGTGATCGATCTGCAGGACATCGGCTCGCGCTACTACACGTTCATCTACACCATGGCCCTCTGCATGCGCGAGGCTGCCCCCCTCGGCGTCCAGGTCATCGTGCTCGATCGACCCAATCCCATCGATGGCGTTCACCTGGAGGGAAACATCCGCGAGGAGAAGTACTCCAGCTTCGTAGGGATGTTTCCGCTGCCTACGCGCCACGGCATGACCGCCGGCGAGCTGGCCCGCTACTTCAACAGCGTCTTCAAGCTGAATTGCGATCTTCACGTCGTGCCGATGCGCGGATGGCGCCGAGGAATGTGGTGGGGGGATACGGGACTGCCGTGGGTGATCCCGTCGCCGAACATGCCTACGGTCTACACGGCGACCGTCTACCCCGGCATGTGTCTGATGGAAGGAACGAATCTGAGCGAGGGGCGCGGAACCACGCATCCGTTCGAACTATTCGGCGCGCCGTGGCTCGATCCGTTCAAGCTGGCCGACCGTCTCAACCAGGTCGGCCTTCCGGGCGTGCGATTCCGTCCCCATTACTTCCTGCCGACGTTTCAGAAGCACGCCGGAAGAGTCTGCGGCGGTGTGGAGCTGCACGTCCTCAACCGCACCGAGTTCGAGCCGTACCGCACCGGCCTGTGGTGCGCAAAGATCGCCCACGACATGGATCCGGAGAGGTTCGACTGGCGCCGCGAGACGTATGAGTTTGTCTCCGATCGCCTGGCCATCGACCTCCTGGCCGGAAGCGACCGCTATCGCAACATCGTGGAGAGCGGCGGAAACATCGACGATTGGGTGGCGGAGTGGGAGGAGCCGCTGCGCGACTTTGCGAGGGTGCGCGAAGAGTTTCTGCTATACCGTTCCAGCGATGCGGACAGTGCTTAGTGTTTAGGATTACTCGAGTGCCTTCTCCCCCGCTGCAGCGGGGGAGAAGGTGGCCGGAGGCCGGATGAGGGGCCCCTCACCTGGCGCTTCGCGCCACCCTCTCCCCGCTTCGCGGGGCGAGGGACGCTCGATTGAACGACCGATGCTCGAGATTCTGTACGAAGATGACGCCCTCCTCTTCGTCAACAAGCCTCCGAACATCGTCGTGCAGCGCGCGCACGACCCCAGCGAGCCCGTGCTGTTCGAGCTCGCCGCCGCGCATACGACTACGCTCTTCCTGATGCAGCGCCTCGACCGCGGAACGAGCGGCGTGATGTTCTTCTCCAAACTCGATTCGATCAACGGCAAGCTGACGCGGCTGTTCGAGACGAAGCAGATTCGAAAGCGCTATCTCGCTCTCTGTGAAGGTCAGCTTTGCGAGACGCAGACGATCGATGCGCCGATGGCCCGCATCGGGCCCATCTCGTTCGGCGTGCGCGAGCATGGCAAACGTGCGCTCACGGCGATCCATCCGCTGCGCGCCACCCGCAGCGGATCCCTGCTCGGGGTCGAGCTGCAAACCGGGAGAACGCACCAGATCCGGGTCCATTTGGCAGCGATCGGGCATCCCCTGATCGGGGACTGGTTGTATGGAGCACGGAACGCCGCGAGGCCGATGTTGCACGCGGCCGAGATCGCCATGCCTCATCCGTTGACACGGGAGCCACTTCGCGTCCTGGCACCGCCTCCGGACGACTTCCAACAGGCGGCGGAAGAGCGCAAAATCGTGTCTCGCGGCGAGGACATCCTGACCACTGCGGAGTGCAGCTAAATCATTGAATCGGCTAGAATAAAAGACCAACCAGCGCCCGTTACCGAGAGCATAGGAGATAGCCATGAGACTCTGGAGCAAGATCGCAATCGTGCTCGCGCTGGTGCCCCTGGCGGCGTCGGCCCAGTACAAGGACCTCGATACAGCCATGTCGAACCTCACGCGAGGCTTCGGCAGCGGCGATCCGCAGGCGATCGTCTCCGGGATTGCAGATGGAGACCAGGTGATGCTTCAGTTTCCCGGGCTGATCGAGCAGAGCGGTTTCTTCGGACGCGACCAGGCGGCATACCTTCTGGACGGGCTGTTCAACAAGGTGCATCCCACGGGCTTCGATCAACAGAGCGCGCGGAAGAACAGCGCGCAGGGGCAGTACAACATCACCGCTACATGGTCGATTCAGAATGGCGGAAAGGCCGAGACGCGCGACCTGTACATCACGCTTCGGCAAAAGAATGATCGCTGGTCGATCGCATCGGTGCGCGCTGCCGGGAAGTGACGCGGCATGAGCCCTGACGGGCTACGAAATCGAATTGCCTGGATCGCCGTCGCGCTCGCGACGGCGATTCGTCTTTTCGCCGGCTCGTCGTGGATGACCACGTCCGTGCTGGTCGCGATTCTGGCCATCGCGGCGATCGCGCTGACGGTCGATCGCATCGCCAGGATCGCCGCTCTCTTCTTGCTCGTCGTCGCGGCCATCGATCTCTCCACATTCGCCGGCACATCATTGGTGAAGCGCGACTTCGCGGCACGTTCCGGCCGACATGTCGATCGCGAAGTGATGCGGATCCGCGACAACATCTCCGACATCGAACAGCAGCTCGAGTTCCACGTGAACGCGGTCGTCTCCCAGCTTTCCGCGAAACCGAACGGGCAGCGGCCCGACATGTTCCGCATGCTGCGTCACCAGTTGTCGAGACAGGGGCCCCGAGGAATGCGGATCGTCGGCCCGAAGGGCGAAGTGCTGGCCTGGTGGGGAGACGAACTGCGAGCCAACGGAGCGCTCACCTATCAATTCGACGCGACCAACCTCTACATCCTGCGTTCGCAGTCGCTCTCCAATCCTGCCATCACGGTCCAGGCGTTCCAGCGCGTGGTCAATCAGCCCAAGGCACATTCGATCTTCGATCCCGACGATGACTGGATCATGGGGACGGTCTTTCACGCCGGCGTTCTGCGCCAGGAGAGCGGAACGCGGCGCTACGTCGTCGAACGGCGTCCTGATTCAGCGCTATGGATCGATGTCGCTCCGCGAAGCAGCGCGGAGGCCGTAGAAAGTACGCGCGCTGCCGGTCGGGACGCTGCGGCGATTTTCCTGGCGCTGGCGTCGCTGACGATGATCCTCCTGCTGGGCGAGCGCCGCCCGCCATGGCTCACGGCGCTGCTGATCGCAGCGGCGCGCGTCGCCCTGCTGCCGCTGCGCTTCGACCAGGACCCGGCGCACATCTTCGGCTTCGAGGTCTACGGTTCGCGAATTCTGTCGAGCTTCAGCAAATCGCCGTTCGATCTGCTCCTGACTGGAGCGGCGCTGTTGGCGATGATCGTCTGCTTCATGGGAGCAGTGTGGGGGCCGGCTTCAGCCGGCCGGCTAAAGCCGGCCCTCACACGCTCGGCGCTCGCTCTGATCTCGCAAACGATCCTCACCTTCGCGGCCGCCTTCGGATATCTGCTGCTGGTTCGCAATCTCGTCGACAACGCGCGGATCTCGCCCATCCCCGACCACATCGTTCCCGCTTCCCTGGCTCAGGCGGTGCTGCTCGCGGCACTGCTGCTCTTCGCGTTCTCGCTACTGGTCCTCACGCGCCACGCGCAGAATCGCCGTTGGACGCTCCTGGTGCTGGCCGCGGCGATCGTTCCTTTGATCATCGGCGCGGCGATCCTGGGGAGCGTGGCCGGGCGCGCCTTCGGATCCATTGCCGCCGCCGTCGCCGCCTCACTGCTGCTGCACGCATTTGCGCCGCAACGACCGCTCCGTCTCCTGGCGTCCGCGTTGCTGCTGATTCCGATTGTCTACATCCCGCTGCAAATCTTCGAGAATGCCGGCGCACGAAAATTCATCGCCGACACGTACGCGCCACTGGTCATCGGCGAGTCGGGGCAGCTTCGCACGATGATCGAGGACACGCTGCGGAAAGAGTTCTCCCACACCGAGTTGAGCACCATTCTCCCCGACGCCTACACCAGGATGGATCTGGAAGATCTGGCCTATGCGCTGTGGCTGCGATCGGACCTCTCGAAATGGCGCGTGCCTGCGGTGATCACCATCCGCGACATCTTCGATCATCCGGTGAGTCGGTTTGGCGTGGGCCTGCCGCAGTTCAGCGAGAAGCGCTCCGAATCGGGACGCGAAGTGCTGCAGCTCGGCACTCTGCGCCGCGTCCTGCTGCATCACGACTTCGAATTGACCGCGTGGGGCCTGCCGATCGGAGAAGGGAGCGTCCATGTCGTCAATCCGGCCGATCCGGGAGCGACCGCCTTTGCGGATGTCTATCGAGACTTTTTCGAGCCGGAATTCGAAGACACCACCACCGGCCTGCACGCGCAGCGCGAACCGGTGGTCTACGATCGCGACGGCAACGCGCATGGAAACCCGGGTTTCCGGCTCCCCCAGAGTCCGAACTGGTACTTCGCAGCGCTGAAGCCGGGGCGTGGATTGTGGGTGGAGACGGCGGATCGGCCGGGCCTGGCGGTGTTCGTGCGGCGCACCGATGAGGCGCTATACGCCTTTCCTCTGCAGGTGCCGACGTTCGGACAGCAAGTGCGCCGCGGCGGCGGCGTGGCCATCTGGGCCATCGCGTTCGTTCTGGTCGCAGTGACCATTCGGTCGCTGCCGCTGATCTTCTCCGTGGTTCGCTCTCCTCGCAAAGTAAACTTCAGAACGCGAACCGCGGTCTACCTCAGCGCCGTGGTCATCCTTCCTCTGATCGTCTTCGTGCTGTTCGTCTCCTCGTATCTGGCCAACCGTCTGGAGGCGGAGTATCTCGATCGCGGGCAGACGGCGCTGAACGCGGCACAGCGCGTCATCGAGGATTACATCGACGCGAACAATTCGGCCCGTCCCGAGCAGGTGCTCGATGACGAGGTTCTCAGTTGGTTGGCGCGCGTCCTCGGCCACGACCTGCACCTTTACCGCGGCGAGAAGCTCGTCGCCTCCAGCCGTCGCGATCTCTTCGCCGCCCATGTCGAGTCCGAGCGGCTTCCCGGCGAGGTCTACCAGGCCATCGTTCTGCGCGGCACTGAGGTCTACCGCGCCCAACGCTTCTCCGGGACTGCGCAATACATCGAGATCTATAGTCCCATCACCCTCTCCCATGGCGAGAGTTACATCCTGGCCCTGCCCTTCATCGTTCAGGGCCGCCAGATCGAGATGCAGGTCAACGATCTGGCCACGACGATTTACATGCTGCTGGTGTTCATCGTTCTCGCATCCATCGCCGTCGCGTACCACACCGCGAGAACGGTCACCCGCCCGGTGCAGGCGCTGGTGGGAGGCGCGCGCGCTGTGGCCCGCGGAGATTTCAACATCGATATCCGCCCACCCTCCGACCCTGACCTCGGATTGCTGGTCACGACGTTCCGCGACATGGCCCAGTCCATCCGCAGGCAGCAGAACGACCTCCGCCATGAACGCGATCGGCTGCAGACGCTGCTGGAGAACATCAACGCCGCCGTCGTGGTGCTCGACGGACAGATGCGCGTCGGCGCAACCAACCTCGCCGCACGAAAACTGTTCGGCGAGCAGGTGGAGCTCGATCGCGAAGTGCGGCAGTTTCTGGCCCAGCACCGTCCCGGACGAGCGGAGTCGGAAGAGCTGGAGCTCAACATCGACGGAAACCCGCGCACGTTCCGCGTGTCGATCATTCCTCTTCCGGAAAGCGACGAGGAGATGCTCATCGCCGAAGATGTGACCGAGATTTTGAGATCGAACCGGCTCGAGGCGTGGGGTGAGATGGCCCGGCAGGTGGCCCATGAAATCAAGAATCCGCTGACTCCCATCCAGCTCACGGCGGAGCATCTGCGCGCAGTGGCTGAGCGAAAGGATCCCAACCTTCCCGCGGTAGTGAAGGCAGCCGTCGACAACATCCTTCGCCAGGTGGTCACCTTGCGAGAAACGTCGAAGGAGTTCGGCGACTACGCTTCGCTCCGCCAGGTGCAGAAGAAGGCGGTCGACTTGCGAAAGCTGCTTCACGAGATCGCCGCCAGCTACGCTGACAGCCGGGAGCGAGGGATCGACTTCCGCGCCGAGATCGAGCCGTCCACGCCATCGACATTCGCCGGCGATCCTCGACTCCTGCGAGGTGCCATCTCCAACCTCATCGAGAATGCTTTTCAGGCTGCCCCGGGCGGCGTCGTCCGCCTCGGGAGCCATGCCGTCGACTCGAAGGTGGTGGTGTCCGTGGAAGACAACGGGCCGGGCGTGCCCCCGGAGCTTCTCTCCCGAATTTTCGATCCTTATTTCTCTACAAAATCGGCAGGGACCGGCCTCGGCCTTGCCATCGCACGCAAGGCGGTGGAGGAGCATGGCGGCTCCGTCCGGGCGGAGAACCTCAATCCGGGGTTCCGGATCTCGATTGAGCTGCCTGTGAGGTAGAAACCGGTGCTCGGTGCCCGGTAGAACGGCTTACTAGTGGTTGAACGGTTCTACTGAGCACCAGGCACAGCACCGAATATGTCCCCCGAATAAACCACTTTACAATCCCGTTTCTACGACTCTCAATGAAGAAGCTACTGGTCGTGCTCGCCCTCGTCATCACTGCGCCCCTCGCACTGGGCGGCGGCGCGGCCGATGAGACCCGCTTCACGCTGCGCGACGAGCTGCTTCGCCTGATCAATCGCGACCGAAAGCAGTTCGGGCTTTCGCCGGTGCAACTCGACCCATTCGCTTCGGTCATCGCCGACAACTACTGCAACCTTCAAATCCGGAACGGGACGAGCGGCCACTTCACAGTGGACGGGCAGGCGCCCTACATGCGCTACTCCTTCGCCGGCGGCAACGACGGGGTCAGCGAGAACGCTGCGGCGTGGTCCGCCAACTATCACCTCGGCGACCGGGCGCTGTACGAGATGATGCGCCGCTCGCAGCAGGCGATGATGGGCGAGGTCGCACCGCATGACGGACACCGCAGAACGATCCTCGATCCATTTGCCACTCATGTGGGGATTGGGCTGGCCTGGGAAGGTGGGGAGTTCCGCCTGGCGCAGGAATTCGTCCGTCACTACATCGACTGGTCCCGCGCACTGCCGCGATCCGCATCGGGAACCGACCGCGCGCTCTGCAGCGGACGTCCGGTTCGCGGATTTGACATCGAGGCGATCACGGTTCATCACGAGGCGTTGCCACAGCCGCTCGCCGCGATCACAGCGAACGCGATCGGCTCGTACAGCCTGCCGGACAAGCGCCGCGAGTATCGCCCCCGTCTGCGACCCTACACGCGCCTGTCCGACAGCGGCGCTGCCGAGTGGATCCATGAGCAGTACACCGGCGGCAGCCGAGGAGACTTCCCGATCGCTGACGACGGCGGATTCGCCTTCGCCGTTCCGTTCCCCGACGGGCCGGGCGTGTACACCGTCGTAGTCTGGGTGCGCCGGCACGGCGCCCGCGAATCGATCGCTGCGAGCAACGTCTCCATCCGCGTGGAGGACGTGGCACCAGTCTCGTATTCGTCGCGGTAATGCCAGCTGAGTCGACCTACGACTGCATCATCATCGGCGGCGGTCCAGCCGGATTGACCTGCGCGATTTTTCTGGCCCGATACCACCGGCCTGTCTTGCTCATCGACAATGGGCGGCCACGCAACTACGCCTCGCGCGCCATTCACGGTTTTCTCGGACAGCACGGAATTCACCCTGGGGAGCTTCGCGAACGCGGGCGGGCGGAGGCGCAAGCCGTCGGCGCGGAGATTCGGGAATGCACGGCAGAGCGCGCGGAGCGCGTCGGCGATGTATTCGAAGTCACCACAAGCGACGGGACGCTGCGCGCGCGGCGCCTCGTGCTGGCCTACGGCGTCCGCGACCAGCTTCCTGATATTCCGGACATCGAGGAGTACTACGGCGCCAGCGTGTTTCACTGCCCTGACTGCGATGGCTATGAGATCACCGACAAGCGGGTCGGCGTCGTCGGTTGGGGAACGAATGTCGCCGCGTTTTCTTTGAAACTCCTTCAGTGGACGGATTCGCTGACCATCTTCGTGCACGGCCGCGATCGCGAGTTCTCGAAGGAGGAGACGAGCAAGCTGCTGGCGCAGGGAATCGACGTGAAAGACGAGAAAGTGATTCGCCTGCTGGGAAGCAACGGAAAGATCAGCGCCGCAGTGCTGGCCACGGGCGAACGCGTGGAGGTCGATGCTCTCTTCTTCACGATCGGGATGGAGCGCTCGTGCGACCTGGCGGAGCAGCTCGGATGTCGAATCGTGCCGGAAACGGTCTGTCTCGCGGTCAATGATTTCAAAGAGACGAACGTGGAAGGCGTGTACGCGATTGGCGATCTCGTCCCCGGTTCTCAACTGGCCATTACCGCCGCCGCAAACGGAGCGATCGCTGCGATTGCCATCAATCAGTCGTTGTTGCCGCCGGCGCGACGTGTGAAAAATCCTGGGTCCTGAGGATTTTTTTTACCCCGCGACCCACAAGGGCTGCTGCCGCGCCGCGGCCTGCTTTGCGGAAAGCATGAGCTGCAGGTACGTCTGCACGTCGAGGTCCTGGTCGACGAGGGAGTCGTCTTCGAGATAACGCGCAGCGAGATCCATCAGCTGGACGTCATCCGTGGGCAACGACGCCTGCGCGGCGAAGTCCTGCAGCGCTTTGAGGAGCGTGTCCAGGCTGGCGACGTGCAATGGATCTGCGAGGTTCGGGATGGTCACTTCCTCCAGCCCCTTCACCGGCGCCGGAACGAAGACCGCCTGGTAGGCATCTACATTGGAGATCTCTCTGACGCGGCTCCGCAGGGCAAGCCAGCCCCGCGGTTCGACCTCGTCTGAGCGGTAGGATTCATCGTCGACCGCCGACCGCAACCCGAAGCGACTGCTCAACTTCTGCTCTACGGCGCGGGCAAGCTCGGGGGCAAACACGTCGCGCGCAGAACCGACGACGAAGGTGAATGCCACGGCGGATGAGCTTACCACGGCACTTTGCATAGAATCCGAGCGCGGATGGACCGACTGAGGCGGCTGCTGCCGTTTGTCAAACCGCTGTTGATCCTGGCGTTGTTCGCGCTCGCGCTGCGCGCTCTCCAGGACACGCTATCCCACTATCGCTACCACGACGTGGTGGCGTACGTCAGCTCGCTCCGCGCCGACCAGATCATTCTTGCCGCCGTCCTGACGCTGCTCGGCTATCTGGTGATGACGGGCTACGACACGCTGGCCTTCCGCTACATCCGGCATCCGCTGCCCTATCGGAAGATCGCCCTCGCTTCGTTCATCGGCTACGCCTTCAACAACAACGTCGGACTGTCCGGCCTGGTCGGCGGCTCCCTACGCTACCGCCTGTACACCGCGTGGCGTCTGAGCGCGGTGGAAATCGCCAAGGTCATCGCTTTCTGCACCATCAGCTTCTGGCTCGGCTTCGTGCTGCTGGGGGGAACGTTCTTCATCGTCGCGCCGCCGGAGGTTCCCTCCGCGGTTCATCTTCCCTTTCACTCCGTTCGCATTCTGGGATTGCTTCTGTTGCTGCCGGCCGTCGTGTATCTGGCCTGGATCGCCGTGCGCCGGCGGCCGATCCAGATCCGCCAATGGGAGTTCGACCTGCCCACGCTGGGCGTCTTCGGGGCCCAGGTAGTCATCTCCGCGATCGACTGGATCATCGCCGCGGGCGTTCTCTACATCCTTCTCCCTGATTCGCTGCCGCTGACGTTCGTTCATTTTCTGGGCATCTTTCTCCTGGCGCAGATCGCCGGCGTGATCAGCAACGTGCCGGGTGGGCTGGGCATCTTTGAAGCGGTCAGCCTCCTTTTTCTGGCGCCGTTCTTTTCCGCGTCGGCGATTCTCGGCGCGCTCGTCGCCTTCCGGGTCATCTATTACCTGCTGCCGCTTTTTCTGGCCACGCTGCTGCTGGCCACGCACGAGATCATCGAGAAGCGCGAGGGCGTGGCCCGCGCCTGGCGGATCTTCGGTCGATGGGCTCCGGGGATCGCGCCGCAGGTTCTGGCCTTCGTGACCTTCGTGGGCGGCGCGGTGCTGCTCTTCTCCGGCGCGACGCCGACGCTGGGAAGCCGCGTGCGCTGGCTTCGCCCTCTCGTGCCGCTGCCTCTGTTGGAGATCTCGCACTTCTTCGGAAGTCTGGCAGGCGGGGCGCTGCTCATCCTCGCACGCGGCCTGCAGCGCCGCCTCGACGCGGCATATCACCTCACCGTCGCCGTCTTGAGCGCCGGCATCGTCCTGCAGCTCTTCAAAGGCGCCGATTACGAAGAAGCGATCATCCTGGGCATCATGCTCTTCGCCCTGGTGGCCTCACGGCGCCACTTCTACCGAAAGGCCTCGCTGATCAACGAAGGCTTCGGCCCCGGGTGGATCGTGGCCATCATGATCGTGCTTCTCTCGTCGGCCTGGCTGGGATTCTTCAGCTACAAGCACGTCGAGTACTCGAATGATCTGTGGTGGCGCTTTCAGTTTCGCGCCGACGCGCCGCGATTCCTCCGCGCCTCCGTCGGCGTGGTAGGCATGCTGCTCATCTTCGCCATCCAGCGCCTGCTCCGCCCGGCCGCTCCAAAGGCCGAGCCTCCCACGCCGCGCGAGCTGAGCGTGGCCCAGGAGATCGTGAACTCCGACGGCAGCAGCCAGTCCAATCTGGCTCTCCTCGGCGACAAGCCGCTCCTCTTCAGCGAGAGCGGACGGGCCTTCATCATGTATGGCGTGGAGGGGCGCAGCTGGATCGCCATGGGCGATCCCGTCGGGCCGGACGACGAGAAGCTCGAGCTGATCTGGAAATTTCGCGAGCTGTGCGACCTGCACGCCGGTTGGCCGGTGTTCTACCAGGTCCAGCGCGAACACCTCCACTTCTATCTCGACCTCGGCCTGACCCTTTTGAAGATCGGCGAAGAGGCGCGCGTCCGCCTCGACGACTTCTCGCTCGAAGGAGGCTCGCGCAAGTGGCTGCGAAAGATGCAGCGAAAAGTCGAAGCGGAGGCGTGTTCCTTCGAGATCGTTCCCGCCGGACCGATCCTGCCGGAATTGCGCGCCATCTCCGACACATGGCTGGCCGAAAAGAAAGCGCGCGAGAAGGGCTTCTCTCTCGGATTCTTTTCCGAGTCCTACGTGCAGCGATTTCCGATCGCCGTCGTGCGGAGAGATGGGCGAATCGTAGCCTTCGCCAACGTGTGGACCAGCGGCGATCGACAGGAGCTCTCCGTCGACCTGATGCGCCACCTGGCCGACGCTCCGGCCGGCGTCATGGACTACATGTTTCTCCAGCTCATGCTGTGGGGACAGCAGGAGGGCTACGGCACGTTCAACCTCGGCATGGCCCCGCTTTCCGGACTGGAGAATCGCGCCCTCGGAACGCTGTGGAATCGATTCGGATCCCTCACCTACCGGTTCGGCGAAAACTTCTACAACTTCCAGGGCCTCCGTCAATACAAGGAGAAGTTCGATCCGACTTGGGAGCCGATGTACGTCGCTTCGCCGGGAGGGTTGGCCCTGCCGAGGATTCTCACGAATCTAGCGGCGCTCATCTCGGGTGGGCTGCGCGGAGTGGTGACCAAGTAGAAGTTCGAAGTTCGAATGACGAAGTAAGAATTCTTAATTCTTCATTCGAACTTCGAAATTCGAACTTCCTCCCGTCCGTTTATCAGCGCGGCCATGAAACCTGTGATGTACTGCTGTCTCCTTGCCTTGGCTACAGCCACATCCGCCTCGACGATGCCGCCGAGAAAACTTCCGCTCATCGAGGTGCCATCGACGAAAGGCTCGTCCGACACCTTCGTCGTCTTTGTCTCCGGGGATGGAGGGTGGGCGGCCATCGACAAGTCGATCTCCAAGGTGCTTGCTGACAGTGGCATGCCGGTGGTCGGTCTGAACGCGCTGCAGTATTTCTGGACGAAGCGGACGCCGGATTCAGCATCGCGCGATCTTCAATGGATCGTGGAGAATTACCTCGCCGCATGGAAAAAAGGGCGGGTGATGCTGGTCGGCTACTCGCGCGGCGCGGACGTGCTGCCGGCGATGATCAGCCGCCTGCCCGCCGATCTGCGGTCGAAGATTCGAATGATCGCCCTGCTCGGTCCCAGTCCGAAGGTTCAATTCGAGTTTCATGTCAGCGACTGGCTGCACAGCGCATCGGCCGGCCTGGCGGTGAAGCCGGAAGTGGACAAGCTCCACGAGCAGCGCATCCTCTGCCTCTCCGGCGCCGACGACAAAGACTCGCTCTGTCGCGATCTTTCAGGGCCGCGCATGGAAATCGTCACGCTGAAGGGCGCACACCACTTCGATGGCGGCTACGACAGGCTGGCACGCATCATCCTTGAACATCTGCAGTGAGACGCCTGATCCTCATTCTGGTTTTGATCTTCGGAGTGCGGCGACTTGCCGCCGACTTCCACTGCACGCCACGCGTCGACATCAGCGACCTTCCGCTGGTGGAGCTGCCCACTTCGAAAACGGGTGACCGTTTCGCCGTGATGATCTCCGGCGACGGCGGATGGCGCCGCATCGACCGCAAAGTCACCGATGAGCTGCGGGCCGCGGGCGTCCCGGTGGTTGGATTCCTTGCTCCCGATTACTTCCGAACGCGCCGCACGCCGGTTGAGAGCGCCTGCGCCCTGGAGCGCGTCATCCGACATTACCAACTTCAGTGGCGGCGGCAGAAAGTGATTCTGATCGGCTACTCGCGCGGTGCGGACGTTCTCCCTTTCATGGCCAGCAGACTCCCTGAAGACCTTCGGCCATCTGTGCGACTGATCGCGCTCCTCGGCCTCGAGCCGATGATCGACTTCAAATACCACTCGTTCTGGCTCCCCCACCTTCATCGCGAGCCGCAGTTTCCGGTGAAACCGGAAGTGGAAAAACTGCGCGGCCTGAATGTCGTCTGCGTGTACGGAGAGAAGGAGCGCGACTCGCTCTGCCAGGCGCTCGATCCTTCGACATTCAAGATCGTGCGCGAGCCGGGCAGCCATCATTTCGCCGGACAGTATCGCGATGTGGCGGACGTGATCCTGCGTGAAGCGAAGTAGTGTGGCACAGGCACTCCTGCCTGTGCCAGCACAGACAAGAGTGTCTGTGCCACACTATGTCGCCATGCGACGCCTTCTCTTCCTGATCGCGCTGGCTGGTCTGGCCTGCCACAGTTCTAGCTCGCCGACCGATCTCGCTTCGCACGGTCGTCTGGCAGGCACGGTGAAGATCGGACCCAACTGTCCGGTCGAGCAGCCGGGAAATCCATGCCCCACTCCGCCTTCGGCATATTCGCTACGAAAAGTTTTGATCTACGACGAACAAAAGACGCGCCTGCTGTTTACGGTGGATATCGATTCGCAAGGACTCTACTTCATCGATCTTCTTCCCGGCCGGTATCTCGTCGATCTCAAACGCACTGGACTCGACCACAGCAGTGATGTTCCGAAAGTCGTCGACATTCGTGCGAATGTGGTCACCGCGCTCGACATTTCGATCGATACCGGACTGCGCTGATCGCGCACGAACGCGCACTCGACTTGCATCTTCTTTCGGACATAGGAGGAAAACACTATGGCCGAAACTCGCAGTGAAACCCGCGACACTGGAAGTGCGCGCGAGCCGAGTCAAAAACGCGGCGACGTCGAGCAACGTCCTCGAACCGAGCGCGAGACCGGCAGTTCAGTAGCCAGGCGCCAGCCGTCCGGCGGCCTGAGCACGTATCGCGACCCCTTCTCCATGATGCGCCGGCTCATGGAAGACTTCGGATTCGGCGGAGGACTTCTCGCTCCCTCCATCGGACAGGACCGCGATTTGTGGACGCCGCAGATCGAAGTGTTCGAGCGCGATGGAAAACTGATCGTGTCCAGCGATCTTCCGGGATTGAAAAAGGATGACGTCCGCGTCGAAGTGAAGGACAACGTTCTCACCATCGAGGGAGAACGGCGCGACGAGCATCGCGACGAGCAGGGACGCTGGACCGAAAGAACCTACGGACGCTTCTATCGCAGCATCGCTCTTCCGGAGGGTGTGAACGCGGACAGCGCATCCGCGACGTTCAATAACGGCGTGCTCGAGATTACCCTCGACGCGCCACAGCGCAATCAGCAGCGTGGCCGCCAGATCGAGGTCCGCGAGCAAGCGCAGAAGTGATTGAGGAGCGGCGGCCTTCTTCAGGCCGCCGCTCGTTTGCGGCGCCAGCTCAGGTGTTGCTCAGGTGTTTGTTGACCAGGGCGGTCATCTCGAACATCGAGACCTGCTTCTTGCCGCCGAAGATCTTCTTGAGATTCTCGTCAGCATTGATCATTCGTTTGTTCTGCTGATCCTGCAGGCCGTTGGCCTTGATGTAGTCCCATACCTTCTTCGTCACTTCGCTGCGAGGCATCGGCTTGCTGCCGATGACCGCGCTGAGATCGGGGCTCGGCTGAACCTCGGCGGCCAATCCTTTGCCCTTCCCGCTGGAACTCTTCTTCGCAGTTGCCATCATCTTCCCCTTCGTTTTTCGGCGGATTGTGGCTTAGCACGGCGTGCGCGTCAATCCGGATTCAATCTTGACAAACCGACCAAACGTCCGGTTGTGGCGGCGATCACACCCTGCGCATGAAATTTCGGATGCCACCGGCAGCGGTCTCTGCTGCTGTGAATTCATGACTTTCCATGAAGTTCTGGCGCTCTGGTCAGCGCCATCTGGAGCATTTCAGCCGGTGGGGCAGCATCGACGTCGATCCCCAGAATATGGAGGGCCGCGGCCAGAGTATTGCGGACGCGCGCCTCGTCGAGAGTCGGCAGCGGCAATGCTCCGTCGCGCTTCCCGAGCTTCGCGCCGTCGGGCCCCAGGACCAGAGGCAAGTGCGCATATGAGGGGGTGGGGAGGTGGAGGGCGCGCTGCAGAGCGACCTGTCGCACGGTCGACGACAGCAGATCTCCGCCGCGCACGACCTGCGTCACTCCCTGCTCAGCATCATCGACCACCACGGCGAGTTGATAGGCGTAAGGTCCGTCGGCGCGCTTGATGACGAAGTCGCCGACGCGCTCCGCGATGTTTTCCTCGATGCTTCCGTGGATGACATCGTGAACACGGATCGTCTGGTCCGGCGCCCGGAAGCGTACGGCGCGTGCAGCGCGACCGGGGGGCAATCCATCACGACAAGTCCCGGGGTAGATCGGCTCCGCGCTGACAGGAGCGGATGCGGCGCGCTGCAAGTCGCCGCGCGAGCAGCCGCAGTCATAGGCCAGGCCGCGGGTACGCAGCGTCTGCAACGCGTGCTCGTACAGCGAACTTCGCTGCGACTGTCTGACGATCTCACCGTCCCACTCCAGCGCGTAGAGCTTCAGCGCGGCAAGGATCTCGTCGGCCGATCCCGGCACAACGCGCGGCGCGTCGAGATCTTCGATGCGCACCAGCCACCGCCCACCCGCTGCCCGCGCGAAGAGCCACGAGCCGACCGCGGCGACCAGGCTGCCGAGATGCAGCGGTCCGGTCGGTGAGGGAGCGAACCGGCCGACGATGCGAGTCACTTCGCCAGGGTGGTCTGAATCTGTTGAGCACGCGTCAGGTGCTGCTCAATGAGCTTCCGCATGTCGGCGAGGACACGGCGCAGCACTTTGGAGCGCGCGTTCGGAACGAGCGTCTGGTCGATCACTCCCAGGACGTAGCGGTGCGCGTCGACCTGACGATCCATGTAGGCGCGATCGAAGGCGGGGCCGGCCGGCGAAGCGCGCAGCATGTCGGTGGCGCTGCCCGAGTTCGCGTCGATCTGACGGCTGAGCGAGCTGTCCGCGGAAGGAATGTCGGCGCGGGCCAGATCCGACTCCGCCTGGTTGCTCGCCGCGGTGTGCTCGATGACCATCATCTGAGCGAAATCCCGCACCGCGGCGTCCGTCGCTTTGTCTCGCGCGAGCTGACCTTCCCGGACTTCTCCCAGATTGGACACACGCACGACCATGGCCACCTCCGGATCGGTCAGCTTCGCTCGATCGGAGGAGCTGGCGCAGGCGGCCAGCAACATGAGAACTGCGATCGCAAGGTAACGAGTGTTCATGGCCCGTCAGAGTACGATAGATCGCGGTCGGCATTCACTTGTAACGCTTTCTCCCCACCGGGAACCCTCTTCCCACACGGGAGGACTCCAATGAACAAACGTCACGTGATTTCGCTCGCCGTTGCGATGTTGTTGCTCGCGGCATCCCTGCCGGCGCAGGTATATCAAGTCGACTATTCGGTCTACTTCTGGCCTTCGCCGGGACCGCCGGTGCAACCAGAGAAGTCCAACGCCAACGGGCAGATCTTCGAGCGGCTGTACACGATCGTCTACAACGTCGGGCAGACCGCCGGCACGCATCCCTACCAGCTGCAGCTTCGAGCCATCGCGCCCAACGGCAGCGTGGCCTGCGAGACCACGACGCTCGTCGAGCCGTGGAGCGGGACGTACACGATGAAGAAGGTCGCATTCTTCCAGGCGAGATATCACCTTCTGAAGCCGGGAGAGAAGACGCAGTCCGCGGTCAAGCCGGGCAAATATCTGCTGCACGCTTATCTGACCGAACAGATCCCCACCGGCGAGCCACGCCAGGACACCGACGTCGGCAACAACCAGTATCCGTTCCCGCCGCCGCAGGAGATCCCGGTAGCGTTCGACGTGCGTGCCGGCGCGCAGGAGATCCGCTGCGCGCCGACGTTCCGACCGCCATGGGGCCGGCTGCCTGCGGGGTTCACCGTACCGTCGCCGCACTAACGAGACGCGGCAAGCGTCGCTTCTCGATTTTCACCATGACGGTGTATTCGGGATCGACCATCTGGACAATGGGAGCGCGGGCGGCCTGCGATACGAATTCGTATGCGTCCATCTCGGACAGGCCGCTCGTCTCTCGGACCCAGAGCACCATCTCGCGGAACGCCACGCGCGCCGCATCTTCCAGCGGCCGCGCGGCGCCGACGGTCATCATCCACTCTGCGTTCTCGATGCGCGGCCATTCGGTCTTCCGTCCTTTGATGAGATCGACGGTAAGGTCGACGTTCATCGCTCCTTCGATCGCGGTCCCGATGATTTCGCCATCACCCATGGCGTAGTGACCGTCGCCGAACGAGAGCAGCGCGCCGGGCACGTTCACTCCGAGGTACACCGTGTTGCCGGCGCGCACCTCGGGGCAATCCATGTTTCCGCCGAAGAAATCGGGCACCACCGTCGATCGCACTTCAAGGCCGGGAGAAACGCCGAGGCAGCCGAGAAAGGGCGCGAGAGGGATTTCCCAGGTAAGCCGTCCATCGAGTGAGCGCGTCCTGGCCATGCCGTTGGCGACATCGTAGAACCAGACTTTCTCCGGCAAATCGGAGCCGAGCACCGCGGTCCGATCGGTGCGATTCAGCGCGCCGAATCCCGGGAAGAACGAAGAGATCCCATGATCGCGTGCCGGTTCCAGCTTGTTGATGTGGATGGCCACCGTGTCGCCAGGCTCCGCGCCCTCGATGTAGAACGGGCCCGTCTGCGGATTGTCATGCCCAGGGGGGATGACTTTCGTCGGCAACTGATCCGGCTTGGTCACCGCTCCGTCGTAGCAGTCTTCTGTCCAGGAGACGATCCGCGTCCCCGGTGGGACATGATGCGTCGGCGCAGCTCCGCCAAAGGTGTACTTGAGCTCCTCGTGCTTGGGAACATAGCGCAGCACTTTCTCCTCGGCATGTACTGCTCCGGCAAGGAACGCCAGCAAGATCAGTTTCCGCATCGAATCACCTCCGACCCGCGACCCGCGGTCCACGTCTTACAATGAAACATGCCGCCGGTCCACCAATCGACAGACTTCCGCCGCGTCGCGCTGCGAGCCACGGGAGGGAAGGTCAAGGCGATCTTCTGGCACCTCGGCGTGCGCTGCGCGCTCGAGGAGCGCGGCTTTCGATTCGTGACCGGGTTCGGTCCCCACGTCGAGCCGGCCCCGGGCGAGATCGCCTTTCTGGTCGGATCGTCCTCCGGCAGCATCTTCTCCATCCTCACAGCGGCGGGCTTCGACGTCCCCGACATCATGGAATCGTTTCTCGGCCGCGCGTCGAAAATGCCGCCGATCCATCCGTCGAGCATTTTTCGGCGCCACGTTCCGACGCCCGGTCGCTACTTCCGCCGCATCCGCAATGCGGTCAACCTTCGGGCCGGCGAGGAGCTCTTCCCGGGCACCGGCCTTCGTCAGCCGGACGACACGCTGACGGCCGAGCCGCAGATCAGCCCGTCGCGCGTGAAGGGAGTGCGCCGATTCATCCGTTACTTCCGGGCAGGCGATCTGCTCGTGATTCGCGCCCCCTACATTCTCGATGGGATGGAAGCGTGGGTGCGATCGCTCATCCCCGATCACGATCGATTCGAGGACTTACGCGCCCACCTGTTCATCCTGGCCTCGGATCTCGACGCCACGCGGACCGCCGTGTTCAGCACGGAAGACAACGATCACCTCTGGTACCGCTATGTCTCCGGCGTGCCGATCTCGCGCGCGTCGATCTGCTCCATGGCCATTCCCTCCGTGTTCAACCCGGTCTCCGTTCGCATCGACGGCCGCAAGCGCTATTTCATCGACGGCGATGTCTACAACCCGACGGAGACGATGATCGAGAGCGATCATCATTGCGATCTGGCGATCGTTTCTTCGTTCGAGGCGCCCTATCGCTTCCATCCCGCCATCGGCTCGCTTCATCACCTCGGCTTGCCGTACGAGATCACCCAGACCATCGCTCTGACCATTTACTCGCGCCTGATGCAGAGCCGCAAGAACACGCGAGCCAAAACGAAGGCAATGGAGATTACCCGCGACCTCCTGTCGCGCTATCTGGACGAGGAGACTCTGGAGCGCGAGTGCGAGCGCATCGCCGCGGCCATGGAGATCTCGCTGTCGATGAAGACCATCTTTCTGCACCCGTACAGCAATCCTCTGCTCTTCTTCGGCAATCCGTTCGATCTCTCCCCTCGCATGTTCGCCAAGATCCTGGTGGAGGCGACGATTCAGGCCAGCGAGCTGCTGGATCGCGAGGGGTTCCGGACGTAGCGCCGGCTACCAGCCGGCGCCGGCAAGTTGCCGGCGCTCCCGCCGCCAAGTTGGCGGCGCTCCTCCGCGTCACGCCTTCACCGCGTAACCGTCACCGTAAAACTTGCTGGTGATGCTGGTGTGGAACTCGATCGCCTTCACCGGCGGGTATTTCGGATTGGCGATGCAGGGAAGAACTTCCAGCATCTCGTCTTCCCAGACGTAGACGGCCATGGGGAAGGAGACGCGCGTCTGTCGACGCTGCTCCGGATCGCGCGGCTTGCTGACGCGGTGCGTCGTCGACGGGAAGATGTCATTGCTGACGCGCTGCATGTAATCGCCGGTGTTGAGGATGATCGTCCCGCGCGGCGCGGCGAGGCGGATCCACTTCATGTTTCGTCGATTCAGCACCTGCAGCCCCTCGACCCGTGGCGCCGGCAGAAACGTGAAGAGATCGACGTCCTCGTGACCGAGAAGCCGGGCCGCCCCGGAGTCGTCCATCTCCCGCGACATCGGCGGGTAGTAGTTGAGCCGGAGTCCGAAGTTCGTTCCGGTCAGCTTCTGATCGTAGAGATGCGCATCGCAGCCGAGGTAGGTCAGCATGCTCTGCATGATGGGAAGGATCAGGCCCTCGTGCGCGGCGACGATCTGACGGAAGAACGATTCGTACTCGGGATAGGGCCAGAATTCCGCGGGTCGTTCGAACGCGCGGCGGCAGAACACCCAACCCTCCACGAGATCAGGATGCATGTTGCTCGTCTCTTTGATCGGAAAGTAGCCTTGATTGACGGAGCCATGCCGCTGCGCGCGAAAGCGCATCTTGTCATCGAGCGAGAGGCGGCTGAACATCTCCAGCACGTTCTTCTCCGCCTCATCGTAGAGACGCGGATCGACGCCATGACCATCCAGAATGGCGAAGCCGATCTCGCGCAGCGCGTCGCCGAGGTCCTGGACAAACGAGGGGCTGCGCATGTCGCAGGTCCGAATCTGAAACTCCTCGTCGAACTGCTCCTGCGCGTCCTCCGCCAGGTGATACTCCTGGCGCTTCTCCACCTGCTCGTAGCGGATGAAGTCCTGATTCCGCGCGTGGATCCCGTCGTCCTTCGCCTGCATGTGTCCTAGAGGATAATCCAAGAATGGCCTTGTCTCTGGAAGGCGGCGTTCTTGTCACCGGCCTCGAGGAAGGCCAACCGCTGCGCGAAGGCAATCTGCGGATCTGGCAACACTTCACCGGGCAGCACATTTCGATGCGGGTGCTCGCGCTGGACGGGCGCGCGACCCTGCGAAGTGACGACGGGGATCAGGTGCTCTATATCCTCGAGCGCGAGACCGGGATTCATCTGCCTCCGGGGGCGCAGGTCGAGCTGGAAGGAAAGATTACGTTGGTGGCGGTGCAAGTGGAGCGACGGCCTTCAGGCCGCCGGCGGGCTGAAGCCCGCCGCTCCACCAGCATCGTTCGCCTCGCGGATCAACCCATCGAGCGTACCGGCGACCGCTGGTATCGCGAACTGATTCAGAGCGAGATCACGCAGTTCGTCGGATCGATACCGCCCGGCCGCGCTCCCGATCATTTTCACCTCTACGAAGAAGTCCTCTGCATCCTCCAGGGCTCGGGTTTCCTCTGGGCGGGAACATCGAAGACGCCGATCGCTCCCGGCTCCTGCGTCTATCTTCCAAAAGGTCAGCCGCACTGCGTGGAGAACACGACGTCAGGCGAGCTTCGCCTTCTCGGCGTTTTCTACCCCGCGGGCAGCCCGGCTATGCGCTATCCAGTACATGAACGCGCCGATCGCTCCCCAGAAGAGGACGAGCTCGATCGTCGTGATTGACGATTGCGCGATGCGCTGGCGAAACGACAGCCTGCGCAAGACGCCGATGTCGTCGACGATTTGCAGCGCTATCAATGCGCCCATGCAGATCATCGACACCAGCGCCGCCGCTCGTTGAACGCTCAACGGAATGTGCACCGTCACCGACTGGAACAGTTCTCCGTTCGCCCAGGGAAGCACGAAGAGCGCGAGACTGTGCAGAAAGTAGAGGACGACCAGGGCGAACACGGCGATGTTGAGGGCGAGCGAGATCTGATGACTGATCAGGAGCAGAAGCGCCACCAGGAATGTGATGGTCAGTCCGATCGCCGGCGTTCCAGTGCGCGACCAGACGCGCGCGAGCCACTGCGGCGCCAGACGGTCCTCCGCCAGCATGATGGCCACGCGCGAGGGAACCAACATCGTGGCGTTCAATGAAGTGGTGATGGCCATGATGGCCCCCAGCGTGACCAATGCGGCTGCGCCGGCAGGGAGATACTGCGAGGCAACTTCGGTCATCGGCGCGGCGGCGGCGCGGAGTCGCTCGCCGGGCAGAACGCCGAAGCTGACCAGGGACATCAGGAAATAGATCAACGTCGTGACGCTGATGCCTCGAAGAAAAATACCGGGCAGCCGCCGCGTGCTATCGCGCACCTCCCCAGCCGTCTGCGCCAGCGACTCGAATCCGGCATAGGCGAAAAAGAGCGACGGCAGACTGGCGGCGAAACCGATGGCCCCATGCGTGAAGAACGGCCGATAGTTTGTCGGGCGGATGGCGAACACACCCGGCGCGATCAGGACGATCAGCGACAATCCGAGGAGCGCGCACATCCACACCTGGATGCGGCCGAACCAGCGCACGCCGGCGACGTGGATGGCGTAAAAGGCGACCAGGCTGGCCACGGCGAGCGGCAGCGTCGGCGCGCCGCGCCGTCCGAGAAGCTCGTTGACGTAATCGCCGAATGCGCTGGCCAGGAACGCGAGTGCGCCGATGTACGAAATGATCTTCAGCCATGCGCCGACAAATGCGATGCCGTGTCCGCCGAAGGTGCGGGAGAGATGCGTGTACTCGCCGCCCGGCAGGCGGCCGAGCGGAGTGGAGAGAAAGACCGAATAGGCGACGGAGGTGGCCAGAATCGCCGGCGCGAGGATCACGTATCCGAGGATCACGCTCGGGCCGGTGAGGGCCCAGGCCTGACTGGTGACTTTGAAGATGCCGGCACCGATCAGGATGCCGATCAGCGTGGCGTACGACTCGAGAGCGCCGAGATCGCGGCGCAGGCCGACAGGCATCGCGACAGTCTAATCTGGAGTGCGGCGGCCATGCCGCCGCTCTACTTCAGTGCCTGACCGTCCGGTGACGTGAAGGCGCGCTCTGTGAAGCACACGATCCCTGTAGCCGCGTCGTGTCCCAATCAGCGCAAGGGCCGATGCCCAGCGAACCGGTGGCCGGATAGGTCACCGTCGCGCCGTCGGCATCGACAAACGAAAAGTAATACCGATGGCATCCGTTGCCGACGCCGGTAGCCGTGGCAGACCAGGCGCCGTTCTTCGATGTGCCGAGGCGCAGCGACATGCTGATGCATTGTCCGTCCACCACCGCCGCCGCTGATCGCGGCGCGCTGGCGTCATACCAGTTCGCCCACAGCTCGACGCTCGCGGCCTGCTGCGGGTAGTGCGACCCGGAGGCGATGCGATAGGGCACGCCGTTGCCGCCGAAATCGCCGACAGCGACCCTGCCCGATGCGCCGACGCCGATCGCCCCGCTCGAGGTCAGAATGAGCACGCGATGGCCCGCGCCGCTGCTGAAACCGCAAGCGGAGGATGACGCCGACTCATTCATCCACAGATTGAACGCCGTGTTCGGCTCGGCCGGAATGGCCATGATCTCTCCGGTGGGCGATGTCCCGAACAGCCCGACGCGCGCGTTCCACGGAGTGCATCCGATTGAGCCGCACGACAGCGAGCCGCCAACGCAGGCGCACGATGCTGCGCCGTCGCAGCCGACCGGATAGAGCTGATCGATGTTCGAGACGACCGCGCAGTGCGAGTCGTGCGCGAAATAGCTCTGCTTGGTCTGCTCATCCGAGTGGAAGCGCGCCGCTCGATTCAGCGACGGGTCCCAGTAGAGCGGCGGCATCGGTGCGTAGCACGCGCGTTCGAGACAGCCGGCGCATCCGGCCAGCGCGGCCTGCGGATCGACGCGCGCGCGGTTGATCCATTCCTGGATTACACGCTCGGCCCAGTTCGGAAATCCGCCGATGGCTACCCCAGCGCGCAACTGTTGCGCGAGCACGTCCCTCTCCGCCGCAACTGCCGGCGACATCGATAGACACACCACGAGCACATACACCAGTGGACGAGGCATGGCGCCATTCTGCCAGAGCGTGATGGAGCGCGCGGTGAGCGTGCTCACAGCCACTCCGACGCGTCGCCGACGCGGATCGCCCCTCCCTCCAATCCAGATCGAAACGATGCTACCCATCAACTCGACCCTCCGCGCGGCGTTTGATGGCTTGCAGCCAGCTCCGGCGGATGATGTCGCTGCCCGGATGGATGAAGCGCCAATAGGCGGCGAATTGCCGGCGCCGAGAATCGCTGTCGGCGAAGACCCGCGTCTCCGTCGACAGATGCGAGCCACCGCGGCCGTTGTCAGCGACGAGAAAGTTCATTGTGGCCAGCACGCCAGGCGCCAACGTGCTTCCGACGACAAGTTCGTGCGGTGGGTCGAACGCCAGGTAGCGAAATGACGTTCGTGTGGCCACCTCGAGGATGGGTATGGTCTTCGGCGGATTCATAATACTTTCCCCGCTGCAGCGGCCCAGGCAGCGGATCGTGGTCAGGGTGCGAAAGAGCGTGATCTCGTCGGCGCGCACCTTGAGGATCGCATCGAAGACGCGCTCGGGCGGCGCAGCGATGTCGATGGCATGCCGCTCATCGAATTGCCAGACGGGCATTGCCTTGTCGAGATGCGATGCGCGGCTAACCGCGTGCTTCTCCTTCGCCGGAAGGGCGAAGGCGACGAAGATCAACAGCACCCCGCCCACAGCGATGAGAACGCGGCGCCAGCGAAGTTTGATCATCGAGAGCACCGCGGCGCCGGCGATAATCAACCCGCCATAGAGAAGGACGGAGTCCCACATGGGGATCGCGGGACGCGCGACCCTACGCGCTGTATCCCCGGCTCTTCGTCTTCGCCGCCTGATCGCCCCCCAACTCGGAGAGGAACTCGTCGTGGTTCATGGGCCGGGAGAACATCGGATAGTTCTTCTCCGTCGCCAGGCGCTGCTCCTCGTCGCTGAGCGCGGCGGTGCAGTCCTTGAGCGTCACCACGTCGTAGCCCTTCTCGTATCCGCTGCGCATGGTCGATTCGACGCAGCAGTTGGTGAGAAATCCGCCCAGGGCGATGGTCTTGATGCCGCGGCCGCGCAGGATGAAATCGAGATTCGTGCTGGCGAATCCGTCAAGTCCCCGCTTTCCTTCCACCACGATGTCCTTCTCCTGGGGCTTGAGTACATCGACGATCTCCGCTCCCCAGGTGCCTTTGCGGAACGACTTGCTGTCGACCACTCCCTTGAGAATGCCGTACGGGTGCGATGACAGCTCGCGATAGTCGCCGGCGAAGGTGATCGGTGCATGAACGATGGTCGCACCGAGCGCGCGCGCCTTCTTCACCATGTCCACGGTGTTGGCGAGCATGTTCGTGTTCTCCATCACCGGCTTGACCGCGCTGTGCAGCGTTCCGCCTTCTGAGGTGAAGTCGTTCTGGTACTCGATCAACACGACTGCCGTTTCTTGCGGATTCATGGAGGCCTCCTTCTGGATGGGTTGTGATGCTAATGCAGAAGAGCTATTAGCTGTTAGCTCTTAGCTCTTAGACCCGCCCCACTGGTTTTTCTAAGAGCTGAGAGCTAATAGCTAAGAGCTATGCATCGCAAATCGCCGCACGGCGGACGTGACCGCATCTCCACGAAAGCGAAGCTCGCCGATGAGCTGGTCGTTCTGGGTAACGTTCTGGTTCGCGCGCGTGAGCGGGCGGGACTGAAACAATCAGAAGTGGCCGCGAGACTCGCGCTTCCCGCTTCCTATCTCTCGAAAGTGGAGAACGGCACGCGCCGGCTCGATGTCATCGAGTTCATTCGGATCGCCCAGGCCATGGACAGCGATCCGGCTGAGATCATCCGCGAGCTGCGAAAGGAGCTGCGGAAATAGGGTGTCGGCTATGGCACGCTTCCCTTGAACTCAGACCAAGCTCGCAGCGTGGCCGCGGCCACGGGGCGCAACTGGGCCCACCCTTCGCGAGCGTCGGGCGTGGGGGCGGCGTCGGCTCCGTCGACCGCCGCTTCGAGTTTCTGAAGGGCGGTGTCGAGGTATCGAAGGCTCGTCGTCGATCGCGGCAACATCCACCACTGATCCTCGGACGCGAGGTCAGCGATCTCGTTGAGGCGCCGCTTCAATCCTTCGTCTTTGAGTTTCTTCATCATCTCGTGCGCATCGCTGAGGGCCGTCGACACTGCGGCGCGCATCTCCTCGATCTGACGCGCCAGCGTGAACTCCTCGACATACGCCGTGGCCGGCAGATTCAAGCGCGGATCAGGCGCGACCACCAGCGGTTGCGTCAGGCGCCGTCCATCCACCGTCAGCGCGACCGTGTATTCGCCCGGCGGCGCCCAGACGCCGTCCGCCCACCCGCCCCGTCCGCGCGCCAGCGCGGCCGGCGCCGGATAGCGCAGCGGCCAGACGAAGCGGTGCATCCCGGGCGTCGTCTTCAGCGTCGATGGCGTGATGAACCACTCCGGCGCGGTGCCGAGCTTCGCCGGGTCAGGTTTCGGTGGCGCGTCCGCGCTGCTGTAGCGGCGAACGAGAGCGTTATTGGAGTCGAGGATTTCCAGAGTGACTGTGTGAGGACCGGCTTCAGCCGGTCGGCCGGCTAAAGCCGGCCCGCACACGTAGTCGATGTAGGCACCGAAGGGGGGATTCGACGCCATCGGCTCGTCTTTCGGCATCGGCGAGCCGGTGAAGCCGGCGGGGCGAAAGCGGATCGTCGTCGCGGGTTTGATGAGATAGGCACCTATTTGCCGGAGCGGCGTCACGTCGTCCATGATCCAGAACGCGCGGCCATGCGTGGCGATCACTACATCGTTGCCGTGCACCTCGATGTCGCGCACCGAGGTGACAGGGAGATTCATCTGAAGCGATTGCCAGTGATCGCCGTCGTCGAATGAGACGGAGACGCCCTTCTCCGTCGCCGCGTAGAGCAGACCTCGGCGAGCCGGATCCTCACGGACCGCATTGACGAAAGTCGGAAGGCCGCTGCCGATCCACTGCCAGGTCTTCCCGCCGTCGTGCGTGCGGTAGATGTAGGGGCGGAAATCGTCGAGGCGATGTCGATCGACGGCCGCGTACGCGCTCTCCGCGTCGTAATGCGAAGCATCGATGATGCCGACTTTCGACCACGGCGTCAGCGCGGGCGGCGTGATGTTCTGCCAATGCGCTCCTTCGTCGCGCGTGCGCCAGATGAATCCGTCGTCGGTACCGACCCAGATGTCGTGATCGGCGAGGCGCGACGGCGCGATCGCATAAATCACGCCGGGTCGCGGGCCCGGCCTCAGTGCCGCCGTCTCCGCGTCCAGATTCGGCGGCGTCCCCGGATTCTCGCGCGTCAGATCGGGGCTGATCACGCTCCAGTGCGCGCCGCCATCCTCCGTGCGGAACAGGCGCTGATTCGAAAAGTAGAGGACGCGCGGATCGCGAGGCGAGAAGACGAGCGGAAGCGACCACGTGCGCCGATCGATGTTCGGATGCGCGATCGTAGGATCGATCGACTGCGTCTGCTGCGTTCGCAGATCGAGCTTCTCCGCCCGCCCGCCATAGAGAATGTTCGGATCCTTCGGATCGGGAGCGATGTTGTCGCTCTCTCCGCCGGCGGTTATTTCCCGGAAGTTGGTGAGATTGATCCCGTCGATCACGCTGGTGCGGCTCGGAACGGCGGCCGCGCCGGAATCCTGTTGCGATCCATAGACCCAATACGGGAACTGGTTGTCGGTGCTCACGTGATAGAACTGGCCGGTCGGCTGGTTGTACCAGGAGCTCCAGGTCGTTCCGCCGTTGAGCGACACGACCGTCCCCTGATCGACGCCGAGGATGCGGCGCTCGGGATTCAGCGGATCGATCCACAACGCGTGGTAGTCATCGCCGCCCGGCGCTCCTTTGATCGGCGCCCACGTTTTCCCGGCGTCATCGGAGCGATAGACATTCACGTTGCACGAGTAGACGACGTCGGGATTCTTCGGCTCGACGGTGATGCCGCCGAAATACCAGCCGCGCGACCACATCCGCGAGTCGGTGCCTACGCGGGTCCACGTCGCGCCGGCATC
>QHVS01000001.1 GCA_003223635.1 Acidobacteriota bacterium | reverse complement strand
TGGAGCGGACGAGCGGATTGCGAAGCGGGATTTGTTGGCCGCCATTGATGTCTATTACGACACGGTGGTGGCGCTTTTGAAGTAGGTTGTCATGGCCAAACTTGATCAAGACATTTTCCTCATCGCTGCCGTCCGCACGCCGATCGGCAAATTCGGCGGCGGACTGTCGCCGCTCACGGCGGCGCAATTGGGAACCGAGAGCGCGAAGGCGACGATCGCCCACGAAGTGATTTTCGGCAACGCGCGTCAAGCGGGCGTGGGGCCGAACGTCGCGCGCCAGATCGCCATCAAGAGCGGGTTGCATCACGAGGTGCCGGCCTACACGGTCAATCAGGCCTGCGGATCGGGATTGCGAGCCATCATGAACGCGGCTGACGAGATCCGCCTCGGCCACGCCAATGTGGTCCTGGCCGGCGGCACTGAATCGATGTCGAACACGCCGTATCTGCTGACTCGCGCGCGCTGGGGGATGCGAATGGGCGACGGCGAAGTCGTCGACGGCATGATTCGCGATGGCTTCATGTGCCCCCTGGCGGACGAAATGATGGGCGCGACCGCAGAGACGCTGGCCGATCAGTATCGGCTCTCGCGCCGGGAGCAGGATGAATACGCGGTCGAGACGCAGCAGCGGGCAAAGATGGCGTACGAGCAGAATCGCTTCCGCGATGAAATCGTGCCGGTCGCGATCGAAGGCAAAAAGGGATCGACGATCATCGATCGCGATGAACATCCGCGCTTCGACACCGACCTCGGTTCGCTGGCCAGGCTTCCTGCAGTCTTCCGCGAGAACGGAACCGTACACGCGGGCAACTCCTCCGGCGTGACCGATGGCGCGTCATCGATGCTCGTGGCCACCCGCGCCGCTGTGGAGAAACATGGATTGAAACCCATGGCCCGGATCGTCGGCTACTCCCAGGCGGGCGTCGACCCGAAAATCATGGGAATCGGCCCCGTACCTGCGACGAAGAAACTGCTCGAGGAGATCGGGATGGGCCTCCAGGATGTCGATCTCATCGAGCTGAACGAAGCGTTCGCGGCACAGGTTCTGGCGTGTCAGCGCGAGTTGCGCTTCGACCGGGACAAGCTCAACGTGCATGGCGGAGCGATCGCTCTCGGACATCCCATCGGCTGCACTGGAGCACGGATCACCACCACGCTCCTTCACGCACTTCACTCTCGCGATCAGCACATCGGCCTGGCGACGCTTTGCATCAGCGGCGGCATGGGCTTGTCGATGCTCGTCGAGCGCGCTTGATGCGGTTCACGGATTCCCACTGCCACCTCACGATGTCCGATGCGCACGGGGCAATCGCTCGCGCCCGAGAGCAGGGCGTTCGCGGTTTCGTCGTTCCGGCGACTAATGCGCAGGACGCTCCGGCGGCCGTGTCGATCGCCGGCAAGAACGACGACGTGTGGGCGGCGGTAGGATTTCATCCGCATGATGCGAAGCATTGCGACGACGCTGCGTTCGCCGAAATCCGGAGGCTGGCCGGTGCGGCGCGCGTCGTGGCCATCGGAGAGATCGGCCTCGACTACCACTACATGCACTCGCCGCGGGAGACGCAGCTGGAGGTTTTCGGGAGGCACGTCGCGTTGGCCAAAGAGAACGATCTGCCGGTGATCGTGCACAACCGCGAGTCGACGGAGGACATGCTGGACGTGCTGCTGCGCGAGAGACCGCGCGGCATCCTTCACTCGTTCACCGAGTCTGAGGATGTGGCCCGCACGCTAATCGACGCCGGCTACTTCATTTCGTTCTCCGGGATCGTCACCTTCCGGACGGCGGAAGCGCTGCGCGCCTGCGCCAAACGACTGCCGCACGATCGCGTCCTGATCGAGACCGACACGCCCTATCTGGCCCCGGTGCCTTATCGGGGGAGGGACAATGAACCGGCGTACGTCATCAAGATTGCCGAGCTGCTGGCGACTCTTTGGGATGTATCGCTGGAGCATGTAGCGGAGCAGACCACCGCAAATTTCGAGCGCGCCTTCGGCGTTAGACTGCCGAAATGATGCCCGAGCAGCCGCATCTCTCGGTGGTTTTTCCCGTCTACAACGAGGAAGAGAACATTCCCGTTCTTCTCGAAGAGATCGCCGCAGCGCTGCGCGGGACGCCGTGGGCCTACGAGATGATCGCCGTGGATGATGGATCGAATGACCGCAGCCTCGCCGTTCTTCGGGAGAGCCGCGAGAAGACGCCGAATCTGCGCGTCCTGACGTTCGAGAAGAACAGCGGGCAGACCGCGGCGCTCGACGCGGGGTGGCGCGCGGCGCGTGGCCGCTTCGTGGTTTCGCTGGACGCAGATCTGCAGAACGATCCCGCGGACATCCCCAGGATGATGAAGAGACTCGAGGAGATGCATGCCGACATGGTCATCGGCGTGCGCGTCAACCGTCAGGACACCTGGGCCAGGAAGATGCAGTCGCGCATCGGAAACGGCGTCCGGAACTGGATCACCGGCGACCGTATCACCGACACGGGCTGCTCGCTGAAGCTGCTGCGCCGGGAGGCCATCGAGCGCGTCCGGCTCTTCACCGGAATGCATCGCTTTCTCCCGACGCTGGTCCGCTTGCAGGGCTACAAGGTCGTGGAAATGCCGGTGAACCACCGCTCGCGCAAATTCGGCGTGTCCAAGTACGGCGCCATGAATCGGGCCATGCGCGGTCTGGTGGATTGCTTCGCCGTGCGCTGGATGAGGAAAAGAATGCTGAACTACAAAGTGACAGAGGAGTCGTGAGCCTCGATCCGCGCTCTTGGGATTTCTGGGTCCTCATCGGCTTTATCGGCCAGTTTCTCTTCGCTGGGCGATTCATCGTCCAATGGATCGTCTCGGAGCGTAAGCGGGAAAGTCACGTCCCGGTTCAGTTCTGGTATTTGTCGGTGATCGGAGGCTCGATCACGCTTGCCTACGCCATTCATCGCCGCGATCCGGTCTTCATCGTGGGGCAGGCATCCGGTTTGATCGTCTACATCCGAAACCTGATGTTGATCCATGGGCATGCTCACTGAAGCGCAGCGCAAGCGATTGCTCCAGATCGCGCGGCAGTCCATCGATGCGGCGCTGCACGGTCGCGCCGCGGAGTGGAAGGAAGAAGACTTCGAGGAGGCGCTGCGTCGACCGGCAGGCGCCTTCGTATCGCTGCACACGCCTGCTGGCGATCTGCGTGGCTGCATCGGATCGATTCGAGCGATGGAACCCCTCTACAAGGCAGTCGCCACGAGCGCAGTTTCAGCGGCCTTGCGCGACCCGCGTTTCTATCCGGTCCGCGTCGAGGAGATGCTGAACCTGGAGGTGGAAATCTCGGTCATGGGGCCGATCGAGACCGTGCGGAACGCTGACGAGATCGAGGTCGGGCGGGACGGGCTGATCATCAGCCGAGGGCGCTATGCTGGCCTGCTCCTTCCACAGGTCGCAACCGAGTATGGTTGGGATCGCCAGGCCTTCCTCGAACAGACCTGTGCGAAAGCTGGACTGCCCGCCGGTAGTTGGCGCCTTCCTGACACAAGAATCGAGCGGTTTGCAGCGGAAGTTTTCAGCGAGTAATCTTCTGAGCTGCAATCACTTATCTAGCTAGCGAGCTCAGGCTGGCATAACCCCCCTCTACCTCTGGTTTTCACGAGCGATTCAACAAGTTGGAAAGTTATTAACAGCTAAATAACTGAGAACAATGAAGAAACGACATCTCGTGGATTCCCTGTCAGTTCGCTCAGCAAGAGCCCGCCGCCTCGCGGAACGCCGCCGGTCTGTCCGGTGGATCATGAGCCGGGCCGCAGCGACGCTGGCGCTGGGCGCCGCATTCTCGATCGGCGGTGCGACGGAGGCTCTTCAGAGCGTCCATTTCCTCGTGCAGAAGGACCTCGACGCCGTTCGGGTGGTGAAGCAGCAGCAGGGATCTCGCGATGAGGTTGTGGCCAGGCTGAACGACGGCTTCGCCGCGAACTCGGTGTTCAAACTTTCCCGTCTCTTCCCGGACCGGATGGTCTCGCACAGGCTCGCTCTGTTCGACGATCGCTGGATTCCCACGCTCACCGGACAGGTGCAGCAGCCGAAGCTCGATGTCTTTCACGAAGAGATGGCTCGAATCAACACGGCCATCCGCCGCGATTTCTTCGCCAACGCAATTCCCTTTGGCGACATCATCCACGAGAAGTCTCAGAAGTACGACGTCGATCCGGCGCTGGTCGCCGCGGTCATGGAGACGGAATCGCGGTTCCACAAGGGCGCTCATTCGGCGGTTGGAGCGCGGGGACTGATGCAGCTCATGCCGCGCACCGGCCGCTGGCTGGGAGCGACGAATCTCTACGATCCGACGCAGAACGTCGACGCCGGCGTGAAGTACATCAAGTACCTGCAGGGTCGATTCGACGGCAACCTGAAGAAGACCATCGCCGCGTACAACGCCGGCGAAGGGAATGTGAAGCGCTACGGCGGCGTCCCCCCCTTCAACGAGACGCGCTCGTACGTGAAGAAGGTTCTCAACCGCTATGCGCAGCGCACGCAGCAGCTCAAGGCTTATGACGAGCGGCGGGGAACCGCTGCCGGCACGGAGCTGGACGGCTCCTCGCTTCGCTGACTAACCCCCATTCCTGCCAATACTTGACCGTTTCTTCCCGTTGAGCTAAGGTTATTTCGCTCGACATTTTTTGGGAGGGGATAGATGGTCAGTGTACGTCGGGTGGCTCCCATTCTCCTGTTGGCGGTGATGATGCCCGCGTTCGGCGCGAAGCCGACGCCGAAGTCCTCATCGCATCCGCCGCGCGAGCTCCATCGCGTGGGCGATCATTGGACTCCGTACAATCCTCCTGATCCAGCGTCGTATCCGCCGAACGCGAAGACGTACACCATCAAGGCCGGCGACACGCTCTGGGGCTTGGCCACTCAGTTCTATCAGAACGGTTACCTCTGGCCGCAGCTCTGGGAGTCGAACACGTGGATCACCGACGCTCACTGGATCTATCCCGGCGACGTGCTTCTGGTCGAAGGTGAAGTCGCTCGACAGGTGCAGCCGGGAACCGTGGGAGGCGCAGGTCAGACCGGTGCAGGCACGACCGGCGTGGGCACGACCGGCGCGGGGACGACAGCGGAGACAGGCCCCACCGGCGGGCGAGAGCACGAGCTCGGCGCAGCGGCCGTACCCCAACGACAGATCACCGCGGCAGACGCGGTGGGCGGCACGGCCTCGCCGGTGCCGTTGGGAACTGAGTACGACATTTACTGCTACGGCTACATCGGCGATCCGCGAGAGCCGATGCCGAACAGCGTTTCCTCGTACGAAGACGTGGAGATGCGCTACCAAAAGGGCGCCACGCAGCAATCGGTCAGCGGATCTGCCGGTGATCTCGTCTATCTCGACGGCGGCACGTCCACAGGCCTGGTGGCGGGCGAAATCTATCTTGCTGTCATGCCTGACGAGATGGTGGAGAATCCGCACACGGAGGAAGTCATCGGACGGCACTACCAATTTGTGGGACAGATTCGCGTGCTCTGCGCTGAGGAAACTCACTCGCGCGGCATCATCACGCAGTCCTGCCATGACATTCCACCGGGCGCACGTCTGAAACCGATGCCGCAATTGCCCATCCCGCTGGCGCGCATTCCGTCGATGCCGGCGTTTTGCGATCCGGCCAGCGGCAAGATCACCGGATACATCGTCCACGCTCTGGCTGGAACGGGAATGACTGCACCGGGCGGGTCGTGGAAATCCGAGTCGTTTCTCGGCGGCTCAGCGATCGGCGCGATTGGCGACGGCCAGCTGGTGCAGATCAACCTCGGCCGCGACGATCAGGTGATGCCGGGCGACTTCCTCACGGTGTTCCGGGAGAGCCCCCAGCGGGGCCAGCCGCGGCAGATTCTCGGCGAGCTCGGAGTGCTGACCTCAGAGAGTCACACGGCTACGGCCAAGGTCCTCCTGATGCGCCGCTCCATGACCATAGGCGACCACGTCGAGATCCGCTGAACGCGAATTCCTTCGTCGGGCCGCCCCCTGTTTGCTAGAATCGCGCGTCCGCAGGGTCCATAGCTCAGCGGTCAGAGCTACCGGCTCATAACCGGCAGGTCCCAGGTTCGAATCCTGGTGGACCCACCAGGAGTGCGATGCAGCTTCTGATCAAAACAGAGATGAAGGGTCCCGAGCGATCGATCGGAAGATCCATCAAGGCGTTCCTCGACAGGAACGCCTTTTTTGTCGCCGGAGGGTTGGTTGAACCCGGACGTTGAAAAATTGTGGGAGCTGCAGAACGTCCTGACGCAGCTCGGTGATCGTGAAAAGCAGTTGACCAGCAAACCGGAGTCGTTCGCGGCCATCGACCGCGAGTGGCAGCAGGCGAACGACGACATGTCCCGCCTCGAGCAGTCCATCGAATCGCTCTCCAAAGAGAGACGGCGCGTCGATGGCGAGCTGGACGACCAGCAGGAGATGCTCAAGAAGTATCAGGGGCAGCTCATGCAGGTGAAAAACCAGCAGCAGTACGCTGCGGCGTGGAAAGAGATCGACGCCACCCGCAGGCATGTCAAAGAGCTGGAAGATTCCGAGCTGAAGACGATGACCGATGTCGAGGCGCTGCAGAAAGATCTCGACGAGCGTCGCAACGGCAGTGCCGAGCTCAAATCGCGCTGGGACGTTGCCCACGAGGCCTGGCAGCACTCCCTCGGCGATCTGCGCACCGAAGTCCAGCAACTGAAGGCGCGCGCCGCATCGATCGAGGCCCAGCTCTCCGATGGTCTGAAACGCAATTTCTACCAGATCTTCAAACAGCGGCAGAACGTGGCCGTGGCCCGCGTGGTGAGCGACTCATGCAGCGCATGCCGGACCCGCGTTCGCCCCGCTCTCATGCAACAACTCCAGCGAGGCGATCTGGTGTACTGCGAAGGATGTCATCGCATTCTCTATTTCGAGAAGGCGCAGTCCTGAAGGTCACCGCATTCGTCGATGGCGCCTCGCGCGGGAACCCAGGCCCCGCAGGGTACGGCGTCTACATGACCACCGACAATGGCGAGATCCTTTCCGTCTCCGGCTTCCTCGGCACAGCCACCAACAACGTCGCCGAATACGCAGGACTGATCGATGCGCTGGCCCTGGCCCAGGAGGAGGGAGCGACCGAGGTGGAGATCATCTCCGATTCGCTGCTGCTGGTGAACCAGATGCTCGGCAAGTTCCGGGTAAAGCACGCCAATCTCATCCCGCTGTACGAGAAGGCTCAGCGGATGGCCCGCGGCTTTCGGCGTTTCACGATCCGCCATACGCTCCGCGCCGGAAACAAGGAGGCCGATCGTCTGGCCAATCTGGCCGTCGACCGCTCGGCCGGGCGCGCCGTGGAAAGGCATCGTGTCGATTCGTGAGAATCTCGCGGCGGTGGAGCAGCGGATCGCCGCTGCCTGTGCGCGCGCGAAGCGCAATCGAAGCGAGGTGACATTGATCGCAGTGTCCAAAACGTTTCCCGCGGCCATGGTCGATGAGGCGATCGCCGCGGGCATCGCTGAGATCGGCGAAAATCGCGTGCAGGAAGCGCGCGAAAAAAAACCGGCCGTCCAGCGGAGCGCGCGATGGCACCTGGTCGGACACCTGCAGTCGAACAAAGCGAAGGACGCCGTCGGCTTGTTCGAGATGATCCAGACCGTCGACTCCGTCAACCTGGCGGAAAAGATCGCCCGCGCCGCGGAAGGGGCCGGAAAGACGCAGGACGTCCTCCTTCAAGTGAACATCGGCGATGAGCCGCAGAAGAGCGGCGCGACCTCCGCGGAGCTCGAGGCTCTGGCGCGCGACGTGCGGCGCATCGGCGCGCTGCGCGTCCGCGGACTGATGGCCCTTCCGCCGGTGTCGTCTCTCGAGGAGATGCGCAATCACTTCAAGCAACTGCGGAGCATGCGCGATGCGTTGGGGCTGGAAGAGTTGTCGATGGGGATGAGCGACGATTTCGAAATGGCCATTGAAGAAGGGTCGACCATGGTGCGCATCGGGCGGGCGATCTTCGGGAGCCGCGGCTGATGGGGATCCTCAAGCCTTTCATCCAGGCCTTCCTCATCCTTCTCCAGGTCATCGAGTGGATCGTCATCGTCTGGGTGATCATCTCCTGGATCCTCTTTTTCGCTTCCCAGACATCCTTTCGCTGGCGCTACCGGACGGCGCACAACCTGCTGATGGAGCTCAACGAGGTCTTCACCCGGATGACCAACCCCTTCCTGCGTCCGTTCCGCAGGCTTCTTCCTCCCTACAAGACCGGAGGGATCGACTGGTCGCCGCTCCTGCTCCTGCTAGCCCTTTTCATCATCCGCGGTGTGGTGACCTACCTCTACGGGCTTATACTTTTCCGGTAAGTGTCGGGAGGGCGTCGATGCAAGACCTCACACCACTCGAGATCCAGAAGCAGAGTTTCTCGAAAAAATTCAAGGGATACGATCCGGCCGAAGTGCACGGCTACCTCAATCTGGTGGCCGAAGAGATCGAACGGCTGGTCAAAGATGTCGATCGGCTGTCGCGCGAGAACGCCATGCTGCGGGAAGAGATGGAGGAGCACAGCCAGCGCGAGCGCATCCTCAAGGACACTCTCCTCTCGGCCCAGAAAGTGTCGGAGGAAGTGAAAGCCAACGCGCGCAAAGAGGGAGAGCTGATCGTCAAGGATGCCGAGCTGCTGTCCGAGCGGTTGATGTTGCAAGCCATGGCTCGCGTCGCCGACCTGGAGCGGGCCATCCAGGATCTGAAGATGGAGCGCCGTCAAGCGCGCAACAAGCTCACGGCGACGCTGGACACCATCCAGCAGCTGCTGATGCTCGATGCGGAGCAGGAAGCGAACGAGCTGCCGATCACATCGATGTATCGGAAAAGCGAGTAGGCGAGCGGCGAGCGGCGAGCAGCGAGCAGGGGTTGCATGGCGCTGCTGATTCGCAATCTCTCTCAAATTGCTACGCCCATCGGCAGCACCGCCGTGCGTGGACGCTCCCTGCGCGAGCTGCGCGTGCAGGAGAATGCGGTCATCGTCATCCGCGACGGCCGCTTCGCATTCGTCGGACCCGAGCGCGGGAACACGATCCCCGTCGACGAGGACTTCGACGCGCGCGGTGCCACCGCGATCCCGGGCTTCGTCGACACGCACACGCATCTGCCGTTCGCCGGATTTCGCGAGTCGGAGTTCAATCGGCGGCTGAGCGGCGAAAGCTACGAGCAGATCGCCGCGTCAGGCGGCGGGATCGCCTCGACGGTCCGCGCCACGCGCGCGGCGAGCGAGCGGGAGCTCGTGGAGAACGTTCTGCAGCGCGCGAGGACGATGGCGCGCTGCGGCACGACAACGGCGGAGGCGAAGAGCGGTTACGGTTTGAACGTGGCGGACGAGCTGAAGCAGCTCCGGGCCATCCGGTCCGCACAGGAGCGATCGCCCGTGCGCCTGATGCCGACGTGTCTGGCTGCGCACGAGTATCCACCCGAACGCCGCGATCCTTCATATGTCGATCAGATTGTCGATGAGATTCTGCCGGCCGTGGCGCGCGAGAAGCTCGCGGCTTTCTGCGACGCCTTCATCGAACGCGGCGTCTTCACCCGGCAGCAGGGGGAGCGAGTTCTGCGCGCCGGCGCGAAGCTGGGCATGACGCCGCGCGTGCACGCGGACGAGTTCAGCGATGCCGGCGCGGCCGCTCTGGCCGTGGAGATCGGAGCCGCCTCTGCCGATCACCTGATGCATGTGTCCGAGGCCGGAATCGCGGCCCTCGCAAAATCGAACACCGTGGCCAACTTGCTTCCGGCCACGAGCTTTTTCCTCATGTCCGATCGCTACGCGCCGGCGCGGCGTCTGATGGAGGCGGGAGCGATCGTGTCGCTCTCCACCGATTGCAATCCCGGCTCATCGATGACCGAGTCGATGCCGATCGTGATCCAGCTCGGCACGCTGCAGATGAAGATGACCGTCGAGGAGGCGCTCACCGCCGCCACCCTCAACGGCGCGTTCTCACTCGGCATGGCCGCGGAGATCGGATCGATCGAGTTAGGCAAACGCGCCGATCTCGTTCTGCTCGACGCGCCGAACTATCTCCACCTCGTCTACCACTTCGGCGTGAACCTCGTGCGCGATGTGCTGCGCGACGGAGCGTTCGTAGTGCGCGATCAGCGCGAGGCGTAGAACGCCGCGATCTTCTCGTACAGCTTCGCCCCGATGGCTGCCTTGGACTCGAACGTACAACCGCCTATGTGCGGCGTGAGGATCAGGCGCGGATCGTCAGCAAAGCCGGTTGTCGGTGGCTCCGGATCGAAGACATCGAGGGCCAGGCCCCCGAGGGCATCGGATTTCAAGGCGTCGAGTGCGGCATTCTGATCGAGCACCTCACCGCGCGCCGCGTTGATCAGGATCGCTCCTTGCCGCATGGAGCCGATCTGTTTTCGTCCCACCATGCGACGAGTCTCCTCGGTCAACGGAACGTGCAGCGTCACGATGTCGCTCGTGCGAAGCAGCGCGTCGAGCGAAACGACGCGAGAAGCGCCGCGCTCCGCAAAATCCTCGTCGCTGATGTACGGATCGAAGGCCTGCGGGCGCATAGAGAAGAGAGCAGCAAGGCGCGCCACGCGCCGCCCCACTTCGCCCAGGCCGACGATGCCAAGCATGTGGTGGCGAAGCTCGTGACGCGTGGCGCAGTCATAACGATTCCAGACGCCGGCCACCAGCTCGCGGGTCGAAGCGGGAACCGTGCGGGTGAGCGCGATCATGAACCCCATCACCAGCTCGGCCACCGCATTGGCGTTCTCGCCGGGCAGGCTGACGATGGCGATTCCCCGCTGTCGCGCCGCCTCCGCATCGATGTTGTCCGTTCCACTGGTCCCCTGCGCGATCAGCTCGAGCCGCGGCGCCGACTCGATCACACGCCGGCTGACTCGGTTGTAAGAGCGCGTGACCAGGATCTGACAGGGAGAAACGACGGCCGCCAGCTCTTCTTCGGTCCGCACCGGACGATCGAGGATCTCGAACCGCGCGTCGCGCGACGCCTGTTCGTGGAACGACCTATCGAGGTCGGCGGCGATGAGAAGCGTTTTTCGTTCGTACATTCTTCGGAGTGCGGCGGCTTGCCGCCGCTTTACGGAAAGTGCGAAGGCTCAGGATAAACTCAATGCAGTTGCGTTTCCTCCGCAAACACAGCACCGCCCTCATCGCGCTGGCCGTCTATCACTTCGTTTTCTTCTTTCCCACGCTCTTCATGGGCCGTGTCGTTTCGCCGAACGACGTCTTCTTCAATTTCGACCCGTGGCGGGCGGTCGGGTCGGCCGACGTGCAGAATTCGCTGCTCAACGATCCACCCACCGCGTACTACACGCTGATGTCCCTTCTGCGCAGCGACTGGCGCGCCTTTCACTGGAATCCATTCGTGGCCAGCGGCATCCCCGGCTTCGGATCGTCGGCGGCCGCCGTGCTCTCGCCTCTGATCTTGATTCCGGCCCTCGTACTGCCGCTCTGGTGCGTCTACGGCGGAATCATTGCTCTCAAGCTGAACGTCGCGTTTCTGTTCGCGTATCTCTGGTTGCGCGAGGAGCGGCTCGGAAAGCGCGCTGCTGCGATCGGCGCGATCGTCGTCGCTGCCGCCGGGCCGGTCGCCGTGCGTTGGTTGTGGCAAGCCACAAACGCCACCGCTCTCTATCCCGCGCTTCTCTGGGTGGTGTTGCGCACGGCGCGCGGGAAGCGGACGCCGGCGTGGATCGTCGCCCTCATCGCGCTCTCGTATGCCCTCGCGGGTTTTCCGGCGACGATGGCTTACGGAGCCTGGCTCTGCGCAATCTACGGATTGTTTCTGCTGGTCCGCGAGCGCCGGATCGTGGTCCGGCGCGTAGCGATCGTGACGATCGCCGCAGCGCTTGGCGTGTTGATCGCGCTCCCCTCGCTCATCCCGTTCGCGCAATTCGTTCGCCGCACCGGCTATCTCGAGACGAGAGTGAACGCGGCTGCTGAATACCGCTTTCCGCTCCACCACCTCGCCAGCTTCATTCGCCCCGATCGCCTCGGCAATCCCGCCTATCACAAGTGGGACGGCGATCCCGCTCTCGGCCGCATCAACAACTATCTCGAAACGACCGTCTATGTCGGTCTGATCGCCATTCCTCTGGCCATCGCAGCGATTCTCAGCCGCCGCGCGCGATCGCGATGGTTCTGGCTCGCCGCGCTCGCCGTCGTCCTGGCGTGCATGTTCGGCCTGCCGGTTCTCACGACGCTGATCGGCCAGGTTCCCGGCTTCAAGTATTCGCCGCTGACGCGCCTCGTCCTTCTCCTGCCCGTCATCGCCGGATATCTCTCAGCCGCCGGAAGCGCGTGGCTGATCCGTTGGCGGCGCGCGCTGGTGGCCGCGGTGATCGCCGTCCTCGCGGCAGGCGATCTCGCCGTATTCGCCGGCCGCTTCTATCCGTACCTCGAACCGCGTGCGGCGACGCCGCGCAGCACTCCGACGATCGCATTCCTGCAGGCGCAGCAGAAACCATTTCGCATCGCGCCGGCCTTCGATTTTCTTTGGCCGAATTCGTCGGAGCTCTACCGGCTGGAAGACATTCGCAGCCATTTCTCGTCAGAGGCGAAGTACCGGCGGCTGTTGCAGCGAATCGATCCGACGTCGTTTTCCAACCCGGGGACGGTCATTCAGTTCAACAGCCTCAAATTCAACTTCAGCGATCCGCTCATATCGATGCTCGGCGTGCGCTACTTCATCGAACAGAACGGCATCGACATCATCAAGTGGACGACGTTCGGTGGAACGAAGCCCGGCGTCAAAGAGATCAGCTCGCCGCTGATCCTCACTCCAGGTATGACCCTCCAGCGGCACATCGCGGTCGGCCCGGAGCCGTTCTACGCGATCGAGCTGCCGGTGACCGTGGAGAAAACGTTCGGAGCCGCGCGTCTGAACGTCTGGCTCCTGCGCGACGGAAAGGTCATCTACGCGCGGGCGTGGGCACCGGCCGACATCGGCGTGATGGGGAAAATCTATGTTCCTCTGCAGGTGGTCGGCGGATCGATCGTGCTGCGCGTGCAGTCCATCGGAATCCGGGGGTCGATGCTGAAAGGGATGACCACCGTTCCTGGCGATGCTCCGCTGTTCTACGGGCGGGTGGAGGTGCCGGTGATCTTTGACCGTCAGTTACCTGACGGGCGGCTCTTTCGGAACGTCGCAGAGGTGCCGCGGTTTCACGGGGTGACGCGGCTGCGCAACATGAGCGAGCAGCAGTTTCTGGCGGCGACAGACCTCGATTTCGCGCGAGAAGCCATTCTCACCGACGCCGGCGAGGGCGCCGGCGCCCCACTGAGCAGCGCCGACGTCGTACTCAGGTCGTATGCGGAGGATGAGCAGGTGATCGACGTGCATGCCTCAGGGGAGGCGTTTCTCGCTTCGTCGGAAAAGCTGACGCCTGAGCTGCGCGTCACCATCGACGGGCGCGACGCTCGTCCCGTGGAGATCAATCTGCTGTTTGCCGGCGTCCGCGTTCCGGAAGGGACTCACCGCGTTGTCTTCTCGCGCCGACTTGCCCGCGGATGGTGGTGGATCTCCGCGGCGGCGATCATCATGGGGTCAGGCCTTTGCTTTTTCTTTTCTCTCCCCATCGTAGAGAAAAGAAAAAGCAAAGGCCTGACCCCATTCATCGACGCCGCGCGACGATGATGATCTGGTAGGCAAACAGCGAGCGCCAGATGCGCGTGACAATCGTCAACAGCCGCTCGCCGATGCGCAGCAGAAACTCGGGCGCCCAGCCCACGATCAGCCGCAGCGGAACCGAGGATCCGCGGATGGCCACGATGCGGAAGCCGGCGTTCTCCATCTCCCGCTTGATCGCTCGCATCGTGTAGAAGCGAAGGTGCGACTCGTCGAGAATACCGCGCTCGCGATATTCGAAGATGCCGAAGAGCAATCCGATTCGCACGGTGACATTGGCGATATTCGGCACGGAGACGAAGAGATGTCCGCCGTCGGTGAGCGACTGGCGAACGCATTTCAACAGCGTCGAGGGATGGGGCAAGTGTTCCAGGATGTCCGCCAGCACGATGGCGTCGGCCTTTGCCGGCAGTCGGCGGATCGTTTCCAGATCGGCGATGACCACCTGGTCGAAGCGTCCTCGGAGCTGCTCCAGGCGGTCGACGTCGTACTCGAATCCGACCGTCCGATCGAACTGATCGCGCACCGCGGCGCCCAGCTCTCCACCTGCGGCGCCAAGATCGAGCAGCATCCCTCCGCGGCCGGCGAAGCGGTGGATCAGATCGATGAGGATGCGATGGCTGCTTCCCTCGAAATCTTTGAAGGCGTAGACGTTCGGCATCAGTACTCCGACCACGGCTTGCCGCGTGCGTCGGTGCCCGGCGCGGCACTGTGCACGTCCGCGATCCCTTGTGGCACAGACTCTCTTGCCTGGGCCTTGAAATCATCGATGCGAACAGACTCCTCCATCGTCACCCGCCAGTCCTTCGCGCCGCTGACCGGATCGCGCGGAATCATGCGCAGGTAGCGATTTTTCACCAGCTCGTCGAGAGAGGCGGGCGGACGCTTGTGATCGGCGCGGAAATCGCGGATCGCTTTGCGCATTTCGGTGAGCGTCTGCCCCATCGCCGCGGCGATCGCCTGCTGACGTTTTTCACTCTGGCAGAAAAGAAGAGCGACGAGAGTCGCGGCGACCAGCAACCGCTGCACTAGGTGATTCCCACTTCGCTGTTGTCGCCGAGCATGAAGCGATAGGCGGCCGGCTTGCGGTGCGTGCGGACGATCTTCACGTTCTTGCCGATGAGGCTCGCTTCGATGCGTCCGTCCACGTGCGCAATCGTCGAATTCTCCAGGACGATCGAATTCTCGATCTCGCAATACTCCAGCGAGCAGCGATTGCCGATCGACGTGTAGGGGCCCACGTACGCGTGTTGAATGTTCGCCTCGCGGCCGATGATGGCTGGGCCACGAACGACTGAATCGACGATCTGCGCCCCCTCTTCCACGACCACTTTTCCCTCGATGGCGCTCTGCCCGGATATCACGCCTCGCACGCTGCGCTCGAACGTGTCCAGCACCGTGCGATTCGCTTCCAGCATGTCTTCCATCTTTCCGGTGTCTTTCCACCATCCTTTGACGATGTGGGGATGAACGGAGAAGCCGTTATCGAGCAGCCATTGGATGGCGTCGGTGATCTCCAGCTCGCCGCGCTTCGACGGTTTGATGGCTTTCGCTGCGTCGAAGATGTGCTCGTCGAACATGTAGACGCCGACCAGGGCCAGGTCCGACTTCGGCTCTTTCGGTTTCTCCGTGAGCCTGACGACCCGGCCGTCGCTGGAGAGCTCGGCCACGCCGAATTGAGAGGGGTTCGGCACGCGGGTCAGCAGGATCTCGCTGTTGCAGTTGAGCGAGCGATACTCCTCGACCAGCGGCGTGATGCCGTGCTGCAGAAGGTTGTCGCCCAGGTACATGACGAATGAGGCACCGCGCAGAAAATTCTCCGCGGTGAGGACGGCATGCGCCAGGCCGCGCGGCGCTTCCTGCTCCACATAGGTCACATTCGCCCGGAACCTGCTGCCATCGCCGATGAATTGCCGGATCTCATCGCCGGTCTCCGGGGAGACGATGATGGCGATGTCCGGGATCCCCGCCGCCACGATGGCCTCGATTCCGTACTGCAGCACCGGCTTGTTGGCCACCGGGATGAGCTGCTTGGCCGAGGTGTGGGTGAGCGGCCGCATGCGCGTGCCTTTGCCGCCCGACAGAATGAGTCCCTTCATTCGTTGATGTGTACGTGCTGTCATGGTCCGCAGGACTAGTGTGTTCCGATCGTCCCGACATTTTTCAGCGTGACGACAATGCCGAAGTTGCCGGTCGGTTTCGGCGTCGGATCATAAACCAGGTAGCGGCGGTACTCGACGGCCAGGCCGTAGCACGATGCGGTTCCGCCGATGAGATATCGCTGCTCCAGGAATGTCCCTTTCTTCGCGTCGAAGTTGAGCTGCACGTCGGCGCGGATCTTGTCGCGCAGAAGGGACGACCCGGTGTTCAGGCGGATCTGGCTGGAGTCGGTGCCCGCCGGCTGCCCCGGCTGCAGAAACGAAGCGAACCAGGTGAAGCTGACGTATTTGTCCGCGTTCTTCCCCGTGCCGTTGATGTTCGCGGAAAGGCTGGTCTGATCGAGCTGGTGCGAAACGTTTCCGAATGTCGAGCTGGCGTCGATGGTGAACGACTGAAACGGATTGATGTGCAGGCTGGCCAGCAGCGGCGTGAACTTGTTGTTCTCTCCTGGCGAGACGGAGCTGCCTGGGAGGTTGCCCCCGGTGCTGTTGGTGAATGGCTTGGAGAGCGAGACCGTCTGACTGAGCGAAAAGGAGAGCACTTCGCGGGCGTTGCCGGTCGCTCCCTTCTCTTTTCCGATCAGCCGCTGGGTCAATGAATACTCGACCGAATCACGCACGATCGGCAGAAACGGCGAATCGACGGTGTCGAAACGGATGACCCGATTCTGATCGCTCACATTCGTCGTGTAGACGTAGCGGAAACGCGGCTCGATGACGTGTTTGAACCTGGAGAAGGCCCCCAGCTCCTCGTTGTAGACCCGCGAGAATGACGGCCCGATGATTTCTACCTGTCCCTGCGCGTAGAAACGGCGCAGCGACTCGTCGAGCGCCACGCGGGTTCCGCTCTGCGTCGTCGTGGGATCCAGGCTCGACGTGTAATAGGTCTCGCGCGCTGAGATCTGAGGCCGGATGGAGAACCAGCTCGGCGTGTGGATCTGCATCGAGAGTGTGGGGAAGACGTCTCCGCGGTAATAGTCCGCCGAAGGACCATTGACCAGACCGCTGGTCACCAGATGCGACATCGACGACTCCAACGAGAAGTAGAGCGGTGAGCCGGCCACGCGGTTCGGATAGACGCGGAACTGGAGCGACGGAAGCTGTTCGAAGCGCTGTTTTTGGATCGGAGAATTCGGATCGGCGAGATCGACGTGGCCGAGGATGATGTCGCGTCGGTCGGCGAGAAGGTTGAACGAGTACGCGTTGCGATTCTTCGTCAGGTAAGCCGACGAATAGATCTGCGACAGCGTGTGCAGGCGCGGATCCTGATCGAACTTGCGGAAGAAGTCGAGATCGGAGAAGTCCTCTACATCCACCACGGCCCGCAAGCCGCCCGGAAGGTTGTCCTGAGAATGGCGATACGAGTACTTCCACTGCTGCTTCTTCGCCTCCATGTCGTGAATCGCGTAGCCGGTCAACTCGCCAAGCTTGATGTTCGGAGTCGGAAGGTAGCGAAGATCGATGCCCACGCCGTTGTAGCCCTTTGTATCTAAATCCGCGTAGAGCGTCGTGTCGACGGAATCTCCGACGGGAATGAAGTAGCCGAGCTCCAGCCGCTCACCGAAACGCGTCGAGAAGCGAAGTCGGGGAATCAGGAAACCCTGCGAGCGATCCCGCTTGGTTGGCCAGATCAGGCGCGGGGTCCAGAAGATCGGCAGCCGGTGCGCGCGGAAGGAGAGATCGCGCAGATGCGCGTAATCATCGACCTTCAGGTCGGCGCTGCGCACGTGGAACGACCATGACGGATTATCGAGATTGCACGAAGTCACGACGCCGTTGGTCAACCGGTACTCGTCCTCGGAGAGCTTCTCCAGCTTCTCGCCGGTGAAGTACATCGAACCTTCCAGATTGCCGGTGGCGTTGAAGAATGTGCCGGTCTTCGAGTCGAGGTTGAAGACGGCCTGATCGCCGGTGAGGCGCGTCGGTCCCTGATCGATGACCACGTGCCCCTGGGCCACCACGTCCTTGGTCTTGAAATTCGCCGTGATCTTGTCGGCGTGAACCTTGATGTCCTGGTACTCGATGGTCACATCCGGCTCGAGGATCGCGTATTCGTCCTTGACGATCTCCTGCCGTCCGCCGGGCGGCAGCGTCCATTTGATGTCGCCGCCGCTCTTCGGGGTCTGCTGCAGGACCTTGAATCGCTTGGTGCCGGCCGGCGTCTGCCGGTAGTACTGCTGCGCCTGCCCCATGTCTTTTTGGGCGAGAAGGGGAAGGGCCGTCAGGAGGAAAACGAAAAAGGCGAGCAGACGGCGAGTCATTGACCGTGAGCAATTGTATCCGACGGCATTTGCTGATCCGCGAGAACGGCCCGATCGATGCGGCTCATCTCCTGGATCTGCATTCGAATCTTGATGATTTCTAACTGGTAGAGACGGGCGATCTCTTCGGGCCGGTTGCGCTGCTGCCGTTTGCGCAGGGCGATCTTGTTGGCCAGGCGGACAAATTCACGATGCGCCTTCCGATCCGCCCAGCCGCCGCCACCCAGGCGAAGAAGAGGGTTGGCGGTGCGGCGGACGTCGGCGTCGGCGATGAATCCGAGAGAGGCCTCGTGGCTCAGCTCCGCGCGTACGTCGGGCCATTGCTTGAAGGCCGCGATCACGGTGATGAGCGGGATGATCGCCGCGACCACCGTCGCAGTCAGCCTCTCATCGGGAAAAAATCGAGGAACGAACGCCGCTGCGATGGCAATGACCGCGGTGACGACGTCGATGACGAGCTGCCGCAGCTTGTCTGTCACATGCAGCGAGGCGAAGGTGACGCCGTAGCCGGTGATGGCCCCGGCGGCGAGGCATTCGGCGATGATGCGGCACTCGTGCTCGCCCCGAGTCATCAGCACAGCCGTCGCTGCAGCGCCGCTGCATGCGCCGAGAAGCATCCCATCAATCGGCTCGCTCTCTTCGCCGGTCAGACGGACGTACAGCGCGGCGATCGTCAGCACGATTCCGATAGCCGCGGGATGCGCGGCCGGGAGAAACCGCAAAAACAGGCCGCTTACGACCCCGGCCAGCACCGGCGTCGCCGCCGCGAGCCAGAGTTCCGGATCGAGCGTCTTGAAAAAACGGACCACGGCAAGAACGGCCAGAAAGGCGAGGAGGAGCAGGATGGCGTAGACGGGATCGGACATGTTGACCTGGCGCTTGGCTGTCAGCGCTTGGCGATTGGCAGTTCGCCAACCGCCAACCGCTAACCGCTATCCGCTTGTACTCCAATCTCGTTGAAGCGAATCGGATGCCGCGCGAAATACCGTCGCGACCGCTCGACGTCCACGGCGATCTGACCCGTCAGCTCCAGGGCCGAGCGGAACTGCCGCTCGCGCCGCAGAAGCTGATGGAAGTAGACACGAACGGTGTCGTCATACACATCGGAATCAAAATCGAGGATGTGGCTTTCGATCGTGATGCCGTAGTTTTCATAGAGGGTTGGGCGGACTCCGATGTTGGTGACGCTCTCGAAGGAGCGGTTGAAGCTTTCGAATCGCGAGGTGCTGACATACACGCCGCGGCCGGGATAGAGCTCATTGAATGGATCGACGTTGACCGTGGGGACGCCGAGCTTGCGTCCGAGGCGGCGGCCAGTGGCCACGCGCCCGTCGATGAAATGGGTGCGGCCGAGGGCCAGAGTGACGGCGCGCATGGCGCCCTTGAGGATGGCGTCGCGCACCAGCGAGCTGGAGACGCGGATGCCGCGGATGGTCACGTCGTCGACGCCTTCGACCCTGAAGCCATGTCGCGCGCCGGCGCTTTGCAGTTTGCCCAGATTTCCCTGGCGGCCCGCGCCGAAGGCGAAGTCGCGGCCGATGCGGATCTCGCTGACCCGGAGCGCGGAGACGAGGAATTCATCGATGAAGCGATCGGCGGTCCAATGGGAGAACTCGTGCGTGAACGGCACGACGAGCAACGCCTCGACGCCCATGTTGCGCAGAATCTCTTCCTTCTGCGCCAACGTGAGAATTTGTTTCGGAGCGCGATCCGGCGCCACGACGGAGATCGGATGCGGATGAAACGTGATCACCGCGGAGGGTTGCTTCAGCTCCTCGGCGCGACGAATCACTCCGCGCACGATGGCCTGATGACCGATGTGCATGCCGTCGAAATTGCCGATCGTCGCTACGCAGCCACGGGGAAGATCGGTCTGTCGCAGCGGATCTTGAAGGATCAGCATTGCAGCGCGTCGAGTGTATCAGCGATATACGAGCCGATCGTTCTCCACACGAGCCAATGGATTCATCACATGCGGCTGCGTGGCGCCTGGTCCGAGGATGTGAATGACTTCGTGGCCGCGGCGCAGCAGCTCGTCCGCCACGAGGTTGCGATGACACCTCCATGGGACCGCCTCGGCGCACATGATCGCCGTCGGTCGTGTGTCCGACAGAAGCTCATCGAGAGCGGCGCGGAACGCCGGCGTGGCCATGTAATCGGCGTAGCCGCGGAACTGTGCGTTGCGCCACGCGGTGTTGGGCGAATTCTTTTCGGGCGTTCGCCTGCCGCCGAGATCGGGCAGGTGCACATACTCGATCCCCGCGCGCGGGAGCGACTGCTCGAGTGACTCGCGCGAGAAATGCGGATAGCGCCGCGAGCCCGGATAACGCCGGATGTCGGCCAGCCGGGAGATACCGTTCTCACGGAGGAGCCCGATCAGCTCGTCAAGGGAACGCGTGGAATGGCCGATGGTGAAGATATGCACCGCCGCTCTCAGAGCGGTGCCATGGGCACCGCACTCCAGATTATCGAATAAACGTCGCGCGCACCCTGTTGGCGAACCCGGTCATGACCTACTGGGCTGAACATGCACAGCAGCTCAAGCGCGAGCTGACAGCAGAACTTTCCAGCGAGGATCTGCGCGGGCTCCATCAGAAGCAGCCGTGGCTGCATGCGCTCATCGCGGCGGCCAACATCGCGGCGCTCATTCTCTCCGGTGTGGCCATCGTGCACTTCGACCGCTGGTACCTCTGGCTGCCATTTGCCATCGTCGCCGGATTCGCGGTGTTCGACTTCACGGTGCTGCTCCACGAGGTCGTTCATCGAGCCGTGCTCACTCAATCCGACGACCGCGCCTACCGCATCCTCGGATTGCTATACGCGATTCCCAGCGGCATCTCGGCGTCACAGTTCACCCGCTGGCACCTCGATCATCACGCGGGGCTCGGCTCGTACGAAGATGATCCCAAGCGCCACTATCTCACGCCGAAGATCAACGCCCGCTGGCTGAAATTCCTCTATTTCACGCCGGCGCTGTTTCCGATCTATTTCCGCGCGGCGGGGCAAGAGGCGCGCTCGTACGAACCGGAGATGCAGAAACGGATCGCGCGCGAGCGCATCGGCACGATCGTCTTTCAACTCGGCGTGCTGGCCGCGATCGCCCTGATCGGCGGATGGTGGATTGCCTGGAAGCTGTACGTCGTCCCGGTCTTCTTCGTCTTCCCCGTCGCCTTCGCTCTCAATCGGCTGGGACAGCACTACGACATCGATCCCGACGATCCCGCGCAGTGGGCCACGCTGGTGAAGGGATCGTGGTTCTGGGACGTGGCGTATCTCTTCTCCAACTACCATCTCGAGCATCACTACTTCCCCGGGGTTCCGTTTTACAATCTGCCGCGTTTGCAGAAGCTGCTCATGCCGTTCTACGAGAAGCGCGGGATGACGTCGCGCGGGTTCGGCCAGTTGGTCTGGTACTACCTCATTCTCAATCGCAAGCCGCATACGAAGTGGCATGAGGTCCCGGCCGTCGGCGCTCCTGCCACGGCGGAATGAAGCTCGGCTGGCAACGGGTCGCCGCTTCCATCCTTCTCGCTCTTCTCTTCATCGGTGGTTTTCGACCGATGTTTCTCCGCCTGCTTGTATCGCGCCGGTCGCTGATGCAGCCGGGTCCAGTGAGCGGACTCGATACGCGTCCGCTTCGCGAGCACGCCGATGCGACGACGCCCGAGCTGCTGGCGTTCTTTCAGCGAATCCGATCCGTGACGCGCCGCGGCGACACCGTCGGCCTCGTTTTTCAGCCGCCGTTTAACGGCTTCGGCTATGTCTACTGGCGCGCGAGCTACATGCTCTCCGGCCGCACGGTGAAGTTTCCGGGCGAGACCGACGCCAACGTGATCGCGTACTGGCCCGAAGGGAAGATCGAGAGGCAGCGATGATCGCGGTGTTGGCCGCGCTCATCTTGGTCACGCTCGCCGGCTGCGCGCTGACACGGCTCATCGACCGCGAATTGCGCGGCGCCGCGTTTTTCGGCTCGGCCATCTTCATCGGATGCGGCTACGCCGCTCTCATGATGTTTTTTCTCACCGTCGTTCATGTCGAGTGGTCGCGAACCGTCGTGATGATCGCCCTGCTGGCGCCGATCGCGCTGCTTCTGCGGAGGCCCGTTTTCAGTCGGCCACGCGCACCAAATCCAGTCGATGTCGTGATCCTTCTCCTCGTCCTCGGTCACGCCGTGTTCGCCACCTGGGCGCCCATGTACGAGTGGGACTGGTTCGGCATCTGGGGACTGAAGGGACGCGTGTTCTTCGACGCCCGTGGAATCGACTGGCGCTTCGTGCAGACGAACATTTCGCATCCCGACTATCCGCCCCTGGTTCCGCTGCTGGTCGATCTGCCATCCGTGCTGCGGCGCGGTTGGGAGGATCGCTGGATCGGTTTGATCTTCACCGCGCTCAGCGCAGCCTTCCTGCTGATCGTCCGCGGAACCCTCCGCGAGGAGTTCGACTCTGATCTGCTCGCCGCGATCGGCACGCTGGCCATCGCATCGCCGGCGCTGAACCTCTGGGTCGGATTGGCGGAAGGGCCGGTGATGGCCTTCGGATGCGCGGGACTGCTCCTGGTGCGTCGCGGTCTGGCTCGCCCCTCGAACGCGTCACTTCACCTCGGCGCGATCCTTCTAGGGCTATCCGCCTGGTGCAAAAACGAAGGGATCGCGCTGATCGGAGTGACTGTCGTCGCCGCGCTCATCGTTTCCGCTCGACGGGTATGGCGCCTGTGGCCGGCCGCCGCGATCGCCGGAGCGTGGATGGTGACGCGCTCTGTCTATCGCCTGCAAACCGACTTCCTGCAGGGCGATGTTCTCGATCGTGTGCTCTTTCATCTGAAGCAGCTCGGCTACGTGCTGCACGCGTTCATCGTCTACGCGCCTGATCTGCGCCTCTTCTGGATCGCCGCGTTCCTGACGCTGATTCTGTTTGCCCGACAGGCATGGATGCGCGAGCGCTTCCTGACCGTCGCCGTCCTTCTGCAGTCATCGCTTCTGGCTGGACAGGCGCTGGCGACGCCGTGGGACATCCGCGCGCACATCGAGTTCGCCTGGAACCGGCTTCCCCATCAGATCGGGCCGGCGTTGGGATATTTGTGTGTCGTGTTGCTGATCCCGCTGATCAGAGAAGCCCGTTCAGAATCAGATCGGCGACCTGCTCGGCTTGATCTCCCAGCGCGTACTCCTTCTCCGACAGCACCCACGACGTGACCATTTCGTCGAGCACGCCGAAGATCGCCTTAGCGACCAGCTGCGGATGGAGGTTGCGACGGAACGTGCCGTCCGACTGTCCCTGCTCCACGACATTTCGCAGGATGCCAAGGTAGTCGCCGACTTCCTGATGCGAGAGGAGGCTCATGAACTTCAGGCTATGACGAAGCTCGACCTGGGCCACGATGGCCAGCGAGCGGTCGCGGCCGAGTGTCTCGAGGTGATGCCGGATCGCGATGCGAATGCGATCCTCGGCCCGTCGCACCGGCGCCATATCCCGCTCCAGCGACTGCAGGTAGCTTCGCGTGTGCTCGCGAAAGATCGTCGTCAGCAGATCTTCCTTACCGTCGAAGTAAAGATAGATGGTCCCGTCCGCGACTCCGGCCGCCTTGGCAATCTCCGACACCTTCGCGTTGAAGTAGCCGCTCTGGGCGAACACATCGATCGCCGCCCGCAGGATGCGGTGCCGTTTGCTGATTAGTGGGGCCTCTGCGGCCGCGGTGGCTCGTCGCATCCTGAATGAATCCTCATTCAGCGACGGCTACACTGTCAAGAATTAAGATTTCGCGGTCCCGGGAGGCATCCATGTCCAAACTGATCGTTTTCATCGCGGCAGCGCTCGCTGCTCAGGAAGTGCCCGTACTGGAAAAGGGTGTGGGCAACGTTCACTACGCCGTATCGACTAAGAGCGCAAACGCCCAGAAATTCTTCGATCAGGGGATGGCCTATCTCTACGGCTTCAATCACGAGGCCGCGATCCGCTCATTCAAGAAGGCCAGCGAGCTCGATCCCCACATGGCCATGGCCTACTGGGGCATCGCACTGGCCCTCGGACCCAACATCAATCTCGATGTCGACCCCGATCGCGAGAAGCAGGCGTACGAAGCGGTGCAGATGGCGCTGAAGCACGAGGCGGATGCCTCGCCGAAAGAGCGCGACATGATCGCCGCGTTGGCGAAGCGATATTCCAACGATCCGCAAGCGAATCTGAAAAAGCTCTCATCTGATTACAGCGCTGCGATGGGGACGCTGACGAAGAAATATCCGGACGATCTCGATCTGGCCACGTTGTATGCGGAGAGCATGATGGATCTGCGGCCGTGGAAGTTTTGGACGCACGACGGGAAGCCTGTCGAGGGGACCGAGGAAATCATCAGGACGCTGGAGTCGGTGCTGAAGCGTAATCCGCAGCACCTCGGTGCGAATCATTACTACATTCACGCCGTCGAGGCGTCGACGCGGCCCGGCCGCGCGCTGCCTTCGGCCGACCGGCTCAACACGCTGGCGCCGGCGTCCGGCCATCTCGTCCACATGCCGGCCCACATCTATCAGCGCACGGGAAATTACTCCGGCGCGGCGAAGGCGAACGAGAGCGCGGCGGCGGTCGATCGAGTGTTCATCAAGAAGAACGGCAAGGGAGGCATCTATCCGCTGATGTATTACAACCACAACCTGCAGTTCGGGTCGGCGTCGTACGCGATGATCGGACGCTTCAGCGAGGCCAAACGGATGGCTGACGAATTCGGCGCGACGGCCGTGGCCATGGCCAGGGACATGCCGATGCTGGAGAGCGCGGCCGCGGCGCCGGTGCTCGTCCTGGTGCGATTTGCGAAATGGGGCGACGTCATCCGCGCGCCGGAAGCGAACGCCGGACCGCTGTCGACTGTGCTGTCGCACTTCGCCCGTGGGGTAGCGTTCGCCCGGCTGGGCGATGTGGCCGGAGCGCAGCGCGAGCACGAGCTCTTCGAGACGGCGAGGAAATCGCTCACCGACGATCCCGGCATCATGCAGAACTCACCGAAGAACGTGGCGCAGGTCGCCGATGGAATTCTCGACGGAAGGATCGCCGAGGCGCGCGGGGACCGCCCGGCGGCACTGGCCGCGTATCGGCGTGCTGTCGAGGCGCAGGACACGCTCGACTATGACGAACCGCCCGACTGGTTTTACCCCGCGCGAGAAACTCTCGGGGCGGCGCTGCTGCGCATGGGGCAGCCGGCCGAGGCGGAGAAGGTCTTCCGTGTAGATCTGGATCGCAATCCGAACAATCCCCGATCGCTCTTCGGTCTGGCCGAAGCGCGCAAGGCGCAGAAGAAGAGCGCGGCGTCTGCGTTGGCTCAGTTTCGTCGCGCGTGGCATGGGGACGCGTTGCAGGTGGAGTAGGGGGCCTGACCCTATAATCCGCCGCCATGCGCACGATTCGCTTCGGCCGGACCCACGCTCAGGTTCCAACCATCAGCATGGGCACATGGGGGCACGGGGGACCGAATGTCAGCGAGGGAAATTCGGTCGGCTGGAGCGGTAATGATGACGCAGCAGCGAAAGAGGCGTTGATCGCCGCATATGGCAAGGGCATCACTCACTGGGATACCGCGGACGCCTATGGCAACGGTCACGCGGAGTCGCTGATCGGCGAAGTCTGGGGCGAGGTGCCGCGCAGGCGCATCTTCCTGGCCTCGAAATTCGGGTGGGTGAAGGGCCCCTCCGGACACTTCTACGATCCGAAGTTCATGCGCTCCCAGTGCGTGCGCTCGCTGAAACTCATGCGCACCGACGTCATCGATCTCTACTACTTCCATCACTGCGACTTCGGCCCGAATGACGAGTATTTCCACGACGCGCTGGCGATGATGCGCAAGCTGCGCACCGAGGGGAAGATTCGATTCATCGGGCTCTCCGACTGGGACGCCAGAAAGATCGTGCGGTTCATCGACCGCGTCGATCCGGACGTCGTGCAGCCGTACCGCAATGTGATCGACGACGAGTATGAGTCGAGCGGATTGAAGACCTACGTCGCCAAGCACGACCTCGGCGCGGCTTTCTTCTCGCCCCTCATGCACGGCCTCCTCCTCGGCAAGTACGACGCCCCGACGCAGTTTCCGGAAGGAGACTTTCGCAGCGGCATCGCCGGTTTCACCGACCCGAAATTCATCGCCCGGATGAAACATGCAGTAAAGGAGATGCGGATGCGGTTCGCCGATCATCCAGAGCCGGTGCTGTATGCCCTGACCGGCGCTCTTCTCGCCGGCAATCCAACTGCAACCGTTCTCCTCGGACAGCGCAACGCCAAGCAGGTGGAGGCCGCGAGCAAGGTTGGAGAGCCATTGAGCGAAGCGGACGCAGCCTGGGTGCGGCGGGTCTACCGCGGCGAGTAGAGAACGACGATCTGGCCGTGCAGGTGTGGCACAGACACTCTTGTCTGTGCCCTTACCACTTGTAGCATCGACCCTCAACCCATGACCGCCAGAGCCACGGATATTCATCCGGTGAAGCAGCGAGACCCGCCCCCACCGGATTGTTACAGACATATTCGAATTTCGCGCGCGAGCGCTCAGTAGAGCGAATCACATGGTCAAAAGATTCGTCCTGCCAGACAGGCCCGCTCCGATGCAGCAATTGGTTGATCCGTCGCGCAGAGATGCCTTTCATTGGTTTCATAACACTCGCAAGCGTAACTGCCCGATCCATATG
>QHVS01000175.1 GCA_003223635.1 Acidobacteriota bacterium | reverse complement strand
GCGAGCTGACTCCGGAGACGTGGATCGGGTATTGACCGATCGTCGTCCCCACGGATGCCGGCGAGCTGAAGGCAGGCGTCGGCAGCGAGGCGGGCGTGTCGCCTGCCACCAGGCCGTCGTACGACGCCGTGAACGGGGGCAGCGCGCTGCCGAAGATCGCGAGCTTGTCGTCCGCGGTGATGCGCAGCGGAGCGGGAGCGATCTGCACCGTCGAGGATGCGTGGTTCGTCTCCGCCGCTGTGATCGTATTTGCTCCTGCAGCGAGCGGAGTGATGGTGAACGTGTGCGATCCGGCGTCGGTCGCGGTAAACGTATATGGCGCTGGAAGCGAGGCCGTCAACGTGCTGCTGAACGTCACTGTGCCGCGCCAGCCGGCGACAACGTTGTTCAGCTCATCGAATGCCGTCACCGTGACGTTGAAGGGCGATCCATACATGCCGGTCGCCGGCGCCTAGTACGCAACCGGAATGTCGTGATCGGTGATCCGCTCCGGCCGGTTCGCATCGTTGCGATAGATTTCCGGGAAATCGGCGTCGTTGTGGGCGATCTCCACGTGTCCGGCGATGTTCTGGTTGATCAGAATGTGATCCAGAGTCTGAGTGTTGCCGTCGAAGACATAGGAGTACTGCGTCGGCAGAACGAGATCGATGAGGTCGGGATCGACGAGATCGGGGCTGGACACGGCAACCTGAGGCGCGGGCGTAGGCGTCCCCTTGATGCTGTTCATGCTGTCGACATAGCCGTCGTTGACGCCAAGGGCGTTGTAGTCGCCGATGGAGACAATGCGCTCCGTCGGGTCGGCGACCTGCCGCGCCTGAATGAGATTGGCCAGGAACTCAGCCTGGGCGGCGCGCTTGGCCCGCACTCGCGGACCATCGACCGGATCGTCGACGCCGCTGAGCGATCGCAGATGGTTGGCGATCACCGTGACGCGGAAGGCGCCGTTGGTCTCGGAGTGGACCATGGCGCGAAGAATGAGCGGCGGACGATCGTTGAGCAGTTCCTGCAGGCCGTTATTCGGATTCGTGTACGTCGTGCTCTTCCCCAACTGGGTCACATCGACCATGTCAACGCGCGAGCTCTTCACCAGGAAGCCGACGTCGATGCCGCCGATGTCGTTTCCTTCGGCGAGATACGCCGTGTAGTTCGGATTGGGCTGCCCGGCCGCCACTGCGTCGTTGTTCACCTTGTTGGCCACGGCCTGCAGCGTGGTCAGGTTCTCCATCTCTTCCACGCCGATGATGTCGGGCGTACGCAGGATGTTGCGGATCGTCAGCGACGCCTTGTTCAGGCGGTTGTTGAACGCGGTGGTCGTAAGGGCCACGTCGCTGATCGCCGGATCGTCGATCGTGTCGAAGAAGCGCTCCATGTTGAAAGCGGCGACCGTGAAGTCAGACAGCGATGGCTGAGAGACCGGAGTCGAGGTCATCGCCGGCGATGTCGTCGTGAGCGTCGTCTCCGAGAGGACGCTGTAGGTGCGGAAAGAGTAGTCGACGATGCCGGTGACGTTCGCCAGAGTCTGGCCTGTGGTCACGTCGAGGCGGGTGCCGCCCAGCGCGCCGCTGTCGACGCGGATGCGTTCCGGATTCTCATCGAACGTCGGAATCGTCGCGGGCCACCCGGCGTGGTCGAGCAGTTCGATGCCCGGCTCGCGGAACGGCCGGAGTGTCCCGGTGATGACGGCGTAGAAGATGCCGCTGGAAGTCGACGTCGCGTTCGCCTCGCTGATCGTTCCGCCGGTGGGAGCGATTGCCGTGAGCGAGTCGACGTGTACGCGCATCCCTTCATAGCGCTCCATCTGATCGAGAATGCTCGAGGAAATCGACGTGATGTTGATCGGCGCGGGGAGCGGATTGCCGGTGGAGATGAGCGACACCGTGGGTGAGAACGAGATCTCCGTCACCGGAAGCTGATTCGGATCAGCGGAGGGAACGAACTCGCTGACGGTTCCAGACACCGACACGAGATTGCCCTTCGCCGCCGGCGGCGCGCTGCTCGTGAACACGAACACCCCCTCCGACGTTTCCGGATCGGCGTCGATCTGGCTGTCCTTCTCCTGAATGTAGAAGCCGTTGCTCCGCAGGCCGGTGACGATTCCGGTCGTGACGATGGGCTGCCCCTCGAACGGGGAGCGCCGGCCGCTTCCCTGAATCGTATGAATCGCGATGGCCACCTTGACCGATGTCGAAGCGTTGCTCGACCGGGATTGCGCGTCGGACATGGTGAAGGTCAGCGTCTTCGTCCCCGTGGTGCTGGAAGGCGAGACCGTCGCGTTGTACGAGAAGATGTTGTCTCCTGCCGTCGCGTCGCCGTTCGTGCCGTCGTCATAAAGCGTCTGCGTCGTGGAGCCGCCGATCGCGGAAAGATTGCCGGTGACCGTGATTCCAGTGCTCGTCGGTTTCGTCCCCGGAGTGACCGTGACGGTAAGAAGCGTCGCGTCGCCTACTCGGACTGTCGTCGGATTCGCCGCAGCCACGCCGGTCGGAGGCTGGGACGTGTCGTCGTTGGTGATCGTGCCGATGCCCTGTCCCCTGATGACATTGGCGCCGCTCACGTTCGTGAGATTCACGAAAAACATTTCGTCCGGCTCGATCTTCGTGTCGCCGTTGATGGTCACGGTGAAGCTGGAAGTGCTCCCCGAAGCGATGCTCTGCTGTGTGAGCGACTTGCTGATGTAGTCGCTATCGCTGGTGGTGGCGGTGTTGTCCTGCGTGGCGATGTCGAAGGTTGCCGGCCCCGCTCCTGCGACGGACGAGAGCGAGATGGTGAACGTGGCGTTCGTTGCGCCGCTGTCGCCTTCCGCGACCGCGACGTCATTGATGCTGAGATTCGGAAGCGTAACCGTGCCCTGGGCCGTCAGCGAGAAGTCGTCGACTGCCAGGCCGTCGTCCGCCCCTGAGGCATTCAAATCATTCCAGCGGATCCAGAAAGTCGCGCCGTTGGAAATGGCCAGACTGGGAACGCTCGAGCTGATCGACGTGCGGTTCGCCGCCAGGTTACCGTTGAGAAGGCCCACGCTGCCTGCAGTGATAGGCGAGCTGAAGTCGAGCGAATCGACATCGATCCACAAGCCGGTCGTAAGCGATGTGGCGTTCGTGCTGTATTGAAAGTCGAGGCGATCTGCACCGCGGCCCGAAGTTCCGAGCCGCCATTGCTCACCTGTGTATGCGATGGAGAGCGACGTGACGGTCGAGCCTGTGTTGTTCGTGAAGCAAGCGCCGATTGTCGGAAGCAGAGTGCCGCTCTGCAATCCACCGAGCGCGCGCTCTGTCGAGCCGGCAGAGCCAAAGCTATACGTGTCGCCGGCGTTACTGCTGCCGGTCCCGGCCGTATATGTCGTATTCGCGTTGGCCAGCGATTCGGAGAAAGCCCAGCCGAGCGGCCAACCGGGCGCTGCCGCATTCGATGTTCCGCTCGAGGCGAGAGTATTGAAATCCTGCGTGTATGCGCTCCCGATGGTCGTGAGCGAGACGCACTGAGCAGTAAGACGCGGAGCGACCAGAAGGGCCACGAGGGCCACAAAGAACAGCCGGCGAGCAATCATCAACTACCTCTCTCTGCAGTGGAGTGGGGGGAAGAATAGTGGGTCTGTGAGCCGCGGTCAAAACATTATTTTGATTGCTTCGCTTCCCGGAAACCTCTACGATGGCTCTCCCAAAATCAGCAATTTCCCTCAATGGCTTGGTGGCATTGGACCCTGCTCGCGTTCCTCTTCCTGACGCTCGAGTTCTTCGCGAGCACGCTGCATCTCGCCTTTTTTTCCGCCGGCGCCTTCTTCGTGGCCATCCTGGTGGGATTTGGCGTGGGAGGGCCGCTGTGGGTCCAGCTTCTGACCTTCACCGCCTTCTCGCTGGCTACGCTCTTCTTCATCCGGCCGTGGGCAGTGCGGAAGCTCGGGTTGAGCGTGACCAGGATCGTCGACACCCTGATCGGCGAGAAGGCCCTGGCCATCGACGATATGCCGGTCGCCGGTTTCGGCAAGGCGGAAATGCGCGGCAGCACCTGGAGCGCGCGAAACGTAGGAGAAACGCCGCTGGTCCGTGGCCAGCGTTGTGTGGTTGAACGAGTAGAAGGACTGCTGCTTCACGTGCGGGCCTGAGTGCCCGGAAAGGATCCCCAATGCCCAATGTCATCGTTGCTCTTGTCGTGGCCATCTTCGCCATCATCCTGGTGTCGAAGATTGCCCGCGTCGTTCCCCAGCAGCAGGCCTGGGTAGTCGAACGCCTGGGAAAGTTCTCCACCACGTTGCAGGCGGGATTTCACATCCTCATCCCGTTCATGGACACGGTTCGCTACAAACATTCACTGAAGGAGATCGCTGTCGACGTTCCGGAGCAGATCTGCATCACCAAAGACAACGTGCAGGTGGCCGTCGACGGCGTGCTCTACATCAAGATCCTGAATCCGGAGCGTGCGTCCTACGGAATCAGCGACTACAACTACGCCATCTCCCAGTTGGCCCAGACGAATCTGCGCAGCGAGATCGGCAAGATCGATCTCGATAAGACGTTCGAAGAGCGGACGAACATCAACACCGCCGTGGTCTCCGAAGTGGACAAGGCCTCCGAAGCATGGGGCGTGAAAGTGCTGCGCTACGAGATCAAGAACATCACTCCGCCGAAGGATGTCCTGGCGGCGATGGAGAAGCAGATGCGCGCCGAGCGCGAGAAGCGCGCCGTGGTACTTCAGTCTGAAGGACAGCGCGACGCGGCCATCAACGCGGCAGAGGGTGAAAAGCAGCAGGTGATCAAAGCCTCGGAAGCCAAAAAGCAGCAGAACATCAACGAAGCCGAGGGACAGGCATCGGCCATTCTGTCGGTGGCCACGGCGACGGCCGAAGGCATTCGCCGCGTGGCCGAAGCGATGAAGATTCCCGGCGGCGCGGAAGCCATGCAGCTCCGGATTGCCGAGGCGTACATCAAACAGTTCGGCGAGCTGGCCAAGAGCGGGACCTCGATGATCGTGCCCGCCAATGTCGCGGACATCAGCTCGATGATCGCCACGGCGATGAGCGTGATGAAGAACCCCACACTCGAGCCGCGGCTCAGCGTGCGGGCAGGCGATCAGGCCCGGGCCTGACTCCTACAGCTCGATCGTTCCCACCACCTCGTTCCCGCAGCCGCGGTACTCGAGGTGGTGAAAGCTGAGGCGATTGGCCATGGCGATGCCGCGGCCGTGCGTGTCGAAGGCGCGTAGCGGATCGACCTGCAGGTAGCGCTTCCAGTCGAATCCCGCTCCTTCGTCGCGGATGCGGATCTCGATGCGTCCATCCAAGCGTTCGAAAGCGACCTCGGCCCGCTTCGAATTGTTTTCCGGCAATGCCAGCCGCCGTCTCACTTCGGCTGTCCAATTCGCCATGGTTTTCAACCGTGATTTTTCGTCGTATGTGATTCCCAGATTCCCGTGCTCCACGGCGTTTACGAGGAGCTCCGTAACACCGACCACGGTCGCCGCGGAATTGGGACAGGCGTTGGCCAGGAGGGCGCCGAGGTCGCGCGCCTGCTCGACGGTTTGAAACGTGAAAACGGCGTGCCGCATCAGGCGCAAGCCCTCCACTCCTTTGCGCACCTGCTCATGCAGCTCGCGGTAGCCGCGGTAATCGTCGACCGCGGTACGCACGACGGAGCGCAGCATGTCAACGTCGTAGGGCTTGGTGAGGTAGTAGTAGGCGCCGGCGCGGATCCCCTCCAGGATCTGCTCGCGCTGGGTCAAGGCCGTTTGCAGGATGACCGGCAACATGCGCAGCCGCTCGTCGTCCTTCATTCGCGCCAGCAGGGCAAGGCCCGTCATGCGCGGCATCGTGCGATCGAGCAGAACGACATCGAAGCGCAGAGGATCGCTCAGCAGTTTCTCCCACGCCTCGACTCCGTCCGACGCCGTCTCCACGGTGTACCCGTCCTGCAGATAGGCGGTGAGCAGCTTCCGATCGAGCGCGTGGTCATCGACCACGAGGACTCGTGGGATGGCAGGCAAGGTGGACACGATGGGGAATGATAGCTCTGGAGAGCGGCGGCGTGGCCGCCGCACTCCAGATGAAAACCTACTGGTTCATGTCTTTACCCTGCTCCAACTTCGCGATGCCGCCCTGCAGCATCTTGCGATTGGGTTCGTCGGGTGCCTGCGCGAGGGCGAGCTTCGCGTACTTCAGCGCATCTTTGTAGCGGCCGACCGCCGAGTTGCCGCGGGCCAGGCCGACATTGACCGGCCATTCGTTCGGATGACGCTTGGCGTTCAACTCCCAGATGGCCAGCGCTTCGTCCTTCTTTCCCTGGGCCAGAAGGGATCTGGCGTAGACATGCATGTCGATTGCGCTCGCTGTGGGCGAAGCCAGCGCGCGATCGCGCGTCTTCTTCGCATCCGCCTCCATGCCGTTTGCCGCTTGCGCGTCGGCCAGCGTCATGAGGGTGTTGAAGTTCTCCTGCCCGGGGAAGGGAGGAGTGGCCGCAGTCTGGGCCCACTGCAGCGCGTCGGCGGGGGCGATCTTGTTTTCCAGCGCATAGCGCGCGGCCGCGTTCCAGTTCTGCCAGTCGAAACCCTTGCTGCCGTGCAGCTCTTTGCGGAGCTGATCGACGTAGAGCTGCGAGATGTTGTCGACGGAAATGTGAATCGGCAGCTGCAGGTCTTCCCACTTCATGGCCACGGTGGCCTTGTCGAGTTGGCGTTCCGGAAACTCGAATGCCAGCCATTCGTGATACTCGCTCTTGGCCGGCTTCACCTTGACTCGCAGCGCGTCGTCCTTAGGGTCATAGAAAAAACTTCCCCACGATGTCGAGTTCTTCGAGAAGATCACCGTCCACTCGTCGGGGCCGGGGATCATGTGCAAGCCATACGCGCCTGCAGGCAGGGGCTGGCCTTCGATCTTGACGTCGTTGGAAACGGTGAAGACCGTATTCTCATTGGCTCCCACGCGCCACGGGCATTCCGTACAGGTGCCGTAGCCGAGACCCTTGGCCATCCCGTAGGGGACGAGCGCCCCCCAGATTTTTCCGCGGCGATCTTCTCCGTTGAAGGGGCTGTGAACCTTCGGGCTGTTGTAATCGACGGTCACTTTCACCAGGCCGAGGTACTGAGTGATCGACGCACGCTGATTTCCGCCACTGGGCGGCTGCGTGACCTGGCCGGCCGCGGTTGCAGCGACGAGCAGAACGGCGGCGGCGAGCAGCGTGAAACGAGAGCGCATATCTGCCTCCTTCCGCGGGCGATCGTATCGCAGTGATGTGTCAGCGATCTGTCAACAATGGGGTCAGGCCATCGTTGGTGCTTGGTGCTCAGTGCGCCGTAGAACGGCCTACCGAGCACGAGCACCGGTCAACTACCGATGCCCGTTAGGCCGGCCGTCCCCAGAGGAAGCCCTGTCCGTATTCAACGCCGAGATCGCGCAGCACGTTGACGTCTTCGCGCGTCTCGATGCCTTCGGCGATCGTCTCGCAATTCAGCGTGTTCGCCAGCGTAACGTATCGACGCAGCGATTCGATGCGCTCGCGGTCCCGCGCCAGCCCGGTGATGCAGCGCTTGTCGATCTTGAGGATGTCCGGCTCGAGCAGGATGAGGCTCTCCAGACAACTGTTGCCGAAGCCGACATCGTCGACGGCGATCAGGATTCCCGCGCGCCGCAGAGCGCGGACGGGTTCGAGCAGATACGACGGATCTCCGATGATCTGTTGTTCGCTGATCTCGATGCAATAGGTGCCCGGCGGAATGGGCTGGGGGAATGATGCCAGGAGGTGCTCCACGGGAATGGCGATCATCGTGGACGGAAAAAGATTGACGTGGAAACGCGCGTAGTCGGGCAGTGCCGTAGCCGCGCGAATCGCGTGCCGCAGGCAATGATGATCGACGAGAGTGAGGATGTTCCTCTCGGAACAGATCCGGAAGAAGACCTCGGGCATCTCGAACACGCCGTTTGAATAGCGGCTGAGAAACTCGTATCCGATCGGGCTTTCATCCTGCAGCCTGAAGATCGGCTGTTTCACCGTGACCAGGTTCTTTCCCCGGGCCAACCTGGCAGACATGTCGGCCTGCCTGCTCCGCGTGTCGGTGTCGTCAAACTCTCCGGCTTCGTACGCGACGCGATTCTTTCCGCTGTCTTTGCTCCGGCGCAGAAGCTGATGCGCCGTAGCCAGCAGCTCGTCGATGGACGGAGTGTCGGATCGCAGCATCATCGCCCCGATGCTCGCGGTGAGGCGCAGCGTTCCGGTGCTGTGCTGGATGATCATGGTGGCGATGGCGGCGCGGGCGCGCTCGGCGACCCGAATCACTTCGATGGGGTTCGCATTCGGCAGGAGCAGGAGAAACTCGTCGCCGCCAACGCGGCAAACATAGTCGACGCCGCGGACGGAGCCGCGCAGACGTTGAGCGACCTCCTTCAGAGCGATGTCGCCCACCGCGTGACCAAGCGTGTCGTTGACCCGCTTGAAGTCGTCCACATCGATGAGCAGGACGAGGCTCTTGCCTCCCTCGCGTTCCATGCGTTGGATCTCGCGCGTCAGCGCCTGTTGCAGCCCGCGACGGTTGAGGAGCTCGGTCAGCGGGTCGATGAGCGTCAGCTTCTCCAGCGCCGCGTTCGCTATTTGCAGCTCCCTGGTGACGTGGGCCAGATCGCGCACGCCACGATGCCGCTCCATCGCGTAGCGGATCGCGCGAATCAGAGTGGGACGGTCGACGGCGTCCTTGACCAGATAGTCCTCCGCTCCGCGCTTCAGCGCTTCCAGCGCCAGCTCTTCATCGGCGCGTCCGGTCAGCACGACGACCGGAATCTCGGTGACGCAACCCTGAAGCGCCGCCAGCGACTGAAGCCCTTCGGCGTCGGGGAGACCGAGGTCGAGGACGACGAGGTCGACGTCGCCGCTGTCGACGCGATGACACGCCTCATCGATGCGGGTGACGTGCGCGATTTCCAGATTGAGTGTGCCGGAAGTGAGCAGCTCGCCGAGAACGCGAGCGTACCGATGATCGTCCTCGACGATGAGCAGACGGGTTGCGGCGGCGGCCGCCGCTACGACGCCAGACATGTCTATAGAGATACGCTCGAAGCCGGGGGCGCAGGGTGACTTGAATCACAATAACCTGTGCCTTTGCGAGCTCTGCCGTTCGGATAAGCCTCGCGAACCGATGAGGTTAATGTCATCTCAGCGGCGGCGGCGAGATTCGGCAGATAATGCGCTGCCATGGCGCGTCGAGGAACGCTCCTGGT
>QHVS01000174.1 GCA_003223635.1 Acidobacteriota bacterium | reverse complement strand
ATGCCCACCTTGCGGCGCACCTCGGGATCCATCGAGGCGTGAGTCATAGTGGCCGGATGGCAGAAGAGACTCTTCACGCTGCCGAGACTCTCGGCCAACGTCCATAGCTCGAGTTTGCGCGCGATCTCCAGCGCGTCGTCCGCCTCGAACGAAACGATCGCCCCGAAGCCCGGGTAGTAGACACGCCTCACCTGCTCGCTTCGCCGCAGAAACTCCACGATGGCCGCTGCATTCGCGCAGTGGCGCTCGACACGCAGCGACAGGGTCTTGATGCCTCGCAGAATGAGGAAACAATCCTGTGGTCCGGGGACCGCTCCGATTGCGTTCTGAAAGAACTTCAATTCAGTGAAGAGCGCTTCGTCGTCGGTAATCACGGCGCCGCCCAGGCAGTCGCTGTGGCCGTTAATGTATTTCGTCGTGGAGTGGACGACGATGTCGGCGCCAAGAGCGATGGGCTGCTGCAGCACCGGCGTGGCGAACGTGTTATCCACCACGACGCGTACGCCAGCAGCACGGCCGATGGCGGCGCACGCTGCGATGTCGGTGACTTTCAACAGTGGATTGGACGGAGTCTCCAGCCAGAGTAATCGGGTCTCCGGACGGATGGCCTCTTTCACCGCGGCGAGATTGCCGGTATCGACGAACGTGAAATCGACGCCGAATTTCGCGAAAAGTTTCACAAAGATCCGCCACGCGCCGCCGTAGAGATCCTGCGTCGTGACCACGTGATCGCCTGTGCGAAGGAGCGAAAGGACGTTGTGGATGGCGGCCATGCCGCTGGCGAAGGCCAGGCCGAATCGGGCTCCTTCCAGCGCGGCCAGATTTCGCTCCAGGGCGTGACGGGTCGGATGTTCGGTCCGCGAGTAGCCGTAGCCGCGGTTCACCCCCGGCTCGAGCTGTTGATACGTAGAAGTCTGGTAGATCGGAACGGTAACCGCGCCGGTGGCCTCGTCATTGGGCTGCCCGGCGTGGATGGCGAGCGTATCGAAACGGTAGGACATGCGTCCCCTCCTTCAAGGTTCTTTGCGTGAGTTGGGGGAAATCGCGGAGGGACCCGGGTCGAAGACGAACTACGCGTCTGCGCCCGGGCGGCGCATCACCATTCGGCTCATTTGCGTGGTGGTGCGGTGCATGTTGGGGCGGGAGGATAAGGGGACACGACGAGCAATGTCAAGATCCACTCACTCTCGGTAATGGTTCGATCTGTCCGCGACATGGCGAGGCCCGCACTGCGCCTGATCCACTACCTCACTCTCGCTCCAAACGCCGCAAGAGCTCGCGCACCGCAGCGACGATCTCGGCCTTCTCCACTCTGGCCTTCTTGAAGCTGAGGCTCAGAGTGAATGGGAGCGACTTGTCCTTGAGCTGGAAGGTGTAATTCTTCGGGCGGCCGGCCTTCTTTGGCTCCGGAGCGGCGGTCTGCTTGCGCAACTCTTCGCGCGAAAGCTCTCCCACTGCGACTCGCCGCATGACGCGCTCCATCGCCTCCTCATCGCCGGCCCGAGCGATCTGCACCAGCACGGACTTGTTGACGATGCCCGCTTCTCGGCACATCGCTCTGATGCGATCGGGAATGTCGTTGATCAGCAGCGTTTCCGTCACCGTGGTGCGCGATTTTCCAATGACCTGGGAGATCTTGTCGTGTGTGTAACCGAAGCGCTGCTGTAGCAGCTGAAACCCTTCCGCCTCTTCGAATGGAGTCAGATCCTTGCGCTGGATGTTTTCCACCAGGGCGATTTCCAGCGTCTCCTTGTCGTCGACATCGAACTCGATAGCTGGAATCTCATCGAGGCCGGCCATGCTCGCCGCGCGGAAGCGCCGCTCGCCGGAGATGATCTGATAACGATTCGGTCCGATGGAGCGGACGAGGATCGGCTCCAGCACGCCTTTCTCGCGGATGGATGCGGCCAGCTCCTCGAGATTGCCCGGATTGGTGCGCGGCTGCTCGGGATTGGCCTCGATCAGCTCCAGGGGAATCATCGAACCGATGTGCCGCCCCGATCGGCGCGTCCGCTCTTCCACGAAGTGCGCGTCGTGACGCATCGTGGCGCGTTCTGGCAATCCTCGTTTCATGGTCATGTCCATTCCTCGATTAGGGATGAGGGCTGAGGGCTGACGCCGAGATTCATCCCACATCCCTCATCCCTCTTCACACACGTGACAAGATCTCCTCGCTGAGCGAGTAATACTCCATGGCGCCGCTCGACTTCGGGGCGAATGTGAAGATTGACTCCTTGTAAGCCGGGCTCTCTTCCAGGCGGATCGACTTGGTGATGATCGTGTTGAAGAGGCGATCGCCGAAGACCTCTCCGATCTGCTCATGAATGTCGCGGGCCAGCGTGGTCCGTTTATCGTGCATCGTGATCACGACGCCGAGGAGCTGGAGGTTGGGATTGGGGCGGGCTTTGATCTTCTCGATGGTCTCCAGAAGATCATCCGTGCCCTCCAGCGCGAAATAGGAGGACTGGATCGGCACCAGCACGTGCGTCGAGGCCACCAGGGCGTTGACCGTGATCATGCCCAGAGTCGGCGGTGTGTCGATGAAGATGTAGTCGTATGCGTCCGCGGCGTCCTTGATCTTGTCCTTCAGCCGGAACGGTCCGTCGATCTCACCGATCAGCTTCGATTCCAGCTTGGCCAGGGCGATTTTCGACGGAGCGAGGAAGAGGTTGGGAACCGCCGTGGGAATGATGACGTCCTTGAAGGAGAGCTCTTCGCTGACCAGCACGTCGAACATCGATCGCGAAACGCTTCGCGGGTCGACGTAGCTCATGGTGGAGTTGGACTGCGGATCGAGATCGATCAGCAGCGTCTTGAAGCGCTTGTTGGCGACCGCGGCGGCTAAATTGATGGCAGTGGTGGTTTTTCCTACGCCACCTTTTTGGTTCGCAACGGTAATGATCATTTACCGGATTTGATTTTACGATGCCGGGCCGCGGCGCGCTACATCTTGTATTTGCCCATGTCGTCCGGGCCGAGCTGCTCGAACCACTTCTTGATCTTCTCGTCCGAGTCGGGAGAAATGGTCTGAGCCTGGTCGAGCACCGACTGGGCCACGAAGATCGGCGCTTCCGTGCGCAGGGCCAGAGCGATGGCGTCGCTCGGTCGGGCGTCGATTTCCATGGTGCGCTGGCCCGTGATCACACGGATCTGCGCGAAGAACGTGGAATCGCGCAGGTCGTTGATCACGACTCGGGTCACCCGCGCGTCCAGCTCGGAGATCAGATTGCGCAGGAGGTCGTGGGTCATCGGCCTGGGGGTAGTCACGTTCTCCAGTTGCAGGGCGATGGCGTTGGCCTCGAAGATGCCGACCCAAATCGGCAGGAAAAACTTCTCATCCTCGTCCTTGAGGACCACGATGGGCGAGTTCGACACTGGGTCGAGCATCAACCCCTTGATCGACATCGGGACGAGTTGGGTCACATGGCCTCCCCGCGCAACGTGTGATGCTGTGCCTGATCGATGCGCACGCCAAGCATACTCCCCAGCGGCGTGGCGAGGTCGCCGACGAAGTTCACCACCCAGTTATCATCCGTCCTTCCGGAGAGCATGGATGGATCGTGCCGGCTCGGCCCCTCCACCAGGACGGGCAAGACACGCCCACGATACGACTCCAACCGCTCGCGCTTGATCCGCTCGTGAAGAGTGAAGAGCCGCGACAGCCGCTCGTCGGCGATGGCCTCCTGCACCGGTGGACCGATCTTCAGCGATGGCGTTCCCGGACGCGGTGAATACTTGAACGCGAAGAGTGAGCCGTAACGGATCTGCTCGACCAGGTCGAGCGTCTCCTGAAAATCGCGCTCGGACTCCCCTGGGAATCCGACGATGACATCCGTGGAAAAGTGAATCGCCGGGATCGCGGTTCGGATCCGATCGATGATCTCCAGGTATTTCTCTCGCGTGTAGAGTCGCTTCATGCGGCGGAGCACTCGGGACGAGCCCGACTGCACCGGCAAGTGCAGATAGCGCGAGATGTTCGAATGGTCGCGCATCGCGGCGATCATGGTGTCATTCACTTCGGCCGGATGCGAGGTCATGAAACGAAGCCGGGCCACGCCATGAATGTCGGCTACCGCTGACAGCAGAGTGCCGAAGTCGCGGCCGGTCGTGGGACAGCGGTAGGCATTGACGGTCTGGCCGAGGAGCTCGATCTCCGACCGTCCGCTCTGCACTGCCGCACGCACCTCGGCCAACACGTCGTCGAAGGGCCGCGAGATTTCGCGTCCGCGCGTGGTCGGCACGATGCAGAATGTGCAGTTCTTATTGCAGCCTTCGATGATTGTGACCAGGGCCTTGGTCGCCGACGGCCGGTCGACGTTGAGGAAGTCGTAGCGACGATCTTCCGGGAAATTAGTGGCCACTCTTGCCTTGCCGGAGAGCACTTCGTCAAGGTATCCGACGTTTCCCGGCCCCATCACGAAGTCCACCCACGGTGCGCGTTCGAGGATGGCCTCCCCTTCCTGCTGCGCTACGCATCCGCAAACACCGATCTGCACGTCGTTGCGACGCTTCAGCTCGCGCAACGCTCCAAGTCGGGAGAACACCTTGTGCTCGGCCTTGTCGCGGATCGAGCAGGTGTTCAGGAGAATGAGATTCGCCTGGCTCTCGTCGTCGACACGTCGGTACCCGCGCAGCTTCAGGCTGCCGGCGAGGCGCTGGCTGTCGAGATCGTTCATCTGACAGCCCCAGGTCTCGATGAAGAAGGTCCTGTTCATTGCCTGGACTTTGTTAGGACGTCCCGGGCGTCCGCAAGCTCTTTGCGCGCGTCGTCGAGCTGCCGTTTGGTCTGATTGAATCGAGTCTGAATCGTAGTGTCTCGGTAGTTTGGATCCGCTGCCTCGTAGTAAGCCTGCTCGAGGCGCGCCAGCTCCTTTTCGAGATCGGTCACCTTCGCCTGGGCGAGGCTGACGCGCTCTGTGGCCACAGATTGAGCGCGACGCTGGTCATCCTGCTTCTCCAGAGATCCCTTGACCGCGCCCGGCGCTGTGGTGGCGGGGGCGGGTTTCGGCGGCAATGTGACGAGCTTCCCCTTCGATCGCTTGACGTCGTTGTTGGTGATGACCTTCTTCGTCGACTTGCGCTTCGGCCCCCCGCTCGATTTCGCCGCTTTCACCATCGCCGAATCTTTCTTGGGAGCGGTGCTCGTCTCTTGTGCCGTCTGCCCGGCAGCCGAGAGGGCAATCGCAACACCACACAGCAAGGCGAGGAAGCGTTTCATGGTTCGGATGTTCCGGCGCGTCCGTAGCGATCCTCGAGTCGGATGACGTCTTCCAGTTCGGGCGTCGAGACTTCTGCCACGTCCGTGTCCTCCACCGCTTCCATGCGGTGAATGAGGCGCGGCGGAATGTGAAACGCCTCGCCCGCTCTCAATGACAGGACCCGTCGATCGCCGTCGGACTCGATGGTCAACTTCAACTGGCCTCGCACAACGTAGAGCGTCTCTTCTTTCATTTCGTGATACTGCAGGCTGAGGCACTCGCCGCGATTCACGTGGATAATCTTCCCCACATAGCGACCGGTTTTCGCGAAGATCAGCTCGTAGCCCCATGGCTTCGGCACGCGGTGCACGTTGCGGTGACGGAAGAGATCTTCGTGAGTCATATCGCTTTGCTGATCAGCCCTTCCGGGAACCGCGTGGCCACGCTCTCGATGACGAACTCCTCGATCTCCTGCGCCGTTTTCTTCAGCAGAGCCAGTTCGGCAATGCGCCGGCAATCGCGATAGCGGGCCGAGCGAACGATGTTCTTGATCACTGGAATGGAGGAGGGATTCATGGAGAAGATCTCCAGTCCCAGGCCGAGAAGCACGACGGCATAGAGGGGATCGGAAGCCATTTCACCGCACATGGACACGGGGATGCCCGCGTGCTTTCCCGCGTCGATGACGCCCTTGATGAGCCGAAGCAGCGCGGGATGAAGCGGCTCGTACAGATAGCTGACGTTCTCGTTCGATCGGTCGATAGCCAGCGAATACTGGATCAGATCGTTCGTGCCGATGGAGAAGAAGTCAGATTCCTCGGCCAGGATGTCAGCGATCATCGCCGCGGAGGGAACCTCGATCATGATCCCGATCTTCAGGTTGGGGTTGTGGGCGATCCCCTGTTCATCCAGTTCTCTGCGTATCTCGCGGACAAGCGTCTTTACCTGCCGCAGCTCCTGGACGCCGGAGACCAGCGGAAACATGATCTTGAGGTTTCCAAACACCGACGCGCGCAGCAGCGCGCGGAGCTGCGTCTTGAACATGTCAACATGTTTCATGCACAGGCGCAGCCCGCGCAGCCCCAGAACCGGATTGTCCTCTTTGCTGCCGATCACCTCACGGGCCAGTTTTCTTCCGCCCAGGTCGAAGGTGCGGATCACGCATTCGTGCGGCGCAGTCGCTTCGGCCAGGCTGCGATACAGCTGGAAATGCTCTTCTTCCGTCGGCAGCAATGGGCTCTTGGAGATGTAGAGAAACTCGGAGCGGTAGAGCCCGATGCCCTCCGCACCGAAGCGGATGGCGTCCTTGAGCTCCTCGACCAGCTCGATGTTCGCCTGCAGCGCGATGCGGTGATTGTCCTTGGTCACCGCCGGCTCCGCGCGATTTTCCAGCAGCCGCCGCTCGGCCTCTTCGTGGCGAAGGACGCGGCTCTGATACTCGGCGATCATCGCCTGCGTCGGGTTGACGATCAGCGTTCCTTCGTAGCCGTCGACAATCACCATCTCGTCGTTGTCGATCATCTTCGTCAGCCGCGGAACGCCGATGACGGCGGGCATGAAGAGCGACTTGGCGATGATCGAAGTGTGCGATGTCCGCCCGCCCGCTTCGGTGGCAAAGCCGATCACCGGACGACGGTTGAAGTGAATCGTGTCGGAGGGTGTCAGATCGTCGGCCAGGATGATCACGTCATGCGTGATCTCCGAAAGCTCGTGGTGGGCGATCCCCTGCAGATTCGTCTGCACGCGGTCGGCGACGTCCTTGACATCGGCCACGCGCTCGCGAAGGTATTCATCGTCGAAGCTCTGGAAGCGCGCCTGGAGCTCCTCCTGCACCTCGGCCAGCGCCCATTCCGCGTTCACCTGCTCCGACTCGATCTTCTGGATGACCTTGTCGGTGAACGAGGGATCTCGAACGATCATGGCATGAGCCTCGAAGATGGACGCGTACTCATCGCCCATCGAACGGCTCACTTTCTGTTTCAGCTCCAGGAGCTCCTCACGGGTTTTCTCCAGCGACTCGAGAAACCGATTGACTTCGGACGACACATCCTCCTCGCGAATGGGAACCCGGAAGACGGATGCCTCCCGCCGTTCGATGATCACCGCCCGGCCAATGGCGATCCCGGGAGAAACGCCGAACCCCTTGTAGGTACGGACGTCCTTCCGGGTGGGGACGGGGGGGCGTGTGGCACGGTCGGTGAGCATGGCGTTCGCGGGCGCGAGCCGCGAACTCATTCTACTTCATCGAATTTTGCATCGATGAGCTTCTGGATGTCCTCCAGGGCAGCCTGCTCGTCTTCTCCGTTCGCCCGGACCGTAATCATGGCTCCTCGGCCTGCGGCGAGCAGCAGAATGCCGAGGATGCTCTTGCCGTCGACTTCCTCTTCCCCCTTGCGGATCTTGATATCGGATTTGTACCGCGCTGCGCAGTGGACGAGCTTCGCCGCGGCGCGTGCATGAAGACCGAGTTTGTTCTTGATCTCCAGCTCGCGGTCGATCAACGCTTCGCTCCGCACAACTTAATCCTGAGCCCGCGAACTGCCCAGCGCGCAGATGGTGCGGTGATGACACGACCCCTCACCCGCCGCTTCGCGGCACCCTCTCCCCGCTTCGCGGGGCGAGGGATCTCATGTGAGGTCCTTCTCCCCGCTTGCGGGGAGAAGGTGGCCAAAGGCCGGATGAGGGGTGTCATAGAAGGCTGAGCGAAGCGAAGCCTAAGGATTTCCAATGGCACAGCGAATTCGTTGGGAAAGCGCGCAGCGCGTGGCACGTAACTCGGCGTGCCACCAGAGATCCTTCGCTGCGCTCAGGATGACGTATGAGAGTCAACCCTGGGCTCCCGACGCTCGCCGCTCGCCCGACAGCAGATCGGAAGCCACACGGATCGCCTTCGACCCCTTCTCGCTGATCACGTGCGCCAGCGTGGACAGGTCTTTGGCTTCGCGCTGCATCGTGGCGAACTTCACCACCATGGGCAAATTCACGCCGGTCACGATTTCCACTCGATCCTTCTCCAGGAACGAGAGGCTGATGTTGCTCGGCGTTCCGCCGAACATGTCGGTAAAGATGATCACTCCGTCGTCGGTGCCAATTCGGTCAAGCGCCTGCCGGATCTTTTCGCGCGCCTCGTCG
>QHVS01000164.1 GCA_003223635.1 Acidobacteriota bacterium | reverse complement strand
GCTCGCGATAAAGGATGTTGATGGGAACGAAGAGCACGCCGAGCTTGACGCAGGCCAGAAATAGATCGATCAGCTCGATGCGATTGGCCAGATGGACGCACAGTCGATCGCCTTTGCGAAACCCGCGCGCGCGCAGCGCGTGGGCCAGACGATTGCTCCGCTCCTCGACCTCGCCGAACGTGAAGCTCCTCCCCTGCCACTCGAGCCCGATCTCGTTGGGTCGCGCGATGAGCGAATGGTCGAAGAGTTGAAGGAGATTCATGTCATCCCGAGCAGCTCGGGATGACAAGGATAGACTGAGTGCTACCATCGAATCCTCGTGCTCAACGAGCAGATCGGGCAGTACCGCATCACCTCCAGACTCGGCCAGGGCGGAATGGGAGAGATCTTTGCCGCCCATGACGAGGCGCTGAATCGGACGGTCGCGGTCAAGGTGATCGCCACCTCGCGGCTGGCCAGCGATCAGTCGCGCCGGCTCTTCCTGCGCGAGGCACGCGCTGCGGCGGCGCTCGATCATCCATTTATCTGCGCGATTCACAACGTCCTGGAGCACGAAGGGCAGCCGCTGATCATCATGGAGATGGTTCAGGGCGAGACCCTGCAGGATCGGATCGAGCGCGGCCCGCTTCCGCTGAAGATGCTCGGCTCGTTGGCGATCGAGATCGCCGAAGCGCTTGCCGCGGCGCACTCCCACGGGATCGTCCACCGCGACATCAAGAGCAACAACATCATGATCACGCCCAGCGGTCACATCAAAGTGATGGACTTCGGACTTGCGCTGATGGTGGCTTCCATGCCGGAGGAGGAGACGGCCCACGTCTCGGAGCGAATGAAGGTGGCCGGAACGCTTCCGTACATCGCGCCCGAAGTGCTGCGCGGAGAGCAAGCCACGCCTGCGGCTGATCTCTACTCGCTCGGCGTCGTGCTGTATGAGATGTCGACGGCACGCCGGCCGTTTGCGGCCCGAACCGACGCCCTGCTGATCTCGGACATTTTGAATCGCGAGCCGACGCCGCCGCGGCAGATCATTCCCGCGCTTCCGCGAGCGATCGATGCGCTCATTCTTCGTCTGCTGGCAAAGGAACCGCGGGGCCGGCCGGCGTCCGCTCAGGAAGTCATTGACGAGCTCAGGAATCTCTCCGAGCCGCAGCGACCGAAGAGTCAGCGATCGCTGGCCGTGCTGCCGTTTCGAACGTTGACCCCCGACGCGGAGAGTGCGCACCTCGGTCTGGCGCTCGCCGATGCGACGACCAGCGAGCTGGCGCTTCTCCGCTCGCTGCTGGTGCGGCCAACCGCCGCCATCCTGCGCTACGCCGACAGCGACGTCGATCCGATCGCCGCCGGCCGCGAGCTCGGCGTCGATGCCGTCGTGGCCGGCACTTTTCAGCGGCTCGGATCGCGCATCCGCGTCAGCGTGCAACTGATCAGCATCGGCGAGGAGCGGCCCCTCTGGTCGACGAAGGTCGATACCACCCTCGATGACATGTTCGCCACTCAGGATGAAGTCTCACGCAAGATCGCAGCCGCACTTCAGTTGGAACTGACACCAGCGGATGAAGAGAGGATCGGCCGTTCGCCGCAGCGGCAGGCCGCCGCCGATCTCCTCGATCTCTGCATGAAGGGACGACTGGCGCTCCTGCGCGAGAGCGTCCCTGCTGTCAACACGGCGATCGATTTCTTCGAGAAAGCGCGGGATCTCGATTCTCGGAGCCCGCTGCCATGGATCGGGCTCGCCGATGCGTACAGCCGGCTGGCCTTCACCTGGGATCCTGAAGGCGGATGGCACGAGAAGGCCAGAGAAATGTGCGATCGCGCCTTGAGCATCGACGCGCAGGTTCCGGAAGGGCGATATCTGCGGGCACGCCTGGCCTGGACACCGCAGGAAGGGTTTGATCACGCCTACGCAATTACGGAACTGATTGCCGCGATCAGTGAACGACCGAATCTATACGAAGCCTGGGACTGGCTGGCGACGGTTCTCTTCCATGTGGGATTGGTGGATGAGGCGATCTCCTGCTACGACCGGGCCGGACAGATCAATCCCGATGACGCGATCGCCCGCACGCATGTCGCCACCGTCATGACACTGCTGTATGACTATCCCACCGCGTTGGTAAAAGCGAAGGACGCCCTGGCTGTCAGCGATTCCTCGTGGGCGGCCTATACCATCGTTGTGGCCCAGATTCACCTCGGCGACCTGGACGGCGCGGAGCGCTCGCTCGAGGCGGGAGCGCGCAAGTTTCCGGCGATCGTGCTGTTTCAATCCGCGCGCGCCGTGATCGCTGCTCTCAGGAAAGACGAAGGCGGTGTGCTGCGCGCGATCGAGCGAACGATTCAGAACCGCAAACCGTATGGACATTTTCATCACGCCGAGTTTGACGTCGCATGCGCCCTGGCAACCCTCGGCCGTAGCAGTGAAGCGATTGATTGGCTCACCTCTGCGGTGCGCAACGGGCTGCCTTGCTTGTCTGCCATTCGTGACGAGCCTTTGCTGGCGTCGCTTCGCGACGAATCGCGCTACCGCGATCTTGTGAGTGAGGTCACCGCGCAGCGGGATGGATACCGCGACCTGTACGAGCGCCTGCGGCCAATGATCTGGAGCGCGTAACGCCGGCGGAAAGTACCGCCGCCAACTTGGCGGCGGGAGCGCCGGCAACTTGCCGGCGCGGGCTGGTAGCCCGCGCACCTGCCGGCAAGTTGCCGGCCTTACTTGACCTTCGTGACCGCTCGCGCGCCGACGCGTACCAGCGCGTTCTCGCGCTCGATCCCGTGCCGCTTGTCGAGTACCGCCTGACGGATCAGGCGCATCATCGTTTCGAAGTGATCCTCGGCGCGATCCAGGGCGTCGCGAGCTTCTCCCAGCGCGTTCTGGACTCCCAGGATCACCTCCACGCCGGCGAGATTGACTCCCAGGTCGCGCGTCAGGGCCAGGATCATCTCCAGCTTCTTGATCTCGTCCTCGCCGTAGAGGCGGGTGTTGCCCGCCGTGCGCGCCGGCTTAATCAGCCCTTCGCGCTCGTAGAGTCGGAGCGTCTGCGGATGGATGTTGTATCGCTCCGCGATGACCGAGATCATGACGTATCCGTCTGCTCTGCGGCGTGGCATATGGATTCCGGTTCAGGGCGGCGCGCGCCGCCCTGCCGTTTATTTATTCTCGTCCACGACTTCAGCTTGATCCGCCGCCGCTCGAGCCGGTGCTTCCGCCGGTTGGCCCACCCTGCCCACCCTGCCCGCCCGTTCCGGCCCCCGCCGACTGATACATCACCTCGGCGAGCTTGTGCGAGGCCTTGGTCAGATTCTCCGTGGCTCGCTTGATGTTGTCGACACCACCCTGCTCCATCGCTTTACGCGCCTCGCTGATGGCATTCTCCAGATTGCTCACCTCCGAGCCCGAGATCTTGTCCCGGTTCTCGTTGAGCATCTTCTCCACGTTGTACACCAGTGAGTCGAGCTGATTCTTCGCCTCGATCTCCTCACGCCGCTTGCGATCGTCTTCCGCGTGCGACTCGGCGTCCTTGATGAACTTCTCCACTTCCGACTTCGACAGTCCGGAGGAGCTGGTTATGGTGATCTTCTGCTCCTTCCCGGTACCGAGGTCCTTGGCCGAGACGTTCATGATGCCGTTGGCGTCGATGTCGAAGGTCACCTCGATCTGCGGGACACCGCGCGGCGCGGGCGGGAGACCCACCAGATGGAACACGCCGAGCAGTTTGTTGTCGCGCGCCATGTCGCGCTCGCCCTGCAGAACCTTGATCTCCACCGACGTCTGACTGTCCGCCGCGGTGGAGAAGACCTCCGACTTCCGCGTGGGAATGGTGGTGTTGCGCTCGATGAGCTTGGTCATCACGCCGCCCAGCGTCTCGATGCCCAGCGACAGCGGAGTGACGTCGAGCAGGAGCACGTCCTTGACGTCGCCGCCCAGAACGCCGCCCTGCACCGCAGCGCCAATGGCCACCACTTCGTCCGGATTGACGCCCTTGTGCGGCTCTTTGCCGAAGTAGTCCTGCACGAGCTTCTGTACCAGCGGAATCCGGGTCGAACCGCCGACCAGGACGACTTCGTCGATGTCCTTCGGCGACATGCCTGCGTCAGCGAGAGCCTGCTTCACCGGTCCCATCGTCTTCTGGATGATGTCGCCGACCAGTTGTTCGAACTTCGCGCGGGTCATGGCCATGTTCAGGTGCTTCGGACCCGACTGATCCGCCGTGATGAACGGCAGATTGATGTCCGTCGATGCGGTCGAGGAGAGCTCGATCTTCGCTTTCTCCGCCGCCTCTTTCAGACGCTGCAGAGCCATCTTGTCCTTGGACAGATCGATGCCCTGATCTTTGCGGAACTCGTCGATGATCCAGTCGATCAGGCGCTGATCGATGTTGTCGCCGCCGAGATGCGTGTCGCCGTTGGTCGACTTGACCTCGACTACGCCCTCGCCGACCTCCAGGACCGAGATGTCGAACGTGCCGCCGCCGAAATCGTAGACGGCGATCGTCTCATCCTTCTTCTTGTCCAGACCATAGGCCAGCGCCGCGGCGGTCGGCTCGTTGACCAGTCGCTCAACTTTCAAGCCGGCAATCTCGCCTGCATCTTTTGTCGCCTGGCGCTGCGAGTCATTGAAATACGCCGGCACGGTAATGACTGCCCGCTCCACCTTCTCGCCGAGATAGTCTTCAGCGGCCTGTTTCAGTTTCTGCAGAATCATCGCGGAGATTTCGGGGGGCGAATAGAGCTTCCCCGTCACCTCGACGCGCACATCGCCGTTCGGGGCCTTGACCACCTTGTACGGCACCATCTTCATCTCTTCGGAAACTTCCTCGTACTTGCGGCCCATGAACCGCTTGATGGAGAAGACGGTATTTTCCGGATTGGTCACGGCCTGCCGCTTCGCCACCTGCCCGACAAGACGCTCACCGCTCTTGGTGAACGCCACGACCGAGGGTGTCAGCCGGCTTCCTTCGGCGTTGACGATGACCTTCGGCTCGTTCCCTTCCATCACTGCGACGACGGAATTGGTCGTGCCGAGGTCAATGCCGATTATCTTAGCCATAAATATTTCTCCTTATTAGACTTATCGCAGTATATGAGCGCGATATAGTCAAGTTCCTAACCGAGGGAAACCTGAGTCTAGCATTGTTAAATTCCGTGCAAAGTGCGTTCCGGGGCCTTTGGAGCGCGGCGGCTTGCCGCCGCTTTGAGAAGGCGGCGGCAAGCCGCCGCACTCCGAAGGCTCAAGCGAATGAGCGTGGGATATGCCGCGTTATCATCCGCGCACTTGGAGGTGCTTCGCACTATGGATCCTCTCTCTCCCCAACAACCCGCCTGGATCAGCTCCAGCACGGCCGAAACCGAGCTGCGGACACGAACGTTTATCCGCAGCGTCTACGGCTGGATGTTCGGCGGTCTTCTTCTGACCGCTTTCGCCGCCCTGTGGGTTGTGATGTCGCCCGCCATGCAGCAGATCGTGATCGCCAACCGCGCGGTGGCGCTCGTTCTCATCCTGGCGGAGCTCGGGATCGTCATCTTTCTTTCGTTCCGACTGATGGCAATGTCGCCGGGCACGGCCGCCGCGGCGTTCCTTGTCTACTCGTTCCTCAATGGGTTGACCCTCAGCGTCATCTTCTTTGCCTACTCACAAGCGTCGATCGTGCAAGCGTTCGTGACGGCGGCGGGGATGTTCGGCGCGATGAGCCTCTACGGTCTGATCACGAAGAGGGACCTCACATCGTGGGGCTCATTCTTCTTCATGGGACTGATCGGGATCGTTCTCTGCAGCGTGGTGAACATCTTCATCCGCTCGAACGCTCTCTCGTTCGTCATCTCGATCGTAGGCGTCTTCGTCTTTCTGGGGCTCACGGCGTGGGACAACCAGAAGCTGAAGAAGCTGGCCACGGTGACGGGCCCGCAGCAGGAGAATGTCGCGGTGATCGGCGCGTTGGCGCTGTACCTCGACTTCATCAACCTGTTCCTCTTCCTGCTGCGAATCTTCGGCGACCGACGACGGTAAGGCGCCGGCAACTCCTGCGCTCATGAGTCGAGAGTCCCTCTCCCGCTTGCGGGAGAGGGTGCCGCGAAGCGGCGGGTGAGGGCGCGGCCTACTGCTTCGGCGGATTCGTATTCGTGACTACGACGTCGCCGGTCGGGTTCGTCTCGAGTCGGACGGGCTGGGCGGTGGTCACGGTCGTCGAAGTCTTGACCGCGGCCGTTGCGCGCGCTGTCTTACGAGAGGTCGTCGCCTTCGAGGTCGTCGCCTTCGAGGTTCTCACGGATCTGACGCTCTTGGTCGTCGTCGCCGTAGTCGTCGTCGCGGTCGTCTGCGGAGTCGCCGTGGCTAATGCCGCCTGTGAGGGGACAGCAGCAATCGTCGCATTCGATGTGCCGACGACCGCCGCATTCGAAGGCGTGGCGATTGCCGAATTCGTCCCCGCTGCGATCGCTGCATTCGACATGCTCGGAATCGCTGCATTGGCTGCTGCCGCAGTGGTGGCCGCGCTCGTTGCACTTGTAGCGGCGATCATCGCTGCGGTCGCCGGACCGATGGCCGAGGCGCCCCCTCCACTAACCGGTGCACCGGTGATTCCGGGCCCGATCTGGGCCGACGAGACGGACGAGTTCACAGTGATCTGCGGATTGACCACGAGCGCTGGATTGACGAACTGTCCGGTCGTTGGTATCGGCCCAGCGTTCTGCGCTCCGTCCGGATTCACTTTGCCGAGAACGCGACCCTGGTACGCCTGATCGGCGGCCAGAACGGCGAGCGCATCGACGCTCGACGGTCGAGTGGGATCGATCGGAATCGCGGAGCTGGCCATCGGCGGATTCACCGCCGTTCCGGATGACGATCCCGGCGTAGTCGTCGGAGACGCGGGACCGAGCGCCGGACCGCTCGAAGTCGGCTGCCCGTTGCCCGCCGTCCGATTGGTGGTGCATCCGAACGCTGTCAGCGTGCAAGCGAGAGAGACCACGGCGAGGAGCCGTATGCCTCTCTCGACCCTTTCATTCATCGTTGTGGCCTGGTGCATATGGCCTCCTTCGGTTATTGCGAGCAAGGCTTGTGCCCCAAATGACAAGCGATGACCGATTCGGCCGGTTTTCCTTTCGGCAGGTAACCAGTTGGATCGGAGAGATTTGGATCGCTCTCGTATTTCCAGATCATAAAGCCGAGGACGCTTGGCGACTCCGGCAGGGCGCCGAGGATCGCAGCGAAGGCTCGCTCTTGATCGCGCGGCGCGGCCGGAAGATCGCGGCGCTCTCGCCACGGTTCCATCCATGGCGCGGCGGTGCTCGGATATCCGAGCTCGGTGAGGATCACCGGCTTCCCGACGGAGCGCGCGACACGCTGCATGCGGCCGACGGCCTCCGCGGCGCCCATGCGCAGTTCTGCATCGGTCGCTTGCGGATTTCGCGACAGCGGAAAGTAGGCGTCGACGCCGACGGCATCGAGCTGACGCCAGAAGGGCGTCGCCTCGAACGCATCGAAGTTCGCCGCATAGGTGATCGGACCGTCGAAGAGTGCGCGCGTCATGGCGATCAACTCGTTCCATTCCGGCCGCCGCTCGCTGCGCGTCAGTTCCGTTCCGATGCAGAGCCAGTCCGCGCGGATCAGGCGAGCCAGAAGAGCCTGGTGAATCAGAAATCGGCGGTATGAGGCGAACCAGGTCGGCCACCGGGATCCCGGATCGATCCTGGTGGCGTCCCCGCCCGGCCAGCTCCAGACGTGCGGCTTCAACATCACGCGCATGCCCAGCCGATGCGCGCGACCGGCGGCGAGCGACATGGCGAGATCAGTCTCGCTCGCCGGATGACCGGCGAATCTTCGCAGCTCCGTCGAACCCGATCCGCGCTGACCGGCGAACGGCACGAGGCTGATGGCGTCGTAGCCGACCTGCCGGAGCCGCTCCATCTCCTTCCGCGAACTGTCGGCGAGGATCGAGCGCTCGATCCGATTCACGACGGAAAATGTCGCGCCGCGGACGGGGAGCTGTATCCGCTCACCGCGTGGCGCTCGCTTCTCGCTCCGCAGCTTTCGCAGCCACTGGCGATCGTCGACGTTCTCCAGCCGTTTTCGCATCGCTGCGAACGACATCGTGTGCTGCGGATCGAGAAAGCGGATCAAGGACGCAGCGACCGGAACGAACACCAGCGGATCGTCCTCCGAACTTACATCGCGCCAGTGCTGGAACACGCATCTTCGCAGCTCCGTCGAACCCGATCCGCGCTGACCGGCGAACGGCACGAGGCTGATGGCGTCGTAGCCGACCTGCCGGAGCCGCTCCATCTCCTTCCGCGAACTGTCGGCGAGGATCGAGCGCTCGATCCGATTCACGACGGAAAATGTCGCGCCGCGGACGGGGAGCTGTATCCGCTCACCGCGTGGCGCTCGCTTCTCGCTCCGCAGCTTTCGCAGCCACTGGCGATCGTCGACGTTCTCCAGCCGTTTTCGCATCGCTGCGAACGACATCGTGTGCTGCGGATCGAGAAAGCGGATCAAGGACGCAGCGACCGGAACGAACACCAGCGGATCGTCCTCCGAACTTACATCGCGCCAGTGCTGGAACACGCCGCCGCGCAGCTCCGCCAACGCCCACCCGTCGAGGTCTTCGCCGCCATACGCGCCGAGGAGTGCAGCGGCGAAGGCGTCGCGCTCGAGACGCGGTGCGGCGGCTGGGGTAAACATGGCGCGAAGATCGCTCAGATCCCACGCTTCCGGCAGCTCGTACGAGGCCACGCCGCAAAGCGCGTCACCGCAATCATCGACGACCTCGATCGACCGCCGTTCGCGCGCGGCGGTCACGAAATCGGGATCGAGGTGAACCACGACCGGCAAGCGCGGATGCAGCGCCGGGAAACGTGCGGCCTGCAGGTGAATGAATTCCTCGCGGTGATGAAGCCAGCCTGACGGCGGGGTGGCGCCGTGGATGATCAGCTCATTGCCCAGAGAATGCGGAATGCAGAATGCAGAATGCAGAATGCAGAAGAAGGTGACTCGCCGAATCTTTTCTAAATTCTTCATTCCTCTTTCTGCATTCTGCATTCTGCATTCAGCTTTTCACCATGCCGAACACTCTGCGCAACGCTGAGCGCGCTCCCCAATAGCCGCACATTCCATGGACGCCCCCGCCCGGGGGCGTGGAGCTGGAGCAGAGAAAGATTCGCCGATTCGGCGTGGCGTACGGGTCGATGGCCAGGACCGGCCGGGCCAGAAACTGCAACAGCGTGTTCGCCCCGCCGCCGATGTCGCCGCCGATCACATTCGCGTCATACGCTTCGAATTGTGCGGTGTTCATAGTGTGACGCTGAAGGATGCGGTCGCGGAATCCGGGAGCGAAGCGCTCGACCTGACGCTCGATCGCGTCCGTCATATCAGCCGTCGAACCGTGAGGGACATGGCAATAGGCCCAGCCTGTGTGCTTTCCCACCGGAGCGCGACTCGGATCGAATGCGCTCTGCTGTGCGACGAGAGTGAACGGGCGGTCCGTCGTCCGTCCGCGCCAAACCTCGGATTCATGCCGGGCGATTTCTTCGATCGTCCCGCCGACGTGGACCGTGCCGGCGCGAGCACAGTCGGGGGCGCGCCATGGAATCGGGCCGTCGAGCGCCCAATCGATCTTGAAGACGCCGGGGCCATAGCGGAATCGGCTGAGGCGCCGAACGTATCGCGGCGGGAGCTGGTCGCCCGCGATCTGGACGAGCTGCCGCGGCGTGACATCGAAGAGCACTGCCCGCGACGGGGGGACATCGCCCATCGCCGTCACACGATAGTTCGTGCGGATTTCCCCGCCGAGCGATCTTAGGTAGCCGGCAAGCGCGCGCACAATCGCATCCGAACCGCCCTGCGGAATCGGCCATCCGACCGCATGTCCCGCGAGCGCGAGCGCCAGTCCGAACGAAGCCGTCCCGGCCCGATCGAGCGGCACGAACGAATGCGCCGCACATCCGCCCCATAACGCGCGCACTGAATCGCTTCGAAATCGTTCGGCCACCGCGAGGGCCGATCGAATGGCGCTCACGCCGAAACGGGCCAGAACGAATGGATGTCGCGGCAGCAGATGAATCGGTCCGAGGATTTCGGAGAAGAGCGCGGCAGACCGTCGGGTCAGCGGTTCGAGCAATCCTTGATACGCCGCGGCGTCGGCGCCGAGGCGTGCTGCAGTGGCCTCGACGGATCGCTCCAGGATCGCGGCGGTGCCGTCGTCGAGCGGATGCGCCAATGCAAACGGTGGCTCGATCCACTTCAGACCGTGCTCCGCGAGCGGAAGCGAGCGGAACAACGGGGAGAGCATCGCCATCGGATGAATGGCCGAGCAGATATCGTGTCGAAATCCGGGAAGCGTCAGCGCTTCCGTGCGCGCGCCACCGCCGATCGTTTCGTTCGCTTCGAGGACGACGACCGATAGGCCGGCGCGGGCGAGAACGATCGCCGCGGCGAGCCCGTTGGGACCACCGCCGACGACAACCGCATCGAATTCGGCCACGGCGCTAGGTTACAACGCTGCGTGGTATCTTGATTTGCCCTGTGCGGGGTTAGCTCAGCGGTAGAGCATCTGCCTTACACGCAGGGGGTCACTGGTTCGAATCCAGTACCCCGCACCAGCCGCGACCCGCGATTTGCGAACCATGTTTCGACTTCTCAAGCGAACAAAGGGGCGCGTCCTCCTGCTGGACGACGATCCGTCGATGCAGCGGCTGGTCTCCACGCTGCTCAAACGCAAGGGATTCCGCGTCGACACGTTTTTTACCGGACGCGAGGCGATTCAGGCGATCGATTCCGACGGCTACGACGTCCTGCTCCTCGATCTGATGATGCCGCATGAAGGCGGGCTGACCGTCATCCGGCATCTTCGGGCCAAGAATCCGAACCTGCTGAAGCGCGTGCTGCTGCTGACCGGCTCGACCGACGCGGTCATCTCGTCGGCCAGCGAGGGCGTTGCCGGCGTGGTGCAGAAGCCGTTCGAAGCGCCGGAGCTGGTCGATGCTGTGAAGCGGGTGACGGAGCGGCGTTGAAGTTCACGCTCCTTCCGGAGCGGCTGGCCATCGTCCGACTGGAGCGCGATGCGGAGATCCCGTCCTGGGCAACGGGGCGTTTTGCGTCGATCACCCGCACACCCGACGAGCTCTCGATCGTGTGCGAGCAGGCGGCGGTTCCGCGCGATGCGCGCGCGTCGAGAGGATGGCGCTGCCTGGCGCTGCACGGCCCCTTCGACCTCAATGCCACGGGAGTGGCGGCTGAATTCACCACCATCCTGGCGCGCGAACGCGTCAGCGTCTTCGTCATCGCCACGTATGACACCGACTACGTGCTGGTGAGCAACGACTCGGTCGAATCGGCGATCGCCGCGCTCGAGCGGGCGGGTCATACCGTTGTCAGCTCTTAGCTCTTAGCTCTTAGCTCTCAACAGCTAGAATACGCACCCATGTCCGAACGCCCCCGACTCGCATCGCGCGAGCGATTCCTGATGCGGGACGCCCTGCCCGGCGGCTTGCCGTTCGGCGAAGACATCCGCCTCGGCCTCACCTCCAGACCGAAATCGATCCCTCCTCGCTACTTTTACGACCCGCTGGGCAGCGCGCTCTTCACGGCGATCTGCGAGCTGCCGGAGTACACGATCACCCGCGCGGAAACGGAGATCCTGCGGGGCTCCGCCGCGGCGATGGCGCGCATGTTCGCGGCGCCGGCTCGCGTCGTGGAGCTCGGCAGCGGCGACTCCCGCAAGAGCAGCCTTCTGCTGGAGGCTCTGCTGGAACGCCAGCCTGCGCTCACGTACGTTCCGATCGATGTCGATGCCGGTGTCCTGGAGTCGAGCGCACGCGAGTTGCTGGCGTCGAATCCTTCGCTGACCATCGAGGCGGTGTGCGCCGATTTCCGAGACATCGCGGAGCTGCTGACGCCTGCCAGCGGCCGCACGGTCGCGCTTTTCCTCGGATCGACCATCGGCAACCTCGATCCGCCGGCGGCCGCGTCGCTGCTGCGCAATATCCGTCGCATTCTCGCCCGCGGCGACGTCCTGCTCCTCGGAGCCGACCTGCGCAAACCCAAAGAGATCCTGGAGCCGGCTTACAACGATGCGCTCGGCGTCACAGCGGCGTTCAATCTCAACCTGCTCACGCGAATCAATCGGGAGCTGGGTGGCCACTTCGATGTGGCCAAGTTCGCTCATCGCGCGTTTTTCAACGAGGAGGCCAGCCGCATCGAGATGCATCTGGCGAGCAGGGAGCGGCAGAGCATATCGATCGACGCGCTGCGCCTCGATGTCCACTTCGAGGCTGGCGAAACGATCCACACCGAGAACTCGTACAAGTACACCGACGGCGACATCGATACGCTGGCGCGCGAAGGCGGCTTCGACGTGCAGCAGCGCTGGCGCGATGCGGGCATGTCCTTCACCGATGTGCTGATGGTCGCCCGCTGAGAATGCGACAATACCCGAGCGCGTTCTCATTGCCGCCTTACGGGCACATCGGTATCATTCGCGCCTCGTGCCGGAGTAGCTCAGATGGTTAGAGCGCTTGGCTGTGGACCAAGAGGTCGCCGGTTCGACCCCGGCCTCCGGTACCAATCCCACCAGAATGCAGAATTCAGAATGCAGAATGCAGAATTGAGAATCGCGGGTCAGACCCTTCTGCATTCTGCATTTTGCATTCTGCATTCATGAGTTCCACTGTCCAACCTCGCCTCTCCCGCGGCCTCCGCGATCTCATGCCCGACCAGATGCTGGCCCGGGCGGAGATGATCGACACTATCCGCCATGTCTATGAGCTTTACGGGTTCGTGCCGTTGAACACGCCGGCCATCGAGTATCTCGACATCCTCTCCGGAACCGCCGGGCAGGAGACGCAGCAGGCGATCTTTCGTGTGAGCAATCCGGAGAACGAAGCGCTCGGACTGCGATTCGATCTCACCGTGCCGCTGGCGCGCGTCATCGCACAGTACGCCGATCTGCCGCGGCCATTCCGCCGCTATCAGGTCTCGTCGGTGTGGCGAGCCGACAAGCCGGACAAAGGGCGCTTTCGGGAGTTCACGCAATTCGATCTCGATTCGGTCGGCACGGAGTCGGAGATCGCCGACACCGAAATCATCGCCGGGATGTGCGACACGCTTGCGGCGCTGCGAGTGGGACGGGCCCTCGTCCGATTCTCCAGCCGTTCGATCTTGAATCTTGTGCTCGACTTCGCCGGCGTTCCGCAGGAGCGGTCTGGGGATGTGTTCCGCGTGCTGGATAAGCTGGAAAAGGCGGGCATGGAGAAGGTTCGCCTCGAGCTGATGCACGGCTACAAAGACGAATCGGGCGATACGATCCGAGGACTCGGCCTGCACCGCGAGCAGGTCGGACGAATCGAGCAGTTCCTGGCGATCAAAAGCGATTCGCGCCGCGACGTGATCAGCCAGCTCCGTGAGCTATTCTCCGGCGTGGCCAATGCGCCGGCGCGGATCGATGAGGTGGCGCGCATCTCCGATCACCTTTACGCTCTGGGGTACGGCGACGATCGCGTCGCGCTCGACCTCTCGATCGCCCGCGGCCTGGCCTACTACACCGGCCCGGTATTCGAGGCCATCCTTCTCGATGCGCCGCAATTCGGATCGGTATTCGGCGGCGGACGATATGACAATCTGGTCATGCGGTTCCTCGGCGAGCGGATTCCAGCCGTCGGCGCCTCGATCGGCGTCGATCGACTTCTCGCCGCGCTGGCGCACCTCGGCGCCATCGGGACGCGGAAGGCGACAGCGCGCGTCCTGGTGACGAACCTCGATGCCACGCTCACCGAAGATTACCTGCAGATGACGTGGCAGCTCCGGCGGGCCGGAATCCCGACCGAGTTGTACATCGGGCAGGCGAAGGCAATCGGAAAGCAACTGAAATACGCCGATCAGTACGAGATCCCCTTAGTCATCCTTTATGGAACGAACGAGAAATCGCAGGGCATGGTCACGGTGAAGAACATGGCTGTCGGGCGAGCGAAGGCGGCGAAGGTGGGCGATCGCAGTGCGTGGCTCGCGCAGCGGCCAGGCCAGACCACGATCCCGCGCAACGAGCTGGTGGACGGAGTACGCAAGCTTCTCGCGGAGATCGACCGCGTATGATCAAGCTCGATGGCCATTCGCTGACCATCGAGCAGCTCGTGGAGATCGCTCGCGATCCGAGCGTTGCCGTCGAGCGCGACCCGGCCACTGACAAGGCCGTGGCTCGCAGCGAGGCGCTCATCGCGAGCATCGTCGAGAATTACAAACGCGCGTACCAGAAGGGCGATGCGGCGCCGATCGAGTACGGCGTGACCACCGGCTTCGGCGAATTCAAGGACAAACCGATCCCTCCGGCCGATCTCGAACAGTTGCAGCGCAATCTGTTGCTGTCGCACTCCGTCGGCGTTGGGGAAACGGATGATCCGAACGACCTCGCGAACTACTTCGAGGCGGAGATCGTGCGCGGCGCGCTGGTCACGCGCCTCAACGCGTTTCTGCAGGGCCATTCCGGCGTCCGCAGCACGCTCGTCAACATCGTGCAAGCCATGCTGAATCGGGGCGTCGTTCCGCTCGTTCCGCTGCGAGGCTCGGTCGGCGCCAGCGGCGATCTCTGTCCGCTGTCGCATCTATTCGCGACGCTCCTCGGAGTAGGGAAGTTTTATGTACTCCCGGAGGCACAGACAAGAGTGTCTGTGCCACACAGAGAAGCGAGCGAGCTGCCTGCCCTTCTCGGCTTCAAAGCGGAAGAGATGAAGCCGACGTTCAAAGAAGGGCTGGCGCTGGTGAACGGCGTCAACTTCTCCGCCTCGATGCTGGCCCTCGGCGTTCATGATGCCGAGCGCCTCGCCGATCTCGCCGATGCCGCCGCCGCGCTGACCATGGAAGCGATGTGCGGCTGCACGCGCGCGCTCGACCCGAAAGTGCACGAAGCGCGCGGACAGCAGGGGCAGATCCGCAGCGCACAGCGCATTCGCGATCTGCTGGAAGGAAGCCGACTGGTGGAGCGAGCCGGTGCGGTTCAGGATCCGTACTCCCTGCGCTGCGCGCCGCAGGTGCACGGCGCGAGCCGCGACGCGATCGCCTTTGCCCGCGGCATCGCCGAGCGGGAGATCAACGCCGCGACGGACAATCCTCTTTTTTTCCCGGAGGATGGAGAGCCATGGGACCTGCGCTTCCGCGGAAACTGGCCTCCGTCGTATCGCGGGGAGCAACGGCTCGCCTACTCCGCCGGAAACTTTCACGGCCAGCCGATCGCCATTGCCGCCGACGTTCTGTCGATCGCCCTGGCCGAGTTGGCCAGCATTTCCGAGCGGCGGACCCAGATGCTGCTCGATGGCAATCACAATCGCCGTCTGCCGCAGAATCTGACCGCCCGTCCGGGGGTGAACTCCGGCCTGATGATCACCCAATACACCGCCGCGTCTTTGGTGAGCGAGAACAAGGTGCTTTGCCATCCGGCATCGGTGGATTCCATCCCCACGTCGGCGAACGCCGAGGATCACGTGTCGATGTCCACGCACGCGGGGCGGAAGATGCGCACCGTGCTGCGCAACGCGGAGAACGTGCTGGCCATCGAGCTGCTCGTCGCCGCGCAGGCGCTCGACTGGCGCGTGGGCATGACGATCGATCCGATCGCTCCGCGCGCCCAGATGACCCTCGCGGAGTCTGAGGAGCAGGCGCGGCGATTCGAGTCCGCGGCAGACTATCGCCGCATCGCCGAAGGGATCGCGCCGGCGCTACGGCCTTTCTATCAGCGTGTCCGGGAGGCCTCGCCGCCGACGGTGCGCGACCGGCCGCTGAGCGATGACGTGAGGCGCGTTCGCCAGGCGTTTACCGCTGCAGCGCGTACGAAACCTTGAAGAAGAATTGGCGATTCGAAGGCTGCAGATCACCCTCCTCCGCGGTCACCTCGCGCAGGGCGCCATAGCCGAGATACATCACGGTCTGCCAGTTGAGCTTGTAGGCAAATAGCAATTGCGTGGAGAAGTTCCCTTCGTGCTGGTCGACGGCGAACGTGTAGAGATTCTGATTCCGATTAGTCCGTTGGTTCTGCAGAATGGTTCGCAGGAACATCTTCGCGTTGAATGTGTACGTCGCGCGAAGGCGCTCCACCTGCGAAGTGAACAGCCGACCGCGAGCTCCATCGACATCGGGAAGGTTGAGCCAGCGCACACCCGAACTGAGTGTCGTCTCCAGATGATTGGTGGGCCGCACGGTCAAGTACGGATTGAGACTCGCTCCCCTGCCCAGCCGCGAGTTAGCGAAATCGACCTGCTGTCCGATCCATCCGTCGGCACCGAGTTGCGGCACCATGCGGTTGAGCGACCACTGCGTGCTGAAAACGATCTGATGACGCTGGAAGAGCCGATCGCCGGAACGGACCGTCTCGTACCCATAGCGCCAGCGGTTGAACGATTGGAACTTTCCGTCCGCGCCGAAGCCGATCGAGAGGAGCCGGTACAACTGCGAGCCGTCCTGCTCAGAGTCGTATTCGCCGAATCCATACCATCGCACTCGGCTGAAGAACCCGGTAGGGTGGAACGTGCGCCCCAGCTCCGCGTAGTTGGAACGAAAGCCAACCTGGGGAACGAATCCGTTGTCGGCGCGAAACTTGTCGCCGAAGTCTTTGTACTCCGTATAGAAGTCCCAGGTGCGCGACGAATAGTTGTACCAGAGGTCTCCGGCATGCGAGCGAAGACGCTGTCCGTTCCACTCGGCGCTCAGCTCCGGCCGGTTGGGCGTGCGGGTATCGCTGCCCAGAAGCTGTCCGGTGATGTTCTGGTGTTCGGTCTTCCACTGAAAGTCGGGACCGAACACCCAGTTGTGCGCGCCTCCGCCGACCTGGCGCGCTGTGCCGAGAAAGCTGATGAAGGATTTTCCGAAGTCGTGGCGCACGCGGCCGATCGCGTCCGTCGAGCTGAACTCCTGATCGGCGAGGTCGGAACCGAGCGCCGAGGGAAGAATGACCAGACCGCCGCCGCGATCCTGGGCGATGAGCAACGTGTAGGCGTTCTCGCTGGACTTGCCGGTGGTACGAAGCCCCCAACGCGGTGAGGTGATGCTGCGCGTGTACACGGCCTGCACCGGCGTGTTGAACAGCTCATTCCCCTCGAGGAAGAATGGCCGCTTCTCGGGGAAAAAGATGGCGAAGCGCTCGTTGGTCGAGATCACCGCAGCGTCTGACTCCACCTGCGAGAAATCAGGATTCACGGTGGCGTCCATGGCCATGTTCTGCGTCGGCGTCCACTTCACGTCGATGCCGCCGTCTCCCTTCACCGGACGGGTGACGATGTTCGATCCCAGTCCGTCACGCGTCTCCCCGATCGATTTCGCCGTGGTGTACGGGGCAATGACCATATGTCCGCCGGGCGGCAGGCCTTGCAGTCCGCTCAGCTTGTTCTCGTTGCAGATGAAGCAGTTCGAGCCGCGCGGAATCTTGTTGGCGAACATCTGATAACGGCGGTCTCGCGGCCAGTTGCGATACAACATGATTCCCCACTCCGGATCGCTGCCTTTGTAGCGCAGCGAAGAAAATGGGATTCGAATCTCCAGCGTCCATCCC
>QHVS01000381.1 GCA_003223635.1 Acidobacteriota bacterium | reverse complement strand
GCCTACGACCGCGACGACGGCGCGCTCGTGATCGGCGCCGGCTTGCGCCCGGAGTGGGTCACGCAAGAGCCAGGCGTAAGCGTACGCGGGTTGAGCACGCATCTGGGAAAGCTCGGGTTCACGATGCGGGGCCGCGGGCGCGAGGTTCGCGTCGTCATCTCTTCTCCGCAGCGTCTGACGAACATCGTCGTCCATTCGCCTCGACCGGGCGTGCGAAGCGTCCGCGTGAATGGTCACTCCGTCCGTGCGGCTCAGGACGTGACGATTCGGGAAGTTCCCGCCGAGATCGTCTTCAGGTATTAGTGTTGCTGCTTCATCCACTCCTGCATCCGGCGATCCATCTCCGCGGGCGACACATCTTCCTTGTGCGTGGCGACCGACCACAGATGGCCGAAGGGATCGGCAATTCTTCCGGCTCGATCGCCATAGAACTGGTCGGCCACCGGAATCAGGATCTTTGCGCCGGCGGCCGCTGCGCGCTGGACGACCGCGTCGACGTCGGCGACATAGAGATGGAGCACGACCGGCGACGAGCCCATGGTCTCCGGACTGATATTGCCCCACTCCTTCGATTCGGGTCCAAGAAAGATGCGCGTGTCGCCGATGTCGATCTCTGCGTGGGCGATCACCCCGGACGCATCGGCGAGCCGCAGCGCTTCTTTGGCTCCGAAGACGTCCTGGTAGAACTGGATCGCCTTCGCGGGATCCTTGACGATCAGCGAGGGATTAACCGCATGGTAGCCGTCCGGAATGAGCTTCATGACGGGCTATTCTAAACACAAGCGCGCGAAGCGCCTTCGGAGTGCGGTGCCTTGGCACCGCTTTTCCAATCCAAGGCGGCGGCAAGCCGCCGCATTCCGAAGGCTAACCTTTCTCCAAAACCGCACCGCGCGAGCGCACCACTTCGCGGTAGAAGTGGGCGCTGGCCTTCATGGTCCGCTTCTGCGTCTCGAAGTCGACGTGGATGATGCCGAAGCGTTTCGCGTAGCCGAGGGCCCACTCGAAGTTGTCGAGGAGGGACCAGACGAAGTAGCCGCGCAGGTCCACTCCGCGTCGCATCGCCTCGCGCGCGGCGAGGATGTGCTGTCGCAAATAGCTGACCCGCAGCGGATCATCCACGCCGCCATCCGCCACCGGCGGATCGTAGAAGGCAGCCCCGTTCTCAGTGATGTACAGCGGCAGCTTGCCGTAGCGCTCGCGAACCCACAGCAGGGTGTCGGTGAGACCGGGGGCGAAGACTTCCCAGCCGGTCTCCGTATAGATGGCCCGCGGATTTTTCACACTTTCGGCGCGCTCGATCATTTTCTTCGGATCGTTCCGGGTAATTCCGCGCTTGTAGTAGTTCACGCCGAGAAAGTCGATCGGCTGCTTGATGTCATCGAAGTCGCGCTGCGGGAGCGCCGGCCAGGCTTCGCCGAAGAGGGGCGGCAGCTCCTTCGGATAGGAGCCGAGAAAAATCGGATCGAGGTACTGCCGATTCATGTACGCGTCGGCGCGCTTCGTCGCCTCGCGATCCTCAGCACTCTCCGACGCGGCAACCTTCGGCTCGAGATTGACCACGATGCCGATCGTGTTTTTCCCGATGGCCCGATACGCGGCGACCGCCGCTCCGTGGGCCCGAAGCAGGTTATGAGACGCGAGCGGCGTCTCGAACCAACTGCGATGACCCGGCGCCAGCGGTCCGTGCAGATAGCCGCCGTCTGTCACCACCCACGGCTCATTGAGCGTGGCCCACATCGGATCGCGATCATCCAGCGCGCGGAACATCACCTGCGCGTACTCGGCGAACCATCCGGCCACATCGCGATTCACCCAGCCGCCGCGATCGTCGAGCGCCGCGGGCAGATCCCAGTGATAGAGCGTGATCAGCGGCTGGATGCCGTTCTGGCGCAGCGCATCGGTGAGGCGTCGATAAAAATCGAGACCCTTCTGATTCACGCGCCCGGCTCCTTCGGGGAGTACGCGGCTCCAGGAGACGCTGAAGCGATACGCGTTGAGGCCGAGCTCGCGCATCAGTGCCACGTCCTCGGCGTACCGCCGGTAGTGATCGCAAGCCACGTCGCCGGTATCGCCGTTCGCCACCAGACCGGGCGTGTGACTGAAGCGATGCCAGATGCTGGCCCCGCCACTTGATACGCAGCAGTCGCCGCCCCCCAAAGGAAGCCCGCTGGAAACGTGTTGTCGTGTGTCATACTCGCGCGCCCGAGAGGGTTCGCGATGGCGCGTGTGGCGCTCGCAGGCGTCCGCAAAGTCTACGACAACGGGTTCGTAGCCGTCGAGAATGCGACATTCGACATTCACGATGGCGAACTGATGGTGCTGGTGGGTCCGTCCGGCTGCGGCAAGAGCACGCTGCTGCGAATGATCGCCGGCCTGGAAACTGTGACCAGCGGCACCATCACCATCGGCGATCGCGTGGTGAACGATGTTCCTCCCAAGCAGCGCGACGTGGCCATGGTCTTCCAGCGCAGCGATCACACGCCGCACAATCCGATTCACGTTCCTCCCAAGCAGCGCGACATCGCCATGGTCTTTCAGAACTACGCGCTCTATCCGCACATGTCGGTCTACGACAACATGGCCTTCGGCCTGAAGCTGCGTCATCTATCGAAGGAAGAGATCGACCAGCGCGTGCGTCGCTCAGCATCCATGCTCGGTCTGGAGACCGTTCTGGCCCGAAAGCCGAGGCAGCTCTCAGGGGGACAGCGGCAGCGGGTGGCGCTCGGTCGCGCGCTGGTGCGCGAGCCGGCCGCGTTTCTGCTCGACGAGCCCCTCTCCAATCTCGATGCCAAGCTGCGCCTGCAGACGCGCGCCGAGATCGCCCGCCTGCATCAACGCCTCACCGCCACCATGATCTACGTGACCCATGACCAGATCGAGGCTATGACCCTCGGCCAACGCATCGTGGTGCTCGATGCCGGACGTATCCAGCAGATCGATACGCCGCTCAATTTGTATCGGCACCCGGCCAATCGCTTCGTGGCCGGATTCATCGGCAGCCCGCCGATGAACTTCATCGAGGGGCGCGTGGACGATGGACGCTTCGTAGCCAACGATGGATCAATCGCGCTTCCCGTCCGTCAGATCGCCAAACGAGGCCCGGTGGTCCTCGGCATTCGCCCCGAACACATCATGATCGGCCGCAACGGCACGTCGGCGACGTTCACCCTCGACCTCATCGAGCCGGTCGGCAACGAGGTCTTCGTCTACGCCACCGCCGGAGGAAATCAGATCGTGGCCCGCGTCCCGCCGCAAGACATGCCGCAGATCGGACGCCCCATCGATCTGACGTTCGACGCGAAGAGCCTGCATTTCTTCGAGCCGGAGAGCGGCACGCGGATGGCATGATCTGGAGTGCGGTGGCCTTCGGAGTGCGGCGGCTTGCCGCCGCTTTTTGAAGGCGGTGCCAAGGCACCGCACTCCCAAGGCCGCCACCCGCCCGATCACTGCGTGCTCGTCGTTTCCGTCTGTGTAGTATCCGTCGTCTCCGTTGGCGGCGGCTCCTCGACTGTCTCCGTGGCCGGCGGAGGCGCCGGTGGCCTCTTCTCGGTAAGCTGCTCGACGACGTAGCCCCATCGGCGCATCCTCGAGAGGATCATCCGCTGGCGCCAGCGCAGGCGTGAATTCGGCGCGCCGGGATTCATTTCGCGTGGATTGGGCAAACAGCCGGCGATCAGCGCCGCTTGCTGCGGAGATAGAGCGGACGCTGACGCGTGAAAGTAGGCTTGTGCGGCCGCTTCTGCTCCGTAGACGCGCTCGCCCATCTCCACGACATTGAGATAGAGCTCGAGGATCCGCTTTTTCGAAAGGTGATTTTCCAGCGCGCGAGCGATGAAGTAT
>QHVS01000380.1 GCA_003223635.1 Acidobacteriota bacterium | reverse complement strand
GCCAAAGATAAATTCCGCGCCGCATACGAGCGGGCGGCCCCTGAAACGAGCAGGCCGAAAACAACACTACGGACTGAGAGATAGCCATGGAGCACGCGGAGGCGACCGACAGAATGGCAGCAGCGCGATACCTCCTCGACGAAATGACGGAAGAGGAGCGGTTCGCGTTTGAAGAGCATTACTTCGGCTGCCCGGCCTGCGCGGAAGAGGTTCGCGACGGATCGGCGATGATCGACAGCCTTCGCGCGATGCGCAGCCAAAGGGCCGGCAGCGTCGTCGGATTTCGACCGCGAACGGCGGCGATCCCCTGGGCGCTCGCGGCGGCTGCGGCTCTCGCAGTGGTGTTTCTCGGCTACCAGAACGCGGCCCTGCGCCGCGCTCCGAATCCGCAGGTCCTTCGGTCCTATTCTCTGCTCACGATGGGGACCCGCGGCGCCAATCAGGTCGCCATCGAGCACGCCGGTCAGCCATTCGCCCTCTACCTCGACATCCCACCCGACCCCCCCTACCCGAACTACCGCATCGAAATTCAGGACCCCTCCGGAACGGCTCGATTTGCCATTCCGGTCAGCGGAGGGGCTGCGCACGAGACGCTGACGATCTATATTCCCGGTGGAGTCCTGCATCCCGGGAAATACGGATTGGTGGTGTTCGGGATGGCGGCCAACGGAAAGCGTTCGCCGGTGGCCAGCTACTCGGTAGTCGTTTCTTCGAACTGACGGCAAAGGAGAACGGTCATGTCATTCACACAAGGGCGGACGTATCTCTATCGCGGCAGCGCGTTCGGCTTCGCCGCACAATTCGATCATCCCAGCAAGGCCACCATCCCCACGCAGGCCATGGCCGTACTGGCTCCGACGGGCGGTGAGGCGTTCTCCACCGTCCGCAATTTCGACTATCAGAACATCATCACATTCGATGAGGCATCGGCCTACGCAGTCGGATCGGAGGACCCGGATGGCTCGCACCACAGCGTGGCCACGGTTGCCGTGCGGAACTTTCGCTTTCTGAATGTCATCGAAGCAGACCTGGTGACCATGCGCGTGGCGTCGGTCCATCGGCCACGGGGCGAGGCGCGCGACGAGACGATCGAGGAAGGCGAGGTGACGCTGACCGGAAGCTGCATTCACGGGCTGAGAATCGCCTGCCAGCCGATCGATCTCACATTCCGAACAGAGCTCTTCGCGGAACACCCCACGTTCGACCGCTTCGTCAAGGGCGGACGTGACGCCGGCAAATGCTACGCACACGGCAGCGCCGAGAAAGGTCTGATCGTCACCTCCATCGTCGAGCGTATCGCCGGCTGCCAGGCATTGAGCGATGACGAGCGAAAGAATCTGTTCAACCCGCGCTTCGCACTCTCAGGGATTCGTTGCTCTCGAAATGCGGTCTTCGTGCCGGGCTTCGGTAGGATTGTGATCGGCGAGGTGATCATCGAACGTGGATATCGCCGCATCAACATGCTGCGGATCGAACTGGGCTGCGGAAACGCCGGCACGGGAACCGTGGGCGGCGGCGAAGGGAACGGCGCAGAAATTCCGCCGGCCACTTAGGCTTGCCCTTCTCCTTTTCGTCGCTGCCTCGGCCGGATGGGCGGCCACTCCGGAGGAGACGGCCTATGAGAACGCACGCGCCATACTGCGCCGCGGCGATCTGAAGGCCGCGCAGGCAGCGATCGACGATGCGCTGCTCCGCTTCGCCGGCAGCAAATCGGATTCGTTGTGGTCGCTTCGCGTGCTTCGGGGCGAGGTGCTCAACGGTCTGGCGAATTGCCGCGAGTCTCAGCAGTACATCGCCGCCATCGACCTGCCCGAGCGCCTTCGTCGCCGGGAGGTCGCCGTCAATCGTTTCCTCGCGCTGGCCACCGCGCAGTCTCGCTGCGCTGACTCCCCGGCCGCAAAAGTGTCTTTGCAACGGGCGGAGCGCATCGCACGCCAGCATCGGCGCGCGCTTCTGGGAAGCGTTCTCGCTCGTAACGTAAGGCGGATATCGAGATCAGTGCGCACGACTGGCAATCGGCCGATCGCGATCTCCGCGAGTTGATCCCGCTGTCTCGACGCACCGCGGATGCGCGTGTCGAGGCCAGGGCGTGGGCGACGTTGGCCAGGCTGCGCGGGCAGCAGGAGCGATTCGATGAGGCCATCGACGCAAACGAGCGCGCCCTGTCGATCGCCCAGGCGTCGAACGACTCTCTTCTGGCGCTGGTCATCCGCCTGAACCTCGGATGGCTTCGCGTGGCCACCGGTGACTACGACGCGGCGATCGCCGCGCTGGTCGATGTCGATGCGGAGAGCGCGCGGCTGGGACGCAAGAACGATCGAGTCACCGCGCTGCTCCAGCTCGGGAACGCCTACTACGCGCAGGATCAGTACTCGCGTGCCGGCGACTATTACCGCCAGGCCCTGGCCATCGCGCGCGAGTTGAATAGCCGCTCGGTGGAGTACCTGGTGGCCAATCTGGCGCGCGTGGAACTGGGGGCTAAACACTATGAAGCTGCCCGGAAGTTCAACGACGAAGCATTGG
>QHVS01000163.1 GCA_003223635.1 Acidobacteriota bacterium | reverse complement strand
TGATCGGTCATCCGCAGGGCGCCTGCGGCGCTGCCGGCGTCGCTGCGACGCTCATGGCCTTGCGCGACGGCGTTCTCCCGCCGACGATCAACCTCAACGATCCCGATCCCGAGTGCGATCTCGATTACGTGAGCGATGTCGGGCGGCGCGCCGACGTGGAAGTGGCCGTGTGCAACACAATCGCGTTTGGCTCGAAGAATTCTGCGTTGGTCCTCAAGCGCGTTGATGGTTAACGGTATAACGGTTAACGGTGGCAGAGCCTCTGGCACCGTTAACCGTTAACCGTTGTACCGTTAGCCCCGTGCCACTCTTCACGCCGCGTCGCATCGACGTGCCCGAGCTACTCGACGAGCACGACGCTCCGCGCGCGGACATGGAGCGATCGCTTCGCGATCTTCGCCGATTTAATCGCTACTTCGGCGGCACCGGAGTCTATCGGCGCCTGTTGCGGCGCATGGCGCCCGATCGAAGCGAACGGCTCGTGATCATCGACCTCGGCGCCGGAACAGCGGATCTGCTCGACTCGCTGCGCGACTACAGAGACCTGTTGGCGGTCGGCATGGACGTCAACATCGGACATCTGCTCTATCTCCGCGATGGCTCGCGCGCACAAAGAGTCGTCGGGGATGCGACACGACTCCCCTTTCGCGACGGCGCCGCGGACGTCGTCACATCGGCGCACTTCTTCCATCACTTCGCGCCGGAGGAGAACGCGACGATTCTCGGCGAGGCGCTGAGAGTGGCCCGTCGCGGTGCGATCGTGAACGACACGCGCCGGCATTACGTGCCGCTGGCGGTGGTGAAGGCGATGGCCGCGCTGCGCGTCGTCGGGCGCATCACTCGCAACGATGCTCCGGCGTCGATACGACGCGGCTACACGATTGCTGAGGCGCGGGAGATCGGTGCGCGGGTCAGGGCCCGCCGCCTCGAAGCGGTGCGCGCCTGGCCGTTCCGATTCGGATTGCTCTTGTGGCGGTAGACGTCGCCATCGTCGGCGGCGGCCCGGCCGGATCGACGCTGGCCGCGCTTCTGGCCCCGCGCTTCTGGCCCGCCGCGGCTACAGCGTGGCGCTCGCCGATCGCGACACCTTTCCGCGCGACAAACTCTGCGGCGAGTTTCTCTCCTACGACGCGCTGCCGATCCTCGAGGCATTTGGGATCGACCTGAGCGCCGCGCCAACGATCGATCGCTGCCGCGTCGTAGGCCGCCGCCGCACATATGAGTTCGACTTCCCTCATCCGGCCCGCGGCATCTCGCGAATGCTGCTGGATTCGCTGCTCTTCCGGCACGCCGTCGCGTGCGGTGCACAAGCGTTCGAGGGATCGACCGTCATGGACGTCGCGGCCGACCGGATCGTCACAGATCGCGGCGAGATCGCCGCCCGGGTGGTGGTGGGGGCGTGGGGGCGGTGGGGGCGGTTCGACGCACAACTCGGGCGTGCCTTCGCTCGCGATCGCGCGCATCGGCACTTCGGTTTTAAACGTCACTACCGCGGCCCGCGCGACCCGCACATCATCGAGCTCTACTCGTTCGACCGCGGCTACCTCGGCGTCTCCGCGATCGAGCGTGATGAAACCAACATCTGCGGTCTCGTTCATGCCAGCCGCCTGGCCGGCCACAAGGGTCGGTGGGAGGCGTTCGTCGAGCAGATCCGCGAGGAAGAACCGCAACTCGACGCCATGTACGGGCGCTACACGCCGGCTCAGGAGGGATTTCTGTCGTCGGAGCCGGTGATCTTTCGCGCGCGCTCAGCCGTCGAGGGCAGCATCTTCATGATCGGCGACGCGTCGGGCATCATCGATCCTCTCACCGGGAATGGCATGGCCATGGCCATTCAGTCGGCGCTGGTCGCGGCACCGTTCATCGCTCGGGCCCTCGCCAACGGCCATCGCCGTCGCGTTGAAGACGAGTATCGCCAGGAGCACCGCGCGTTCTTCGGGCCGCGCGTCGCGTGGAGTCGCCGCGTGGCTTTCCTTCTGTCGCGGCCGGCGCTGCTGGAGACGTCGCTGTCACTCGCTCGCACGCCGGCCGCCGGTCAGTTTCTTCTGGGGCATACACGCGTCGAGCGCGATGAAGTGATTCGACTTGCCGACCGCTGGTTCTCGATAGAATGACCGCCGTGCCCGGCCGACTGCTCGTCGTGGATGACGACGTTCACATCCGCCGCCTGATCAAGGTCTTTCTTCGCGACGCGCAGTACGAGCTCGCCGAGGCCGCGACGGGCGAAGAAGCGCTGCAGTTGGCGCGGCGGCAGGCGTTCGACGTCGTGCTGGTCGACTTGATCCTGCCGAATTACGGCGGCTCACGACTCTGTCAGAAGCTGAAGAGCGACAGTGCGCGTCCGCCGCGCGTCATCATCGTCAGCGGCGATGACTCGCAGCAGTCGCGCGACGTCGCCGTGGAAGTAAAGGCCGATGGATTTCTGGCCAAGCCGTTCACGAGGGAAGAGCTAATCGCGGCTTTGTCGTAGCGTCGGCCCTCATCCGCCGCTTCGCGGCACCTTCTCCCGCTCACGCGGGAGAAGGATCTCGAGTGCCCTCGCCCCGCGCAGCGGGGAGAGGGTGGCGCGAAGCGCCGGGTGAGGGGGCGTCAGTTGTGATTTGCGTCCCCGCCGCGGCGGTACGGCTTGAGGAAGCGCAGGCTCTCGATGCGGTTCTGCAGCTCACGGCCAATCTCCTCCGCCCGGGCGATGAGATCGTCGATCTCCAGCAGTTTCTGCTTCTCCTGGACGTCGATGTTGAGCGACATGATCAACGCGTTCGTGAGCGCTTCCAGGCCGACCGTTTCGATCTCCGGCACTGCGACCTGATCGGGGAGATGCTCCAGGTATTGCTGCGACAGCTCGGCCAGCCGTGTCCGCTGCGCATACGACGCCTCGGCATTGCGGTCGACTTCCGGCTGCGCGACTACCCGCGCCATCCGGTATGGCTGGCGCGACACCTCGCCGACGACGCGGAAACGCACCTCGCCGCGCACCAGGATGTTGTAGCGGCCGTCATCCAGCGGCACGGCCTGCTCGATCTGGCCGAGCGTGCCGCAGGCGTGGATGGCCGGCGCGCCGAAGTAATCCGTTTCCCAGCCCGGCCGCAACAGCACGATCCCGAACCTTTGGTCGGACGCCACCGCGTCGGCCACCATCTGACGGTAGCGCGGTTCGAAAATGTGCAGCGGCAACCGCGTTCGCGGAAAGAAGACGAGGTTCGGGAGAGGAAACAGAGGAATCAGAAACTCGCTGTCGGGCATGGCCGTCATCGCCGTGATTACTTCTTCCGTTTGCCGGAGGCGGCGACGACCTCGAAGGTCCTGTCGGCGGCGATGTTGCCGCCCCAATAGCCGACCACGTGATACTTGCCGGGCTTCAGCTTGACCTCGCTCAGTTTGAACGTCGCCACCTTCGCGCCATTCATGTTTTTCTGATCCGTACGAATCACTTTGTCCTTCGGATCGTGCCACACCGCGCGGGTCTGCAATCCGGGGGGCGACTCCGTGAGGACCATGGTCAGATAAATCGGCTGCCCCTGCCGAAACGATTTGCTCTCGCCGGTCACCTTGCCGTCGGCGCCGACCTGCGCTCCGAGAAGAGACTCGTCGATGAATCGGGGTGCGGGGTGAATGACGGTGTCGACCTTCGCGTTGCGCGCATCGCTCGGGATGACCTTCTTAACGCTTGGCTTCCCCGAGGCTGCGGAACGTCCGCGATCGCATCCGATGATCACTCCGAGGGTGCAAAGGAGCGCCAAACCACGTTTCAACATGCTTCGATTTTAAGGCATCACGAAATGAAGATTGTGTCGTGCGCCACAGATCGCCCGGAGCCGAGGTCAGTGGATCGCGGGTGGCCGTGAAAGGAAGTGTTGGTGGTGGAGAAGATTACGGTCAGATTGCGACGCAAGGCGCCTGCATCGTGGCGGAGTGTGAGCAAACGCTTTCACCGCCCGAACCGTACGAATTGCAATGGCAAAGGCGATCGCCATTCTGCTGCTGGCGCTCCCGTGGATTGCCACCGGGCGCGTACATGCGGTACGGCAGGCGCCCGCGGCGCGCATCCTCTGGATCGGAGCGCATCCCGATGATGAGACGCTTGTCGCTCCGATCCTGGGGCCGGCGTGTGCGAGGCAGAACGCGGTTTGCACGCTGCTCGTCTTCACGCGCGGCGAGCGCGGCGGATGCGCGATTCCGAGCGGCTGCGGACCTGATCTCGGTTCTGTCCGCGCTGCAGAGATGCAGCAGGCCGCGGCGGAGCTCCATGCGCAACTGACGCTGTGGAGCCTCAGTGACGTCCTATCGGGCGTCGTCGAAACGTGGAGCGGCGAGGCGGGCTCGCGCGACGCACTCCTGGAGCGCATTCGCGCGGTCATCGCCGCGGCCAATCCGACCGTGTTGTATACGTTCGACCCGCGGCACGGCTCGACCTGTCATCCCGCGCATCGCGCGGTCGGTGCGCTCGTCCTCGAAGCGCTGACGCAATCCGGCACGGTCGCGCCCCAAGTCATGCTTCTGGAGACGGCGGTTCAATTCCTGGAAAACGGATTCGCATTTTCCGCCGCGACACCGGACGCCGTATCGATCGACGCTCAATCGAGCTGGAACTATCTGGTGCAAAACACTGAGATTCATGCCAGCCAGTTCACCCCGCAGCAGACCGACTTCCTGCGCCATGTCGCCGCGGAGCAGAAGCGCGTCTACCTCATCGGCGCTGAACGCTACGACGAGGTGCGTCCCGTCTTCAAGTGTGAAGGGAACTAGCGCTCCCGGGCGAAGACGCAGTTTCTGCAGATGAAATCCGCCGGGGCCTCTTCGATGCCGTAGATCCATCGCCGCAGGCGGACGATCTCGTCGCCGCGCAGGATCTCATCGATGCTGTTCAGGTTCAGATCGCCGACCACATAGCGCTCGTCGTAGTCCTCGCAGCAGAGGACGCACTTTCCGCGCGGCGTGATGTGCAGATGCTGCAGCGGCCGCGATCCGACGTTGTTGCATCCGGCCAGATTCTGCTTTTTCGCCGGCGGCTTGAGCCCGATATCCAACCAGCCGGCGCGGTCCATGACCACGTGGTACTGGACGTCGAATCGCGTGCCGGCGAAACGCGCCCGGATCTCTTCGTAGTCGCGTCCATGCGTCTCGTCGCCGATGCCCAGTACGACGATGGACATCGAATCGGCCAGATGCAGCTGGCCGGCGTAATCGAGGTTGCGCAGCACGAGGGCGACATGATCCCCGCCACGATCTTTCTGATAACGCTCCCGATCGAGCGTCGACAGGTTGATGCAGATGTAGCGCAGCGGCCCGGACTCCACCAGCGCGTCGACTCTCTGCGGCGTGAGGCCCGTCCCGTTGCTCAGGACCGCCACCGGCAGATCGGCGGCGAAGAGCGTGCGACACTGATCGACGAAACGACGGTCGAGCGTCGGCTCGTTGTAGCTCTGAAGAAAGACGCTCTCGATCGTGGCCCGGTACGCAGACAACTGCTCGACCACCGCCTCGAGGAATTCCATCGGCATCGAGTCGTCCGCGCGCGGTGCAATCGACACGGGGCAGAAGTAGCACTTCTGATTGCAGGAGGTCATCGTCTCCAGCGAGACGATCTTCAGGTGATAGCGCCGCGACACGTCGTCGCGAACGATCCATCCCCCGCTCTCCAGGGCCTCATGCGGCGCGCCGCCGTCGATGAACGAGCGCAGCAGCGCGAATTCCTCGTCCCCTCTCACCAGAGCCCGATCGGTGTGCGGGTTGTAGATCCGGTCGGCGTCGACATGCAAGAACGGATTGAGGCGCAGGTCGGCGGCGACGGAGGAAGGCATACTCGCAGACTATACGGACTTGGCAGGCAAGCTGTCTAACCAATGCAGAATGCAGAATGCAAAATGCAAAATGCAGAAGCAAACGCGGCTTCTCAATTCTGCATTCTGCATTCATCATTCTGCATTCTTGACAGCAGACAGGTCTAAATGGGAAACAGAGATCAATGATCGCCGTCCTTTTCCCCCGGTTCGATCACCCGGCGATCGAGGAGCGGTACGCCAGTTGGCAGAGCGAAATGCTGCTCCGGCGCGAAGAGGACATCGAGTTCGCCTACTACGACCCGGAAGAGCCGGCGTCGGTCGCGTCGGGGATGATCGAGAGCGACCACGCCCTGATCATCACCGATCCGCTCCTCATCCCGCCGCGACGCCTGGCCGCGCGCCTGCGCGATCTCCTGGTCCATACCAGCGAGGTAGTGGCCGCGCTGCCCATCAGCAATGAGGCCGCTCATCCGCGGCAGCGGCGGAATCCGCCCGCTCCGTATCTGACCCTCCGCGAGCTGCAGCAGATCATGGCCGAGATGCAGAAGAGCGGCGGAGATCCCGACCTCGTCGAATGGGATACGTCCGATCCGGCGGCGTATCTTTGCCGCAGCGCATTTCTCGACGACATCGATGATCCCCCGCGCCGCGCGCTAGCCGGGCGGGCGGTGGTTCTCTCGGGAAGCGACTACATCCACCGCTGGAGCTCGCTCCGCGGGCAGCATCGGGAAGATCTGCTGGCGCGCATCAGCCCCGAGGCGAAGTCCGTCCTCGAGTTCGGCTGCGGCGAGGCTCCCCTCGGCGCGGCCTTGAAGGCCAGACAGAAATGTCGCGTCGTCGGAATCGAGCTCGATCCGAAGGCGGCAGCGGTGGCCCGCAAGCGAATCGACGACGTCTATTGCGGCGACGCTCGGGAGATCGTCTCCATCCTCAAAGAGAAATTCGACTGGATCATCGGCGGCGATATCGTCGAGCATCTCGACGAGCCCTGGACCTTTCTCACCGACCTTCGTCACGTCTCCGCGCCAGGTGGCCATCTTCTGTTGAGCGTTCCCAACGTGGCCAATGCCGCGGTGATCGCCGATCTGCTGCATGGCCGCTTCGACTACGTGTATATGGGGCTGACGTGCGTCGGGCATCTCCGCTTTTTCACCCGGCAGTCGATCGAGGAGATGATGACCATCGCCGGCTGGACGATCGTGGAGATCGCGCCGCAGGAGACAGTGGTGACCCGCGGGCGGGAGGAGTTGTTTCGCCTGCTCGACGCGGCGCGCGGCGGATGGTCGAAAGAAGAGTTGAACCCGGCCGGGTACTACGTCGTCGCCCAGAATCGCTGAATGCCGGAACCGCTGCGCGTCGCCTGCCTGCTCGAAGATACGGCCCTCTCCGGCGGGATCCGCGTCCAGCTCGCGCAGGCTGACGCGCTCGTGGCGCGCGGTCATCGAGTGCGGCTGGTGACCAAGGGGCTTCCTCTCACGTGGCGGACTTCGCGCGGCGAATGGATCTACGTCAGCGACTTCCATGAGTACGACGCCTCCGAAGACGACTTCGTCGTCGGCACGTTCTGGCTCACCGTCGGACCGGCGTGGGACATCGCGCGAGAACGGGCCGTCCACCTCTGCCAGGGCTACGAAGGAGCGTTCACCGCGTACCAGCCGATGCGCAGCGAAATCGAGGCGGCCTATCGCCTGCCGCTGCCGAAGCTCGTCGTATCGAAAGCGCTGATCCCGATCTGCCAGCAGTTCACCGACGATGTGACCTACATCGGGCAGATCGTCGACGAGGAGTTCTACCGATCGCGGACGCCGCGGGAGAACGAACCGCTGCGCGTTCTCCTTTCCGGGCAATCGCAGGCCGACATGAAAGGAATCGATGAGGGTTACGGAGCCGTCGCGCACGCGCGGTGGTTTCATCAGAAGGTCGATCTGGTGCGCGTCTCGCCGTGGACACCATCGCGCGAGGAGCCGCTCGACTCCGTGCAGGAGTTCCACGTGGCCCTCAACTCGCGGGAGATGACGCGGCTGATGCACTCCTGCGACGTGCTCATCGCTCCGAATCACCGCGAAGAGGGATTCGGCCTCCCCGCAGCGGAGGCGTTGGCCTCGGGCATTCCGACTGTGCTGACATCGATCCCCTCGTTTCTCGCCTGGGACGAGAGCCGCGATTACGCGCTGTTCGCGCCGGAGGAAAACGCCGTGGAATTCGGAGAGAAGTTGATCGAGCTGCTCAGCGACGCCGATCTCCGGCAGCGGCTGCGCGTGCGCGGGCGTGAAGTGGCCGAGCAGTGGCACGCCGAGCACGTCGCCGATCGGCTGGAGAAATTCTTTCGGGAGCGCAAGTAACGCCCCTCACCCGGCGCTGCGCGCCACCCTCTCCCCGCTTCGCGGGGCGAGGGTTCTCGACTTGCCGCTCCCTCGCGAGTTCCCTCTCCCCGCTTGCGGGGAGAGGGTTAGGGTGAGGGGCGGCGCTACTTTTTGGCGCTCACGACACGCACCGTGGCCGTTGATCCCGGAATGCGTTCACAGGGCAACGGCTCGGAACGCCCGCCCAGGCATTGAGCGAGGAAGGTTTCGGCGCGGGCGTTGAAGTCGATCCGGTTCTCCGGCCGCGCGAATCCGTGGCCCTCATCGCTGTAAATCACATACGTCACCGCGCCGCCGTTCTTTTCGATGGCCTCCACGATCTGCTCCGACTCCGCCTTGTTCACGCGCGGATCGTTCGCTCCCTGTCCGATGAGCAGCGGCTTCTTGATCTGATTGGCCTTGAACAGCGGCGAGGCGTTGCGGATGAGATCCGCATCCTTCGGGTCATCGACGTTGCCCATGCGCGCGTCGAACATGGCTCGAATCGGTTTCCAGTACGGTGGGATCGCCGCGATGAGCGTCTTCAGATTCGAAGGGCCGACGATATCGACGCCGCAGGAGAAGACGTCCGGCGTGAAAGTCATACCGGCCAGCGTTGCGTAGCCGCCGTAAGAACCGCCCATGATGGCCACGCGATTCTTGTCGACGTACCCCTGCTTGACGGCCCAATTGACCGCGTCGATCAGATCATCGTGCATCTTGAGCCCCCACTGCTTGTCACCGGCGTGGAGGTATTTCTTCCCATACCCGGTCGAGCCGCGGAAGTTGGGCTGCAAGACGGCATATCCGCGATTGGATAGCCATTGCGCGTAGCTGCTGTAGCCCCACACGTCCCGTCCCCACGGACCGCCGTGGACGAAGAGCACCATCGGCAGGTTCTTCGGCGGCAGGCCGGCGGGCAGCGTGAGGTACGCATTCATCTTCAGCCCGTCGCGCGTGGTGATCACCACCGGCTTCATCTCGGAGAGCTGCAGCCCTTCGAGCTTCGGCTGGGCGGAGAAGAGATAAGTCCCCTTCTTCGCGTCGCGATCCCACGAGTAGTACTTGATCGGACCGCGATCCGAGGTGAAGGCGACGAGCCAGGTGCGATTGGCGTGATCGCGATTGATGACCTGAAAATCACCCGGATCGAGCTTGGCGATCCCTTCGAAGTCGGCCTTCACCGCCGGATCGATGACTTTCCAGTTG
>QHVS01000162.1 GCA_003223635.1 Acidobacteriota bacterium | reverse complement strand
CCGGCTTTCAACCAGGTCCGCCATGGGCTCTGGGCGTTGTCGCGAATGCGAATCTCCGTTCCGCCGTCAGGCGTAACCACCTGCGCGCCGCGAATGTTGAGATTGCTGTCGGCCACCCAACCGGCCACGTCGCCGGGATTCTGCGTGTCGAGCACGAGCGCTCCCGTCGACAGCGTGAGTCGATAGACATCGAAGAGCTGCCGGTTGCGCGCATTCAGGGCTACAAGAATCTGATCTGCGATCTCGGG
>QHVS01000161.1:8371-16894 GCA_003223635.1 Acidobacteriota bacterium | reverse complement strand
TTTTCGCCCTCGCCTCGCTCAGCGTGTACGGAATCGTCACCGCCGGGTGGTCGTCGAACAACAAGTATTCGCTGTTCGGCGGCATTCGCGCCTCGGCGCAGATGATCTCCTACGAGCTGTCGTTGACGCTGGCCGCGATCAGCGCGCTGATGGTGGCCGGATCGCTCCGGCTGACCGACGTCGTGTGGAAGCAGACCGGCTACTTCGTTCTCTTCGACACGATCAAGCTGCCGGCCTGGAACGTCCTCTCGCCGGCGATGTGGCTCAGCTTCATCGTGTTCACCGTCGCTGCATTCGCCGAGACGAACCGGCTGCCCTTCGATTTCGCCGAAGCAGAAGCGGAGCTGGTGGCCGGATACCACACCGAATACTCGTCCATGAAGTTCGCGCTGTTCTTCATGTCCGAGTACATCGCCATGGCCACGATGTCCGCCCTGATCACCACCCTTTTCCTCGGCGGATGGGACATCCCCTGGTACAACGAGCCGCCGACATTCCTCGGTTTTCTGCTGTCGGCGATCGCTTTCCTAGTCAAGGTGAGCTTTCTTCTTTTCGTCTTCGTGTGGATCCGCTGGACGATTCCACGGTTGAAGTACGACATCCTGATGCGCGCGGGCTGGAAGGTGTTTCTGCCGCTCGCGTTCGTGAATATCGTGTTGGTGGCGTTCTTTATCGCCAGGAGATGGATCTGAGATGGTTACTTGGTTGCTGAGTTGCTCGGTTGCTCAGTGCTGCGCTGCACGACGACTCAGCAACCCAACAACTTAGCAACCCAGCAACTCTGATGATCGAATACGCCGTTTTCTTCTTCTTCGCCGCCGTCGCTGTGATCTTCGCGCTGATGGTGGTGCTGCACCGCAATCCGGTGGTCGGCGCACTGGCGCTGGTGGCCTCATTCTTCGCGCTCGCGGTGATGTACGTGCTCCTGGAGGCGCCGTTCCTCGCCGCACTGCAGGTGATCGTCTACGCCGGCGCGATCATGGTCCTGTTTCTCTTCGTCATCATGCTTCTCAATCTGCAGAAGCAGAGCGAGGAGCCGACGCGGCCCCTGCAGCAGTTCCTCGGATACGCCGGCAGCGCGGCGTTCGGCATTGGCCTCGTCTACTACCTCTCGAAATACGCGGTGATGGAGCTGCCTGCCGGCCCATTCATCGCCGACGCGCGCACTGTCGGGATCAGGCTGTTCGAGGCGTACATCTTCCCGTTCGAGATGGTTTCGATTCTTCTTCTCGCGGCGATCGTCGGAGCGCTGCTGCTCAGCGGGGTTCGGATGGAGGAGCGCACATGATTCCGACCCACTGGTTCCTGATCCTCAGCGCCATCCTCTTCGCCATCGGTGTCTGCGGCGTTCTGACGCGCAAGAACGGCATCACCATCTTCATGTCGATCGAGCTGATGGTGAACGCCGTCAACCTGACATTCCTCGCGTATGCGCGGCAGTTCCATCAGATCCACGGCCTGATCTTCGTCTTTTTCGTGATGGCCATCGCTGCGGCCGAGGCCGCTGTGGGGCTGGCGATTTTCATATCCCTTTTTCACCACCGAGCCACGATTGATGTCGATGAGGCGAACCTGATGCGGTGGTGACGGCACAAAGGTCGCATTTTTCGCTGACCAGGAGCGAAAAATGGACAAGACCGACAAGCTCATTGACTGGAAAGAAGACGAGCGGGTGGACCGTAACCGGGACGGGATCGACGACCGTATCGAGCCGCCGATTCCCGATATCGCGGCCGGATCCGCCAAGTTGCAGCACGAGTTGAGGGAGAATCCGGGAGCCGATCCGGATGTCACCGGCGGCGATCCGGACGTGCGTTGGGAGGCGGCGCAGTTTGCCGGCGACGAGACGCCGGTCGGCAGTACGCCCACACCCGATCAGTCCGAGGTCGACTTGCTCGGGCGGGCGATGGGCGTCACGTACAACGACGACGAGGAACTGAAGGTCGGAGAGAAAGAGCAGAGTCGCGACGAACATCGATGGGAGCTGGATCCGGCGTCCTCCGAGGATTACCAGGATCGCGTTCGCGGCGAAGACGAAGATCGATAACGGCTGATGCGGGCACTCCTCGCATCGGCCGATGTGAGGAGAAAAAAGCCCGTAGATGCTGAACCACCTCTGGCTCATCCCGGCGCTGCCTCTGCTCGGCTTCTTGCTGAACGGCCTGTTCGGCAAGCGGCTGGGTAACGGGTTCGTCTCCCTCGTCGGACCGCTCTCCTCGTTCCTCTCCGCCGTCGCCGGTACGGTGGCTGTCCTCCAATACCACCATCAATATCCGAACGGCGATCGCCACGTCGACGTGGTCTACAACTGGATCAGCAGCGGCGGCGTGGGAGCTGATCTCGCTTTCCAGCTCGATCCGCTATCCATCGTCATGCTGCTGGTGGTCACCTGGGTCGGCTTTCTGATCCATCTCTACTCGGTCGGCTACATGGCGCACGAAGAAGGCTATTGGCGCTACTTCTCGTACCTGAATCTCTTCCTGGCCGAAATGCTCGTCCTGGTCCTCGGCAGCAGCTACCTGGTGATGTTCGTCGGCTGGGAGGGCGTCGGTCTCTGCTCGTATCTGCTCATCGGCTTCTACTACGACAAAGACTTCGCCGTGGCGGCAGGAAAGAAAGCGTTCGTCGTCAACCGCATCGGCGACTTCGGCTTCCTGGTGGCGATGTTTCTGATGTTCGCGTACTTCGGCACCGTCGACTTTGCCAAGGTGTCGCAGATCGCATCGGGAGGAGTCGAGCCGGGGCTGGTCACGGCCATCTGCCTTCTGCTTTTCCTCGGCGCGACCGGCAAGTCAGCGCAGATTCCACTGTATGTCTGGTTGCCCGACGCGATGGCCGGCCCCACTCCCGTCTCCGCGCTGATCCACGCGGCGACGATGGTCACCGCGGGCGTCTACATGATCGCCCGCCCGAACGCGCTCTATCGTCTCGCTCCTGACGCACTGATGGTGGTGGCGATCATCGGCGCGCTGACTGCGATTTTCGCGGCGACTATCGGCATTCGCCAGAACGACATCAAGAAAGTGCTCGCCTACTCCACGGTCTCACAGCTCGGCTTCATGTTCATCGGCGTGGGCGTCGGCGCGTTCACCGCCGGAATCTTTCACCTGATCACGCACGCGTTCTTCAAGGCTTGCCTCTTCCTGGGCTCCGGTTCCGTCATCCACGCCATGAGCGGCGAGCAGGACATCCGCAGGATGGGCGGCCTGTGGAAGAAGATCCCCATCACCGCCTGGACGTTCCTCATCGCTACGATCGCCATCGCCGGTTTCCCGCCGCTGTCCGGCTTCTTCTCCAAGGACGAGATCCTCGCGTCGGCCCTGGCCAACCCGTACTTCCCCGACCTGGGGGTGTGGATCTGGGCCATCGGCACTGTCGCTGCCCTTTTCACCGCGTTCTACATGTTCCGGCTCTTCTTCCTCACCTTCGGCGGGAGCTTCCGAGGGACGCAGGAGCAGGAACATCACCTCCATGAGTCGCCGTGGACGATGACGGTGCCGCTGGTCGTGCTCGCCGCGGGATCGATTCTCGGCGGCGCGCTGACGGTGAACCACTTCCTCGAGCATTGGCTGGAGTTGCCGACCTTCGAAGTGTCGCCCGCGCGCGCATGGCTGGCCATGATTGCTTCGACGATCGTGGCCATTCTGGGGACGTGGTTCGCGTACGCCCTCTTCGGACGCCGCGGCCTGGCAGCGGATGAGCGATTCGAGCGGCGCGCGCCGGCCGTGGCTCGCACACTGGAGAACAAGTACTACGTCGACGAGTTCTACGACGAAGCGTTGGTCACGCCGCTGGAGCGCTTCTCACGGTTCCTCTGGCGCGGCATCGATGCGCTGATCGACGGCATTCTCGCTCTCGGCGGATACGTCGTCGCCGCGGTGGGCGACCTGCTGCGCTTCCTGCAGACGGGCAACGTACGCAACTACGCGCTGATGTTTTTTGTGGGAGTGATCGTATTCATATGGATCTTCGCGTGAGCCCTCACCCGCCCCGTGATCGCGAGTGTCCGTCGCCCCGCGAAGCGGGGAGAGGGTGGCCCGCAGGGCCAGGTGAGGGGCGCCTATGACCCACATCCTGAGCTGGACGATCTGGCTTCCCATCGCCGCCGCGTTTTTGCTGGCGCTGTTCCCGCGCTCGGCCGCAAACACGATCAAGATCCTCGGCCTCTTCGTCTCGCTGGCCACATTCGTCATCTCTCTGGCCATGGTGCAGCAGTTTCAAGAGGGGATCGCGGCGTTTCAACTCGTCGAGTCGATGTCCTGGATCCCGCAGTGGGGAATCCGTTACGCGCTCGGCGTCGACGGCATTTCTCTTTGGCTCGTGCTTCTGACCACGCTTCTCACGCCGGTGGTCTTCCTCTCGTCATGGAACGCGATCCACAAGCATCCGAAGGAGTACGTCATCTCCTTCCTGATCATGGAAGCGGCGATGATCGGCGTGTTCGTGGCCACTGATCTCGTCCTCTTCTACGTCTTCTTCGAGTTGACGCTGCTGCCGATGTACCTGGTCATCGGCGTGTGGGGCGGGGCGTACCGCATCTACGCGGCGATCAAGTTCTTCCTCTTCACCGTCACCGGCTCGCTCCTGATGCTGCTGGGAATCATCTATCTCGGCTTCCTTCAGTTCCACCAAACGGGGGTGTGGAGCTTCGCCATCACTGACTTCTATGGCCTGGGCCTGCCCCCGCACACGCAGTCGATTCTGTTTGGCGCGTTCGCCCTGGCCTTCGCCATCAAGGTGCCGCTCTTTCCGCTGCACACCTGGCTGCCCGACGCGCACGTCGAGGCGCCGACCGGCGGCTCCATCATCCTGGCCGGCGTGATGCTGAAGATGGGAACCTACGGTTTTCTGCGCTTCGTGCTGCCGTTCTTTCCCGACGCCACCGCGAAGTACGGTCCCCTGATCATCGCTCTGGCGGTGATCGGCGTGATCTACGGCGCGCTGGTGTCGTGGGTGCAGCCGGACATGAAGAAGCTCGTCGCCTACTCCTCTGTCTCCCACCTCGGATTCTGCGTGCTCGGGATCTTCGCCATCAATCAGACGGCCATCGAGGGATCGATCCTGCAGATGGTCAATCACGGACTGTCGACCGGCGCGCTGTTTCTTCTCGTCGGCGTCGTCTACGAGCGCCGCCACACCCGCATGCTCGCCGACTACGGCGGGATCGCCCGCACGATGCCGCTGTACGCCACGTTTTTCGTCATCGCCGTGCTGTCGTCGGTCGGGCTGCCCGGGCTCAACGGATTCGTCGGAGAGTTTCTGATCCTGGCCGGATCGTTCAAGACGCAGCCGGTGTGGACCGTCGTGGCCACGACCGGCGTGATCCTCGCCGCCATCTATCTGCTCTGGCTGGTGCAGCGAGTCTTCTTCGGTCCCATCGTCAACGATGAGAACCGACACATCCCGGACATCGCCTGGAACGAAGTGGCGGCCATGGTGCCTCTGGTCGTGCTGATGGTGTGGATCGGCGTTCATCCGAACACATTTCTGCGCAAGATGGCGCCGAGCGTGGAGCAGTTGATTGCCACGGTGGAGCGCGGGCGGGAAAGCGGAAAAGCAATGCTGGCGAAAACTCCCGCTCGCCGCTCGCCGCTCGCCGCTCGCCTGGCGGAGGCGCGGCAATGACCCTCCACCCCCTCATCGAGCCCGGATGGGTCAACGCCATCCTGCCCGAGCTGGTCCTCTGCGTCGGGGGCCTTCTGCTCATGCTGCTCGGCGCATTCGGCGCGCGCCTGCGCGGAATCACGGCGCCTCTCGCCCTCATCGTGTTCATCGTCACAGCGTGGTCCGAGAAGCTCGTCCTCGCGGGAACCTTCTTCGGCGGCACGTACGAGATCAGCGGCATCACGCGGATCTTCGACATCACGTTCCTTCTCTCCGCGATCCTGGCCACGCTTTTTGCGCGCGAGTACCTGGAGCGCGAAGGGATCGAAGGAGGCGAGTTCTACGCGCTGCTGATGTGGGCCACGGTCGGCATGATGATGATGGCTAAGGGCCTCGACCTGCTCATCGTCATCCTCGGGCTGGAGCTGTTGTCGATCTGCATCTTCGTCCTGGTGGGCTATCACCGCCGGATTCCGGTCTCCAACGAGGCCAGCCTGAAGTACTTCCTGATGGGGGCGTTCGCCACGGGGTTCATCCTGTACGGGACAGCGCTCTTCTACGGTGCGACGCGCTCGACCAACTTCACGGAGATGGCCCGCGCCTTCAGCACCGCCGATCCGAACAACGTGCTGCTCTCCATCGCCTTCGTTCTGCTGATGTCAGGGCTGGGATTCAAGCTCGCGGCCGCGCCATTCCACGGATGGGCGCCCGACGTCTATCAGGGTGCGCCCTCGCCGATTGCCGGCTGGTTGTCGGTGGCGCCGAAAGCCGCCACTCTCATCGCGCTGGTTCGTCTTCTCTCGGCCATGTTGCCGATGCTTCAATTCTCCCTCTGGATGAAGATGATCGCCGCACTCTCGGTGCTGTCGATGGTGATCGGCAACGCCGCGGCCATCGCCCAACGCGATCTCAAGCGCATGCTCGCGTACTCCGGGATCGCTCACGTCGGCTACATGCTCATCGCACTGCTCTCTCTCCGCGATGATTCAGTCGCCGCGATCGCCGTGTACACCATCACCTACGCGCTGATGAACATCGGCGCGTTCGGCGTCGTCTCCACGCTGGCCAAGAATCAGAACGATCCCCAGACGCTCGACGACATCGCCGGCCTCGGATTCCGAAGCCCGTTCTCCGGGCTGGCGCTGACGGTGTGCATGTTCTCGCTCTCCGGTCTCCCGCCCACCGCGGGGTTCATCGCCAAGTTCTATATCTTCAAGACGGCGGTCGACTCGGGACACCTGGCGATCGCCATCGTCGGCATTCTCACCAGCATCGTCTCCGTCTACTACTACCTGCGCGTCGTCTACTATCTGTACATGAAGGAACCGGCGGAGGGATATGCCATCGTCCCAGCGGGCGGGATATTCGCCACCGGTGCACTGGCCATCACGATGATCGGCATTTTCGTCATTGGTCTCTTCCCCACGCCGCTGTTCGCCATGGCCGGCGCGGCTGCGCGCGCGCTGCTCCCCTGAAGCCATGAGCGAGAGTCACAATCGGCTGTCGAGCGATCGCGACGTCATCTCGGAGCTGACCACGGGCAGATTGTCGGTCTACCTGCGCTGCCTGACTTACCTGGAGTCACTGCAGCAGAAGACCGTCTCCTCGCATGAGATGGCCCAGCGCTTCCATCTCAACTCCGCGCAGATCCGGAAGGATCTGGCCTGCTTCGGCGAATTCGGCACGCGCGGAGTCGGCTACAACGTCTCGCAGCTCAAAGAGCATCTGATCCGCGAGCTGGGCATCGATCGCACCCGCAACGTGATCATCGTCGGCGCGGGCAACCTCGGTATGGCCCTGGCCGACTATCGCGGATTCAACGGCAACGGATTCCAGGTCGCCGCGTTGATCGATATCGATCCGAACAAAGTCGGGCGCGCCTCCCGCAGCGGGATCCCTGTGCTCGCCTACTCGGAGATGCCGCGCGTGGTGCGGGAGCGTCAGGTGGAGATCGCCATCATCGCCGTCACTGCCGACGCCGCACAGGAGGTCTACGATTCTCTGGCCGCGGCAGGCGTGAACGCCGTGCTGAACTTCGCCCCCGTTCAATTGCGCCTCCAATCAACGGTGAAGCTCAAGAGCGTCGACCTGCGCATCAACCTGGAATCGCTCTCGTTCTATCTCAAGAGCGCTGAGGACGGGATCGCTGAGTGATTGATAGCAAACGCTGGCGGGGACTAGCTGGAGTCACACTTATTCGTGATCGATGAACCTTCACCGGTGGCGATGCGGAATGGAGCCCAACTACGCGTCTCAAAACGTCATGAAAGCCAAGGTCTTCAGAAAACCTAGAGCGAGGCAGTCAGTGCTCCTCGACGAGGTAGAGATCGGCGATGTCGCGAATGTAGCTGTGAACATATGACTTCCCATCCGGCGTGACGCGCACATTCATCGCTCCCATCCCGCCGGCCGACAGGGGAATCTCCTTTGCGATCTCCAGTCGGCTGGTGAGAAGTTGAAATCGATACACTCGGATTGGTTCTTCGCCTCGCCTGAACAGATAGAGCGAACGCCCGTCGGCGCTCCAGCGGATAGGGATCGCGCCGGTCAACGACTCCGGAAGATATCGAGGCGGCCCGCCCTGAAGCGAGTAAAGAACGATTCGCTGATCGACCGCCGGACTGGCCACCACGGTTCCATCTTGCGAGATCGCATTGCCGTACACGCTCGCCCCCTCGCCACTGATCGGTTTCGGCGGATCCCTTCCCACGTCCTGCACATAAAAGCGCAATCCTCGCCCGGGCTCGTTTCCTGCGAAGAGGATCCGGGAGCCGTTCCCGATCCAGCCGGCCCACTGATGATTGATCGAGTCGTGCGTGATCTGCTTCGCTTCTCCCGTTCCGGTCGGATAGCTGAAGATTTGCGCAGGTGACGGCAGCGACCGGATGGCCAGCGCCTGCTTCGCATCGGACGAAAGTG
>QHVS01000161.1:7891-8323 GCA_003223635.1 Acidobacteriota bacterium | reverse complement strand
TCCGGAGGTAAACGCCGTAGTTCGTCCCCGCCCCCTCTCCGCTCTCGTCCGACAGCACGAAGCGACCGTCATTAGAAAAATCGCGCACGTGGCCCCAGTCGAGCCAGGACAAATCCCGCTCGCTGGCATCACCCGCCATCAGCGCGGAGATCCTCATCCGGACGTTGTGCTGCGTCACCAGGAAACGACCATCCTTCGAGATGTCATGAAGCGTCAGTGTGCCCGCGGAGCTGAGAACCAGACGTTCCTTGCCGCGAAGAGAAACAGCGTAGATAGATCGCGAGACTCCTGTTCTTGCTGCGCTGAACCAAACTTCATTCGCGTTCGGCGACCACGCCAGACCCAGAACGCTCCCGAAGCTCGTGGAGAGTGTCCGCACTTTTCCATCGCCACCGATCACGTTGACGGTTCCGCCGTCATCTCCTTGAATTG
>QHVS01000161.1:0-7881 GCA_003223635.1 Acidobacteriota bacterium | reverse complement strand
GCCGCGGGGAGAGATGCGCGGATGACTTATCCAGCCGGCAGTCTTGTAGAGCACCTTCCCAATCGGGTATTCGAGGCGGTTTTCTCCGCCGACCCGGCGCATAATTGCGAGCTTCTCGCCCGCCGGATCCCAATCCGCGGCCTGAACGCCCTCGAGAATCTCCCGAGGCGCCCCTCCACTCAGAGGAACCCGCGCCAGCGTGCCGATCCAGGTGAAGGAGCCGATGAAACGGCGATCGAGTTGAACGGCCAGCTCACCCGAGCGGGAGATCGCGAGAATTCCTGCCCGAGTCAGCTGAAGAGAACGTGACTCCGGGCTTTCTGCGCGCGTTTCGAAGATCTCAATGGGTGCCGACCACCCGGAACTCGGCTACCCCCTTCCACTCTGATCCCATGCCGCAGCGTAGATGATGTTCTGGCCATCCGGCGCAAACCTCGCTCCGCTGATCGAGCCCTGGCGGAAAGTAAGTCGGTGGAACGTCGGCGTACTGATCTTCTTCGTTTGTCTCCCGCCGAAAAAAGCAAGTACCGCGCTGACGATCAATGCGATCCCCACAACGAGGCCCGGAGCAATTCTGCGCTGGATGGACCTCAGCGGTGTGGTCGAAGTGAAACCCGAAATCGTCTCGAGGTCGAAGGCTAGATCGCGCGCCGACTGGAAGCGCCCTTCCGGATGTTTCTCCAAGCAATGGCGGACGATCCGGCCGAGCGCCGGTGTAATGTTTGGTGCCGACTCGCTGATGTCTTTCGGATCCTCCTTCAGGATCGCATTCATGATCTCCACGGAGCTGTCACCTGTGAATGGGCGTTTGCCGGAGAGCATCTCGTAGAAAATCGAGCCGAAGGAAAAAATGTCGGACCGAGCGTCGACCTGTTCGCCCCGAACCTGCTCTGGGGACATGTAGCTGGCCGTCCCCAACACCAAGCCAGGGGCAGTGGCGTGGCGAATCGTCGGGCTTTCGGACCTCCCGTCTTCCGCTACGCTGAGTTTCGCGAGACCGAAATCGAGAATCTTCACCCGACTATCTTTGGTCACGAAGAGGTTCTCCGGTTTCAGGTCTCGGTGAACGATCCGTTTCTCATGTGCCGCGGCCAGTCCCTGCGCAATTTGCATCGCGTAGTCAACGGAACGCTGCACCGAGAGCGCGCCAGCTCTCAGCCGATCACGCAGTGTCTCCCCTTCCAGAAGCTCGGAAACGATATAGGGAGCGTCTTTGTGCAGGCCGAGCTCATGGATCATCAGCAGATTTGGATGGTTCAGCATCCCCGCGGTACGCGCTTCCTGTTGGAAGCGCTGGAAGCGGTCCTGATTTTCGGATACGGAGGCAGGCAAGACCTTGATTGCCACCTCGCGACCGATTCGGGGGTCGCGAGCGCGGTACACCTCCCCCATGCCGCCGACGCCAAGAAGGGCGACGATTTCGTACGGCCCGAGACGGGTTCCGGCCGAGAAATTCAAGGGTGTCGTCGAAGCATAGAAGCTTTGGGGTGTCGCAGGCGAGCCGAACGCTAAGGCGGCCGGAGTTGTAGCGCCTGAGGACGAATGAGACAAAGTCTGGAGTGGACACCGTTGATCACCATTGGACCGATGGCCCACCCACGTACAACATCAGCGTCAAGCTCGCCGGTCGAGGTGAAATCGAATTCGGGCATTTCCCTGAGCAGGATGAGGCGGAGCTGTATCGCTCCGTTCTGGAGAAGCTAATATCTCGGTCGCCATGCTGAACCTCGGCGATACTGCTGACGCCAGTTTCGTCGTCCAGCCGAGCGATACGGCCAAAGCGTTATCGGCGCAGGACGACTTCCCCGATGTGTTTGCAACTTCGCGAATGGTGGCACTGATGGAATTCGCTGCAGCGCGTGCCTTGAAGCCGCTGCTGCAGCCGGGGCAGATGTCGGTTGGTGTCACACTCAACATCCGTCACACCGCAGCAACGCCGATCGGCGGCAACGTGCGAGCCGTCGCAACTTACCTCGGCCCGGATGGGAAGCTTTTCCGATTCAAGGTTCAGGCATTCGATGATGCCGGCCCAATCGGCGAGGGTGAGCACACCCGCGCGATCATTGACGCGGAGCGGCTCGTAACCGGCGCCGCTCGCCGAAAACATGACCTACGCAGTTCGTAACCGTCGGAAATCGCTTCATCGCGCAGACTTCTGACGGAGGCGAGCGGCTACACGGCAGGTGGCGCCGTCGCCACGCAGGAGCGAATCCTCGATCTCGCTCCGGTTCAGGGTCTGACTGGCCACGGGAGAAAGCCTCGAGTTCCGAATCAACCTTTGAGGGTAAACGTGGCCCTCACCCGGCGCTTCGCGCCACCCTCTCCCGCTCACGCGGAGAGGGCTCTCGATGCCACGCTGCCTCTCGAGATCCTTCTCCCCGCTTGCGGGGAGAAGGTGCCGCGGAGCGGCGGATGAGGGGCAAGCCGCACTCCTAAGGCGAGGCTTCGCCGCGTTGATCGCCCGCGGCTGGCGTCGAGCCGCTCAGGGCGACGGCCATGCGCTCCTGGAGATCGCGAACGGCGTCTTCCAGCCGGGTCATCACATTGCGGGCGCGCTCGAAGTCGCCCTCCTTGCCCGCATTCTCGATCTGGACCGCCGCGTCCAGCGCGTCGCCGAAACCGAAGTTGCTGATGGCTCCCTTCAGGGTGTGGGCACTGCGATAGAGCGCGTCGGCATCGCGTTGAGCGATCGACTCGCGCATCGATCCGAGCAGACGCGGCGACTGCGCGGCGAACGCGTCGCGCACGCGTTGCAACAGCTTCACGTTTCCCCCCACCGCTTCCAGAATTGAATCGCCTTCTACGTCCGCGGTACGCCCGGCGAGGATTGCCGCCAGCCGTGGCTGACTCACCGGCTTGGTCAACACGTCATCCATGCCGGCGGCGAGACACATCTGGCGGTATTCCGGAGTGCTGTGGCCGGTCAGGGCCACGATTCGAGTGCGCGCTCCGTTGTCCGTGGCCCGGAAGCGGCGCGTGATCTCGAATCCGTCGATCTCCGGCATCTGCACGTCGACGAACGCGACGTCGAACGATCGCGTCATGAGAAGCTCCAACGCATCCTCCGAGCTCGCCGAGGTCAGCACCGTGTGCCCCAGCCGCCGCAGCGCCTCGGAAGCGAACTCGAGGTTCACCGGATGATCGTCCACCACGAGAACCTTCAGTGGGCGCTCGCCCTCGACTCGCCGCTCGAGCGTGAAGGCGATCCGTCGCTCCAGAAGACCGAGAGCCACGCCGATCGCGTCGATCAGCTCGCGCTCTCCCACCGGACGCGTCACCGTCACGCCCGTCTGCCCCGCAGACGACATCGGGGAAATGATCTGCACCACCGGAACCGGGGAAATCCACGGCGTCGTGGCCAGCATGCGCGAGTCGATCACAACGCAGGAGAATGCCTCGCGAATCGACGGCTGCAACGCTTCGCTGAGCGACGGATACAACTCGGGCGCCATGCCGTATGCGCGCAACGTCTCTCCCAGAATCTCTCGCGACGTGGTGTTTGGATCGACGACCAGCACGCGCATTCGAACCAGGCCACGCTGCCATGGCGGTGTGGCGATGCCTTCGATCGCGTCGTGCGCCACTTTCGCGGTCGCCTGGAATGTGCTGCCGCGATTCGGCGCGCTCTCCACGGTCACCTCGCCGCCCATCGATTGCACCAGACGTTCGACAATGGACAGGCCGAGGCCCGTGCCGCTGGAGCGGCGCGAGTGGGCGCTGTCGGCCTGAGCAAACGGATCGAAGATGACCGCTCGTTTATGCGGATCGATGCCGATTCCGGTATCGCGCACTTCGAAGTGCAGCGTCAGATCGGAGGCAAAGACTGCGTCGCACCAGACGCGCACCACCACTTCGCCCTGACCTGTGAACTTGATCGCGTTGCCTACGAGATTGATCAGAATCTGGCGCAGCCGAAGCGGATCGCCCCACAACCGATCAGGAACGCTGCGGTCGATGGAGAACGCAACGTTCAGACCCTTCTGCGCGGCAGTCACGCCGAGAGTCTTCATCGTGTCGGTGACCAGCTCGCGAACGGAGAAGTACACCGGCTCCAGCTCGAGGCGGCGCGCTTCGATCTTGGTGAAGTCGAGGATGTCCTCGATGGTCGACAGGAGCGATTCGGCGGAGCGCCGGGCCAGGTCGAGCTGCTGGCGCCGCTCAGGCGAGGGATCGCTGTCGATCGCCAGCTGCAGCATTCCCATGATGCCGTGGAGCGGCGTGCGCATCTCGTGAGAGACGTTCGCCAGGAACTCGCTTTTGGCCTTGCTGGCCGCCTCGGCACGCTGTTGCGCCTCACGAATGCCAGCGATCTCCTGCTGCATCTGGCGGACCTGCTCCTGCGAGGTTTTCAGAGGCTTATCGCGGCGCCGTGCGAACGCTGCACGGGAGATGAGGACGATAGAGATTGCGGCGGCGAGGAGAAACGAAATGGAAAGGGCGAGGGCGATGGGACTCACGAGACGCGGGCCCGTTCACGTCGCTGCAGGATGGCGCGGACGCGCGGGAGAAGCACCTCTTTACGGATTGGCTTGCGTAGAAAGTCGGCTGCCCCGATCTCCAGGCTGCGGGCCTCGATCTCCGCGCTGGCCACGCCGGTCACGAAGACGGCGGGCGTGTCGATTCCCTTCTGAATCATGATCTCGAACAGCCGCATGCCGTCGAGCGTGGGGATGTTGATGTCCAGAAGCAGCAGGTCGAATTTGTGCCGGCCGAGCTCCATCAGCGCGTCGGCGCCGTCGCCCACGGCAACGATCTCGTATCCCGCTTCGTTGAGGAATCCTTCGATCAGCGCCGAAGACACCGCGTCGTCTTCCACGACGAGAATCAGCACCGGACGATCGAACGGTTTGGAGAAGACATCGCGAGGCGCGGGCGTCTTCCTCAGCGCGGTCGAGATCTCCTCGTGCACCCGCTCGGTCTCGGCGGTCGGCTCTCGATTGAACTCCCGGCGGAGGATGTCCGCGCATTCCTGATAACGACGCATCGCCGAGTCGGGTCGCCCCTGCTCGAGCTGCAGCCGCATCAGCGTGCGATGCACGACCTCCTGCGTCGGATCGAGCGACAGCAGCTTGCCGGCAGTCTCCGAAGCGCTCTCCCACCAGCCGGCCTTGATTTGGGCCGCGAGCAACTTGCCGAAGATCGAAAGTGCGGCGCGCCAGTAGTGCAGCCGCTCGCCGCTGAGCCATTGATCGAATGCCGGGATGCCGCTGCTGTAACCCTCCAGCAGATTGCCGCGATACATCTCCGCCGCTTGACGCATGGCGTGAATCGAGCCGGCGGACACGAGCGTATCGAAGCGACCAGTGTCGATATCGACGGTTCCGGGACGAAAACGGACCGCATCGCTGTCGCCGACGAGCAAATTCGATGGAAGAAAACGGAGTGCCGAGCGAAGCTCGCGAGCCAGACTGGACACATCGTCATGCTTGAAGAGCGCAGCGAAATCCTGGAGCGGAGATGGCGTGTCTCGATGCAGAGCCAGCCAGATCACGAGTGCCTGCGCTCTGCGGCTTCCCATCGCCAGGCTGTTGCCTCGCTGATCGGTCGCAGAGAATCCGCCGAAGAGGCGGATGGTGAGAACTGGCATAGGAAACTAGGCTGAGTAGGTTAGCACAAAAGTGTGGGCAGAGTTTGGCTCGGGGTTTGCTCCTGCCGCAAACCGACAGGAGGTTCAAGATGAAGAAAACACTCGCGCCCGTCGTTTGTGTACTGCTCTTATTTGGTGCTTTGGGCTGTTCCAACTGGAACAAGATGACGCCCAAGCCTCTGGACAACACGGCGATCGAGACTGAGGTCCGGAAAAATCTCGCCGGCGATGGGATTACGGGCATTCACATCGACGTCAGCAACGGCGTTGTGACGCTCGACGGAAACGTGAAGACGTCATCCGATCGGTCGAAGGCCTACGACGACGCGGCTAAGGTCAACGGTGTCAAGCGCGTAATCAATCGCATCACCGTCGGCTAACGAATCAGGTAGCGCCGGCTGCGAGCCGGCGCTACAGTTATTCGAAGATCCCCTTCGGCACATCCGGCGAGACCTGGATGTCATCCAGCCGGATGAGTTGTGTCTTGCCACGCATTTCGCGCCGGGTCGAGATCAGCAGGCCGCCGAAGCGCCGGTAATCGTGGAAAAGAACCTCGATCGGCCGCTCTTCGGGCTTCATGCTCTGCAGCATCATGTCCCACTCGTCGACGATTCCGCTGTCGCGGTTGACCCACGCCCAGTAAACATCGCCCGGTGTTAGACCGACGCCCTGGTCGAAGGAAAGTTTTACGAGGTCCCAGGTGTGGCCGCACGAATCGTTGCGCGGACCCTCGGCCGCGCGATGCACACCCGGGTCTAGCATTTTCAGGGGCATCAGCAACCAGTAGGTGTCGTTGATGAAGCGCTGGTACCCGAGGGCTAGGAGCTTGGCGAGCTCGGCAGGATCGGTAACCGCCGTTCCGTTCTGCGAACCGTGACCACTTCGCGAGTTGACGTTCATCACGACTTCAAATGGCACACCCTCCCGGGTCTGGCCGCTCACTCGGTAGTTGCCCGTGTAGCGGTCCCACCGCTGTGGGAACGAGGCGGCGAGCTTGCCGTCGCGTTCGACGTTGAACGTGAAGGCGATGTAACGCGCCTTCTCCCACGCGGGTCCGGCCATCACGTCGATGGCTCGCTTCGCTACGTCGTCGACGGAGGGAGGCGGTTGGGCCGCGGCGGCCGCGGCGAAGCCCAGGAGAACGGCAAGAAGTGCTGATGCGCGCATGACGGGCGATGCTATCACCCGGCCGTAACCGCTTTTGCAATCTTTACGTGGCGAATCGGGTTTGCGCCCCGAGATGAGCGGCGGGCCCTCGCGCATCGTGATCACGGGGATCGGAGTACTCAGTCCGAATGGCGTCGGGCGGGAGAGCTACTTTGCAGCCGTCGCCGCGGGGCGCTCGGGGATCCGGACGATCACGCAATTCGATGCCTCCTCACTCCCCTGCCGCATCGCGGGCGAGGTCGATTTCGATCCTTTGCAGTGGGTCGACCCGAAAAACATCCGGCACGTATCCCGCGTCGTTCCGATGGCCATCGCAGCGACCGAGGAGGCTCTTCGCGACGCAAAGCTCGATCCGAGTAGGCTCGATCTGGAGACGCGCCGCAATATTGGCGTGATGCTCGGATCGGGCGGTGGGGCGGTGGAGTTCAGCGAACGGATGTACGAGCTGTGGTTCAACGACGCCACGAAGCAGGCCTCCATCTACTCGATCCCCTCCGGCACGATCGGAACGATCTCCTCGGAGATCTCGATGGCCTACGACTTCCACGGCTTCTCGCATCTCATCTCCACCGGCTGCACTTCATCCACCGACGCGATCGGCTACGCGTATCGCAACCTCAAGCTCGGCGTCGCCGACTACATCATCTGTGGCGGCGCGGACGCCACGATCACAGCAGCCGTGATGACCGGCTTCTGCGTGATGCGCATCGTGTCCAATACCCGCAATCACGACCCGGCCAGCGCATCGCGTCCGTTCTCCAGGGACCGCGACGGCTTCGTTCTCTCCGAAGGCTCCTGGATGTTCGTCATGGAGCGCGAGGAGACGGCCAGGGCACGCGGTGCGCGCATCTACGGCGAAGTCGCGGGCTATGGATCAACGTGCGACGCGTACCACCGCGTCCGGCTCGACGAATCGGGTGAAGAGCCGGCCCGGGCCATGTCGCTGGCGATGAAAGACGCGCGCGTCAGCCCCAGTGAAGTCGGATACCTCAACTATCACGGCACGTCGACCGATCTGAACGACCGCGTCGAGACGCGAGCGGTGAAGCTCGCCTTCGGCAAGAAGGCGAACGCCCTGGCCGGATCAGCGACCAAATCGATGATCGGTCATCCGCAGGGCGCCTGCG
>QHVS01000160.1:3235-11707 GCA_003223635.1 Acidobacteriota bacterium | reverse complement strand
GGAATCGGTGGAAATCGCCCTGCAGTGGAACGAGGGATACACGGAAAACGTGTATGCCTTCACGAACACGATCAAGAACCTCGACGGCGGCACGCACCTGGTCGGCTTCAAAGCCGCGCTGACGCGCACCGTCATTCGTTACGCCACTCGGGCAGGAATCCTGGACAAGGCGAAGCTGGCTCTGGAAGGCGACGACGTTCGCGAAGGACTCACTGCCGTCATTTCCATCAAGATCCGGGATCCGAAGTTCTCGTCGCAGACCAAAGACAAACTGGTCTCCTCGCACGTCAAGACCTGGGTGGAGCAGGTGCTGAACGAGCGGCTGGGCGAATATCTCGAGGAAAATCCGCGCGAGGCGCGGCAGATCGTTGAGAAGATCGTCGACGCGGCCCGGGCACGTGAAGCGGCACGCAAGGCGCGCGAGCTGACCCGGCGCAAGGGTGCGCTCGACTCAGCCTCGCTGCCGGGCAAACTGGCCGATTGTCAGGAACGCGATCCGAAGTTTTCCGAGATCTTCTTCGTGGAGGGCGATTCGGCCGGCGGCTCGGCCAAGCAGGGTCGCGACCGCCGCTTCCAGGCCATCCTCCCCCTCAAAGGAAAGATCCTCAACGTGGAGAAGGCGCGCCTGGACAAGGTGCTGTCGTCCGAGGAGATCCGCCTGATGATCACGGCCCTGGGGGCCGGCATCGGCACCGGCGACTTCGATATCACGAAGCTGCGCTACCACAAGATCATCATCATGACGGACGCGGACGTCGACGGCTCGCACATCCGCACCCTGATCCTGACGTTCTTCTTCCGCCACATGCACGAGGTGATCGAGCGTAGTCACCTGTACATCGCCCAGCCGCCTCTGTTCAAGATCTCTCAGGGCAAGAAGGATACGTACCTGAAGGATGAAGCGGAGAAGACGCGGTTTCTTCTCAATCGCGTGGCCGAATCGATCGAGATCGTTCCTGGCGGAGGGCTGCCCATCAAAGGTGAGGCACTCATCGGGATGCTGCAGCGGATGGAGGAGTACCGCAACCACGGCCGCAAGCTGCAGGGGCGGGGGATTCCGCGCGATGCGCTCGATGTACTGCTCGCTGAAGGTTTCAGCGACCGTACGGCGCTGGCTGACCCCGATCGCATCGATGCGCTGGCGGCCGCGCTGACCAAAGCCGGCTTCGAGAATGTCCGCCAGATGACCGACGAGGAAACTGAAACGCCGATTCTGCAGTTCACTGTCGGCGGCAACGGCACGGGCAAGAAGATCAAGGTCAACAACGAGCTGCTGTCGGATTACGAATTCCGGCAGATGGCCAAAGCGTACGAGCTGCTCTCAGCGTTTGGACTGCCGCCGTACGCCGTCAATCACGGCGACGAAAAGACGATGTTCACCCGCTTCGATGAAGTGCTGGATCACGTGTACAAGATGGCGGAAAAGGGTCTCACCATCCAGCGCTACAAAGGCCTCGGCGAGATGAATCCGGAGCAGCTCTGGCAAACGACCATGAATCCGGAGACGCGGCGGTTGCTGCAGGTGACGATCGCCGACGCCGTCGAGGCCGAGTACCTCTTTACCACGCTGATGGGCGATCAGGTCGACCCGCGGCGCGACTTCATCCAGAAAAACGCCTTGGAAGTGAAGAACCTTGATATCTGATCCGGACCGCGGTGGCCCTGCCGCCGCTCTCCAGAACGAGTAGCAAAGCGGCGGCACGGCCGTCGCACTCCAGACCATGTCCGAATTCGACTACCAGAATTTCAACGATCAGCGCCTTCCCGTCAACATCGAAGACGAGATGCGCAAGTCGTATCTCGACTACGCGATGTCGGTCATCATCGGCCGCGCGCTTCCCGACGTTCGCGACGGCCTGAAGCCGGTCCATCGCCGCATCCTGTACGGGATGTATGAGCAGGGAAACACGGCCGGGCGTCCCTACAAGAAATCCGCGCGCATCGTCGGCGACGTGATGGGCAAGTACCACCCGCATGGCGACAGCGCGATTTACGACGCCGTGGTGCGCATGGCCCAGGACTTCTCGATGCGTTACGGCCTGGTGGACGGCCAGGGCAACTTCGGGTCGCTCGACGGCGACAACCCGGCAGCCATGCGCTACACCGAGGTGCGCCTGACGCGTCTGGCCGAAGAGCTGATGCGTGACGATATCGAGAAAGAAACCGTCGACTGGGTTCCGAATTACGACGGAACCGAACGTGAGCCGGCGGTGCTCCCGTCCAAGTTCCCCAATCTCCTGGTCAACGGATCATCCGGCATCGCTGTCGGCATGGCCACCAATATTCCGCCGCACAACCTCGGCGAGGTCGTCGACGCTTGCCTGATGATGATTGAGAAGCCAAACGCGCAGGTGCGCGATCTGATGGCCGTGATGCCGGGGCCCGATTTTCCTACCGCCGGCTTCATTCACGGCCTGGAAGGAATTTATCAGGCCTACAAGACAGGGCGTGGAATCATCCAGGTTCGTGCTCGCGCCGGAATCGAGACTTCCCGGAAGGGCGACAAGCAGCAGATCGTCGTGACGGAGATTCCCTACATGACGAACAAGGCCCGGCTGATGGAAAAGATCGCCGAGCTCGTTCACGACAAACGAATCGATGGAGTGGCCGACCTGCGCGATGAGTCCGATCGGCAGGGCATCCGGATCGTCATTGAGCTGAAGCGCGGCGAGATCCCGGAAGTCGTGTTGAACAACCTCTATCGCAACACGCAGATGCAGACGACGTTCGGGATCATTTTCCTGGCCATCGTCAACAACAAGCCGGAGGTCATGGATCTCCCGACGATCCTCCGGCACTTCGTGGAGCACCGCAAGGAAATCGTCGTCCGCCGGACGCGCTTCGATCTGCGCAAAGCGGAAGAGCGTGAGCACATCCTGGCCGGCCTGGTCATCGCCCTCGACAACATCGATCGGGTGATCGCCATCATCCGCGGCAGCTCCACGCCGGCAGACGCGAAGACTTCGCTGATGGGCGAGTTCGGACTCTCCGACGCCCAGACCCAGGCCATCCTGGAGATGCGCCTGCAGCGCCTGACCAGCTTGGAATCGGGAAAAATCCGCGAAGAGCGCGAGCAGACTCTGGAGACCATCCGCAAGCTGCGCGAGATCCTCGGCTCCGAACAGCTCGTGCTGGACATCATTTCCGACGAGCTGCGGCAGATCAAAGAGCATTACGGCGACAAGCGCCGCACGGAGATCATCGCCGAGGCGAGCGAAATCACGATCGAAGACATGATCGCCGACGAAGACATGGTGATCACCGTATCGCGAGGCGGCTACATCAAGCGTTCGCCGCTGGCGCTCTATCGATCGCAGCGCCGCGGGGGCAAGGGTCGCATCGGCATGCAGCCGAAGGAAGAGGACATCGTCGAGCATCTCTTCGTCGCTTCGGCGCATTCGTACATCCTCGTGTTTACCGATCGCGGCCGTCTGTACTGGCTCAAGGTCCATGCGGTTCCGGAGGTCGGATCCAACGCGCGCGGCAAAGCGATTGTGAATCTGCTCTCCATCGAGCAGGGCGAGAACGTCCGTGCTTTGCTCAAGGTGAAGGACTTCAACGAAGCCAAGTACGTGGTCATGGCCACGCGCGGCGGCAAGATCAAGAAGACCGAGCTGACCTCCTTCTCCAACGTGCGGCAGAGCGGCATCATCGCCATCGACATCAACGAAGGCGACGATCTCTACGCCGCGCGCCTTTCCAACGGCGAGGCTGACATCTTCATCGGCACGCACGACGGCCGGGCCATCCGCTTCCACGAGTCCGAGGTCCGGCCGATGGGCCGCGGCGCCGCGGGAGTGAAGGGCATTACGCTCAGGCCATCCGATTTTGTCGTGGAAATGGACGTTCTCGCAGCCTCGGCCGAAGCCTTGATTGAAGAAGCGGCGGACGAGGCGGAGAGCGATGAAGAGATCACGGCAGCCGACAGCCGTGGTCACATCCTGACCGTGACGGAGAAGGGTTTCGGCAAGCGCACGCCTGTCTCCGCATACCCGCTCGTTCATCGCGGCGGAATGGGTGTGATCAACATCAGGGTCACGGACAAGAACGGCAAGGTCGCCGGCATCGCCCATGTCTCCGACGACGATCAGCTCCTGCTCATCACCGAGCAGGGAATGATCATCCGCGTCAGCGTCTCCGATCTTCGCTCCATGGGCCGCTCCACGCAGGGCGTGCGCGTCATCGACGTGGAGGAGAACGATCGCGTGGTGGCTGCGGTGAAGCTGGTCGAGAAGGAAGAGACTGCGCCCGAATCCGAGGAGAACACCGTCCACTAGCGGGCGGTACAATCACCCATGCATAGAATGTCGCGCGAGCGGGTCAACCAGCTCGCGCGCGAGCTTCTCGATGCGATGACCCGCACCAAGTCCGTCGCATTGTTGAAGGAACGAGAAGTCGTCCGCCAGTCCATTGCTCACGCCCTCGCCGACGAACTGAAGCGCGAGGAAGAGCGCGAAGAAAACGTCCGCCGCCGCATCGCCGGCATGCGCAAAGGCCCGCAGTCAGGCTCCCGCGAGTACGAACAACTGTTCAGGAAATTGATGGAGGAGGAGTACTTGCGCGAGGGGCTGGACACTTAGGTTGCTGGGTTGCTCGGTTACTGGGTTGCTGGGTTATCAACTTGCGACCAAGCAACCTCAGTAACCCAGCAACCTAGCAACTTTCATCTCTGCAACACGGCTTCAGGCTCCGGCGCCTGCACGGGGCGACGGAAACTTCCCGTGTCGTCCTCGTCGTGAACCATTGAGCGCCAGCGCTGGGCCTTCACCCGCTCGAAGATCCCGCCAGCGTGTCCCGCTGGAATCCAACTGTTGCCGCCGCACTTCGGACAGCGGCCGCGGAAGGCGATGTTCTTTCCGCAGTCCGGACAGATGATGACCAGCGAGTGCGAGAGCTCGAATTTCTGCTCTCCCTCGGCATCCAGGCTGTTCAGAAACGCCGCGAGATTGGTGAAGGTCTCTTCCAGGGACATGGCGAACCCGAGCCCCATTCTGCATGGGACGTGCCGAGCCGCTAAATACGCATCACATCAAACTGTTCGTGATGGAGCGAATCGTCGGGTTTGAAGACGAGGCGAATGCCCAGGTTGCGCTCCACGTCCTCGAAGATCGGGTCGTTGCCCGTTTGCAACGTCCCGTAGACAACGGGATTCAGGCGCACGATCACATCCTGCCCTTCGCGGAGATCGCGCATTTTCATCAGCTCGCGCCAGATTTCGAGGGCAATGGTGATGTTCGACTTGATCCGTCCGCTGCCGGCACAATACGGGCACGGCTGGGTCAGCGATCGCTCCAGTGATTGCCGCACGCGCTTGCGCGTCATCTCGATCAGCCCGAATTCGGAGATCTGCAGGATCTTGGTTTTCGAGCGATCCTTCCTGATCTCGTTGTCCAGCGTCTCGAAGAGGGCGGCTCGGTTGGGCATCTCTTCCATGTCGATGAAGTCGAGGACGATGATGCCGCCCAGATCGCGCAGGCGGATCTGGCGGACGATTTCCTTCGCCGCCTCCAGGTTGGTGCGGAACACGGTTTCCTCGAGATTCTTCTTTCCGACATATTTGCCCGTGTTCACGTCGATGGCCACCAGGGCTTCCGTCTGATTGATGACGATGTAGCCGCCGGATTTCAGCCACACTTTCGATTTGAGCGCTTTGGCGATCTCCGGCTCGATGCCAAACTCGTCGAAGATCGGCTCATCGTGCCGATAGAGGCGGGCCCGAGAGACGAGATTGGGCTGAATCTGATCGAGGAACTCCACGATGCGCTGGTACTGCTCGACGGAATCGACCCACACGCTCTTGAAATCGGGGGAAAGAACGTCGCGGATCGTGCGCAGGACCAGGTCGAGGTCGTGATGAATCGCCGTCGGCGCGGAGACCTTCTCCGCCTTGCGGCGAATCTGCTCCCACAAATCAGTCAGATATTTGAGATCGCTGCGAAAGTCTTCTTCGCTGCGCCCCTCGCCGGCGGTGCGCACGATGAATCCGCCTTGGCCGGGTGGCCGGATTCGCTCCAGCAACTGCTTGAGACGCAGGCGCTCGTCCTCGCTCTCGATACGCCGCGACACGCCGATGTGGTTTACCGTCGGCATGTAGACCAGAAAACGGCCGGGCAGCGTGATGTGGCTGGTGATCCTCGCGCCTTTGCCGGCGATCGTGTCTTTCGACACCTGCACCACGATCTCCTGACCTTCGCGCAGAAGATCGGAGATGGAGGCTTCCGCGCGCTGGGGCTCTTCAACGAGAGTGAGATCGTCGGGCGCGTCGTTGTCGTTTTCCTCGAAATCCTCCAGAACGTCGGACACGTAGAGAAACGCGTCGCGCTCCAGGCCGAGGTCGACAAAGGCCGACTGCATGCCGGGGAGAACCTTCGTCACGCGACCTTTGTAGATGTTGCCCACCAGCGTACGCAGCCTGGTGCGCTCCACCCACAACTCGACGACCTGCCCTTCATCGAGCACTGCGATGCGCGACTCGTGCGGCGTGGCGTTGATGACGATCTCCCGCGCCATGGGCGGTGATTGTAGACTGCCGGCGCTCATGCCCCTCACCATCTACTTTGCCGGCGCCATCAGCGGCGGGCGAGACGACGTGGCGCATTACCGGCGCGTGGTGAAGGCGCTCTCGGCGGAGGGACACCGCGTGCGGGCCGGAGCGGTCGCAGCGGAGGACATCAGCGCCGCCGGCGAGCTCCTCGATCCGTGCGCGATCTTCGAGCGCGATGTCGACTGGCTGTCGGAAGCCGACGTGCTGGTCGCGGAAGTCTCGGCGCCATCGACCGGGGTGGGATACGAGATCGCCGCGGCGCGCTATCGATACGACATTCCAGTCATCTGCCTCTATCGCCCGGCATACACGAAACGCTGCTCGGCGATGGTGGCCGGCGACCGCGGAATCGTGCTCATCGAGTACGATGACGCCGCGGAAATGCTCGCTCGTTTGCGCGCCGCACTGGCGAAATACACTGCGCGGGGAGGGGGTTATTCACGCCGCACTCCGGCATAGCTCAGTTGGTAGAGCAGCGGACTGTTAATCCGCGGGTCGTAGGTTCGAGTCCTACTGCCGGAGCCAGTTTCGGCGCCTTCTTTCCCGGCCAACTAATCCTCTTTAGAAATGCGCTGTGCGCTCGAGGCTTCGTGCGCTTCGAAGATGCGAATGAAGATTCGCTTCACGAAATCGCTGCTGCTCGAGCAAATAGCCCACGTGATGAACGCAACGAATCCGACAAGGACAGCAAGATCCAGCATCTTTGTTGTTATCCGTGCATCGTTCGTTAACGTGATGATGATTCCTCCGGTAAGAATCAGACTCCACAAGAGATAGATACCCAAGAAACTGACGCGGACGATAATGTCCGCGCCGCCATCATCGTTTGAGACCACCTCTCCTGAAATAGTCGGTACGGGACTTGTGCGGAGTTGGCAGGAGAACGAACCCTCGTCAATACGTCCTGACAACTGCGGTTCATCCTCCTTCATCAGGCGGCGAACAAAGCGCGAGAGCGATTTCGACTGCCACGGTTCTTCAAAAGCCTTAGAAAGTCGCGTGCTCGATGCCTGACGGGAGAGAGAAGTGTGAAGTACGAAAACATAGTTTGGAAATCGGCGACGCACAACAACGTGGTCTCTTGCGTCGGAACGAAAGCGGGTATCAGTCACACCTACAACACTCTGCCTGCAAACGAATGATCGTCTGATCCTTCCGTATTTCCAAAGCCTGGGATTCAGGTTCGAGTCCCACTGCCGCAGCCACTTCCCGACACACCCTCTACCGATCGATAGAGACCCCGCGACTTGCACGTGCCGAATTTCAGGTATCTATGACCGCGTGGCCAACCCCACTTTCACACCCAATTTGCGACCGAGTCACGATTCGCTTCGGCAGCATCTGTGGCGTGATTCGCCTTGCCGATTCTGGTGGAACGACCGCTACGGATCCCGCCAACAAGCGATAGAATCGCCAGCCAAAGGACGACAATTTGGGCAACCCCGCTGCGCAACCTGATCGCAGCACCAGCCTGGCCTCCGGCGATCGGCTTGGTCCCTACGAGATCCTTGCCCCGCTCGGCGCCGGTGGAATGGGCGAGATCTACCGGGCGCGTGACACACGGCTTGGCCGCGAGGTGGCCATCAAGATCATCGCCGAGCGGATCTTGCACGATCCAAAATCGCTTCGCCACTTCGAGCAGGAGGCGAAAGCGATCGCCGCGCTGTCGCATTCAAACATTCTGGCCATTCACGATTTCAGAACCGAGAACGGCATCTCCTTCGCGGTGATGGAGCTGCTGCGCGGCGAATCGCTGGCCGACCGGCTCGGGCGGGAACGGCTGTCGTGGAGAAAGGCGGTAGAGATCGCCGCAGCGGCGGCTGACGGACTGGCCTGCGCGCACAGCCACGGCATCGTGCATCGCGACCTCAAGCCGGCAAACATCTTCCTCACCAGCGATGGCCAGGTGAAGATCCTTGATTTCGGTC
>QHVS01000160.1:0-3220 GCA_003223635.1 Acidobacteriota bacterium | reverse complement strand
CGGACTCACTAAGCAAAGTCGAGACGGCGAGTCAGCCAGGAGTGGCCGTTGGCACCATCGGCTACATGGCTCCCGAGCAGGTCAGCGGCGCTCCGGTTGATGCGCGCACTGACATCTTCGCTCTGGGATGCGTCTTGTACGAGATGCTCAGCGGCGAGCGCGCGTTCCAGCGTTCTTCCGCCGGAGAGACACTGGCGGCGATTCTCCGCGACGAGCCGCGCGACCTCGCAGAGTCTGGCCTTCGATTGCCACCGCCACTGCTGACAATTGTTCGTCGCTGCCTGCAGAAGAATCCGGAGGAGCGATTTCAGTCGGCGCGCGACCTCGCCTTCGATCTGCAGGAAGCTGTCAACTCGTCCAGTGCGTCTCAAGCAACAGCAATTCATCCAACGCGCTTACAACCTCGATGGCTGGTGTATTTCTTGATCGCTGCCGGCTGCATTCTGATCGGTTTCGCAATCAGCGCTGAGTTGAATCGCGGCCGTCTCTCATCCGTTGGTCGACGACAGGTCTGCAGATGCTCCCGAGCCTCTCGCCAGATGGGAAAACTTTGGCGTTCGTCAGCGACTCATCGGGAAATCCGGCGATCTACCTTCAGCGCATCGGCGGTCAAACACAGATCAAGCTGACCGACGACACGCACGTTGCGGACACCCAGCCGGCCTTCTCGCCGGACGGAGCGTTCATCGCGTTTCGCTCGCATCGCGAAGGCGGTGGAATTTTCGTGATGGGAGCGACCGGTGAATCGGTTCGAAAGCTCACAGATTTCGGTTACAACCCTTCCTGGTCACCGGATGGGAAAGAGATCGTTTTCTGCAGTGATCGCGTTGAACTGAATCCTGCTGTCAAAACCGGCAACGGCAGTCTGTGGATTGTAAACGTGTCGGCCGGCAGCGTCCGATTGTTGACCAAACGCGATTCCGCACAGCCGAGCTGGTCGCCGCACGGTGATCGAATCGCGTTCTGGGCTGCCGGCAACAATGGGCAGCGTGATATTTGGACCATCGCCCCACACGACGCGCATCCCGATCAAACGATCGTTCGCGTCACGAATGATCCCGCGCTCGATTGGAATCCGATCTGGTCCCCAGACGGGAAGTCCCTTTACTTTGGAAGCGACCGCGATGGAACGCTGAATTTGTGGCGGATACCCGTTGACGAGAAAAGTGGCAAAGCAACGGGCGTTCCGGTACCGATAGCTCTTCCCGGAAAATTCGCGGCGCATTTCACCGAAGCGCGCCTAGTTAACGCGATCGCGTTTACGAGCGTCTCGTCTACTTACGACATCGAACGTTACGACTTCGATCCGGCGGCGCTTGCAATCACCAGCGGCCCCTCTGTTGTTTTCGGCGGCTCGTTTTACTTCACGGTCTTCAATGTTTCTCCTGATGGAAAAAGGATTGCGTTCTCGAGTCGCGCCGGTCAGGAAGACGTGTTTGTCGTCAACACAGACGGTACTGACGTTCGGCAGCTCACGAACGACCCCGAGAGAGATCGCGTACCGTCGTGGTCTCCGGACGGCAAGCTGATTTACTTTTATTCTGTCCGTGGGACACCGAATTGGGAAACGTGGTCGATCAGTCCGGATGGCACCGGTCTACGTCAAATCACACGAACACCACCGGAAATCGGCTACTTGATGTTTCCTCGTTCATCACCCGACGGCTCATCTCTCCTACTGTTTAATGACACAGGGTCATATGTCTGGCGAATTCGTGACTCTCAACTACAGCGGTTACCCGCGATCGACAATGAGCATGTGCTGACCGATGCATCGTGGTCGCCCGACGGACAAAAACTCGTTGGCCTTAGCAGTCAGTCTCACCGGCTGACCGAGGGTAACGGCATCGTTACCTATTCGATCGCCGCGAAGCATTTCGAGAAGATCAGCGATGACGCGCCGGAAGTTTATTACGGCGAGCCGGTGTGGCTGCCCGATGGTAAACACGTCCTTTATCCGCTCCACGAGCGTCTAGTGGTGGTCGATACCGTAACCAGAAAACGGCGCGATATCTCCGCAACAATTTCGGGGTTGTCAAATATCGCTCTGTCACGAGATGGACGCGCGCTTTATGCCCGCGTCGTTCACACGACAGGCGAGATATGGCTGATGAAACAAGAACCGGGAAAATAAAACTGTCTAAGGCAAGAAGACCACAATGAAAAAGTTCCTCGTTCTCTACTTTGCCACCCTGTCCGCGAAGGAACAGACGATGAAAGGTGACCCCGAGCAGGCGATGGCCAGCATGGACGCATGCGCGGGCTCCGAACCGAAATCCACGCTTGTTCCGCCTATCCTCAGATGATCAGGCTTAGCGGATTTCCTTGCCTGAAAAAGGTAAGTTGAGGGCAGCGAAAGAAAACTTTTTTTCAAGTGTCCGATTCGCAACTCTCCGCGCGTCTTTTGGATGACGCCCACTGATGGGCGCAAACAACCCTAGGAGAACCCGATGTCGACCCAAAAATACCTCTGCATGTACCGCGGCGCACCCAGCCAAAGTAAACCTTCGCCTGCGCAGATGCAGGAGATGTTCGCCGCCTTTAACGGATGGAAGGAAAAATTCAAAGACAATATCCTCGATATAGGCAGCAAGCTGAAACCTTCCGGCAAGGTCCTCACCGCCTCCGGCGTTACGGATGGACCCTTTGCCGAGGCGAAAGAAATCGTGGCCGGCTTCATGATCATAGCCGCGGATGATTACGAGGGCGCGGTAGCCGTCGTGAAAGCGATGCCGACCATGCAAATGCCCGGCGCATGTGTGGAAATCCGGGAGATGGCGTCCTTCTGACCGATACCTCCAACCGTTCCGGCTCGTCAGGCCCTTCAACCAGCTCGCAGGATTCGTTCGCCACATCGGGACTGGTCGAGCATTTCTTCCGCCGCGAATATGGGCGGCTTGTCGCCATCCTGACGCGCAAGGTTGGTGTCCGGCACGTCGACTTGGTCGAGGATGCGGTGCAGACCGCGCTGTTGACCGCGCTCACCTCATGGGTCGCGAAAGGCCTACCCGAGGACCCTGGAGCCTGGCTTTACCGCGTCGCGCACAATCACCTGATTGGAGCCTTGCGGAATGATGCCGGAAGGTTGCGGATACTCGAGGCTGCCGCTAATGAATTGACCGTAGCGGCCAATGATCCCGCGTCTCCGCGATTTGATGATGAGGTTCGTGACGATTTGTTGCGAATGCTTTTCGTTTGTTGCGACGAGGCGATCCCGAGG
>QHVS01000159.1 GCA_003223635.1 Acidobacteriota bacterium | reverse complement strand
TTGTACATGCGCGCAAAGCGGGTGCCGAAGCCGCTGCTCCTGTCCGGAACGCTGGAGGCGCGCACGGTCAACGTGGGATCGCTCGTCGGCGGACGCGTAACCGCGGTTCTAATCGATGAAGGTTTCCACGTGGTCCCCGGCCAGATCCTGGTTCGCCTGGAGACCGACACGATCGACCGGCAGATCGCCGAACAGCGCGCCGTGATTGAAGCGGCGAAGGCGCAATTGTCGAAGGCGCTGGCCGGCCCCCGGCCGGAAGAGATCGCAAAGGCCGCAGCCGTAGCGGCGAACGATGAGCGCGAGCGGCGTCGAATGGCGGCTCTCTATCGCGACGGCATCGTGGCCAAACAGTTGCTCGATGATGCCGCGACCAAGGCGAAGACTTCGGCCGACGATCTGCGCATGCTTCAGAAGGGAACGCGAAAAGAAGACATCGCTGCGGCGCGCGCGGAAGTGGAACAGCAGCAACGACGGCTGGACACATTGCTGAAGCAGCGCGCGGAAACCGATGTCAAATCGACCGTCGGAGGAGTCGTGCAATCGATGGGGCTGCGGCCCGGCGATCTGGTGGCGCCGAATCAGCCGGTAGCCGAGATTCTCGAATCGACTCAGCTCTGGGTGCGGGTGTATGTCCCGGAGACTCAGCTCGGCCTGGTGTACGTCAACCAGCCGGCCCGCGTCCGCATCGACACCTTTCCCAATCAGTGGTTTCCCGGCCATGTGGCCACCGTTAGCAGTCAGGGAGAGTACACGCCGCGCAATGTGCAGACGCGCGCCCAGCGGGCGGAGCAGGTGTTCGGCGTGAAGGTGCTCGTGGATCCGAATCCGAAACTGAAGGCCGGAATGGCCGCGGAGGTCGACTTCGGCGTGAAAGGACGTGCCGAGTGAATGGCGAGATCGGCGTCGACGTGCAGGGAGTGACGAAGGACTTCGGGAGCGTCCGGGCACTCGAGGACGTGACTCTGCAGGTTCCACGTGGCGAGATCTTCGGCCTTCTGGGCCCGAATGGATCGGGGAAGTCGACGCTCATTCGAATCCTGTGTGGCCTGCTCGTGCCGACGGCAGGGCGAGCGACAGTGGACGGTCTCGATGTGGAGCGCGAGGGAGAGCAGGTCCGCCAACACATCGGATATGTCTCGCAGGCCTTCTCGCTCTACCGCGATCTGACCGTCGATGAGAACCTCGATTTCTTCAGCTCGATCTATCGCTTGCAAGGGGCAGATCGAAAAGAGCGGATCGAATGGGTCATCAATCTCGCGCACCTCGGGCCGTACCGCGATCGCCTGGCCGGCGTGCTCTCTGGAGGGTGGAGGCAGAGGCTGGCGTTGGCCGCCGCGCTCATGCATCGCCCTCGCGTTCTCTTCCTCGATGAACCGACTGCGGGAATCGATCCGGTTGCCCGCCGCGAGTTGTGGGATCTCCTCTTCGAGCTCGCCGCTGGCGGCGTCACCATGTTCGTCACCACACACTACATGGACGAGGCGGAGCGTTGCGGAACGGTCGCGTACCTCTACATGTCGCGGCTGATCGTCAGCGGCCGCCCTCAAGCGCTCAAGGCGCTGCCGGAAGTGACACCGGAGGGAACGCGGCGCGTGGAAGCGGCATGCGAGGAAGGCGTGGCCAAGCTGATGACATCGGCGCGAACGCTCCCGTACGTCCACGCCGCGACGATCTTCGGCACGTCCCTGCATCTGTTGATCGATGCGAATGTCTCGGATCAGAAGGTGGAGCAGGATCTCCAGGCCTTCGGCATCACGGACGTGAAGGTCAGCCCCATCGAGCCGTCGCTGGAGGACGTCTTCGTTCGTCTGACCGAGACTCGGGGCCGGGAGATCGAAGCGGCGCGTCCGCAGGTGGTCCAGGTATGAATGGTTTCGTCGCGATGTTCCGCAAAGAGATCACGCAGATGCTCCGCGATCGCGGCACGCTGCTCTTCGCGCTGGTCATCCCGGTATTCGAGCTGATCCTCTTCGGCGTGATCGACATGAACGCCAAGCACATCCCGACCGTGGTGTTCGATCAGAGCCACACGCAGGAGAGCCGGCGGCTGCTCGATCAGTTCGAGAACACTTCGTACATGGACGTGATCGCCGAGGTGCCGTCGCGTGCGGCGCTGGAGCGGGCCATCGTCTCCGGGCGCGCTCCCGTGGCCATCGAGATTCCACCGGATTACGCTCGCAATCTCGCCGCCGGGCGGCAGGCCGACGTTCTGATCATGATCGACGGCTCGGACCAGAGCGTGGCCACGCAGGCGCTCGCGGCTGCCAACGGAGTCGTGCTGCAACAGGGACTGCAGGATCTGCTCGAGAAGAGCGGGCAACGTCCGCGGGTGGAGGCGCATCCGGTGATGATGTTCAACCCCGACATGCGCAGCGCAAATCTCCTGATTCCCGGACTGATCGCCATCCTTCTGACCTTCTCCGGCACGATTCTCTCGGCGTTCGCCATTGTGAAAGAGCGGGAGCGCGGGACCCTCGAACAGTTGATGGTGACGCCCGTCTCCCCGCTTGCCGTCGTCGTCGGCAAGCTGCTTCCTTACCTCGGCCTCGCGTATTTCCAGTTGATCCTCATCGTCGCGCTCATGAGGTTTCTCTTCCGGGTTCCGATCAACGGAAGCCTGACGCTGCTGCTGGTGCTGTCGCCGATCTACCTCGTGTCTCTGCTGGCACTGGGACTTCTGGTTTCGTCGCGGGCCAGAACGCAGATGGAGGCCATGCAGATGGCTATGGGCTTCATGCTGCCGTCGGTTCTGCTTTCGGGCTACGTCTTTCCGATCACATCACTGCCGGTGTCACCTCACTGCCGGTGCCGCTGCAGGTGGTCTCGCACCTTCTCCCCGCCACGTACTTCATCAAGATTGCGAGAGGGATCGTGATCCGAGGAGCGGACTTCGTCGATTTGTGGCAGCCGGTGACCGCGCTTCTGGCGATCTCCATTGTTCTGATTGCCGCCAGCGCCCGAGCGTTCAAGAAGACGGTGAGCTGAGTGCATAGTGGAGCGGCGGGCTTTAGCCCGCTGGCGGCCTGAAGGCCGTCGCTCCACCAGGAGCAGCGCTACAGCACATACCGCGACAGATCCTCATCTTTGATGATGTCGGCGAGGACGCGCTGCACGTACGCGGCATCGATGATGGATTTCTGGCCGCGCATGTCGCTCGCCTCGAACGACAGCTCGTCGAGCAAGCGCTCCAGGATGGTGTGCAGCCGCCGCGCGCCGATGTTCTCCGTCCGTTCATTGACCACGGCGGCGTAGTGGGCGATCTCCCGCACCGCGTCGTCGCTGAACTGCAGCTCCACCCCCTCGGTCGAGAGAAGCGCGCTGTACTGCATGGTTAGAGCGTTCTTCGGCTCTCGCAGGATGCGGACGAAGTCGGCCTCGGTCAGCGATTCGAGCTCCACACGGATGGGAAAGCGCCCCTGCATCTCGGGAATCAGGTCCGACGGCTTGGCTACGTGGAAGGCTCCGGCGGCGATGAAGAGGATGTGATCCGTCTTCACCATGCCGTACTTGGTGTTCACCGTCGTCCCTTCCACGATCGGTAGAAGATCGCGCTGCACGCCCTCTCGGGAGACGTCCGGACCATGTGAGGCCTGCTGGCGTCCGGCGATCTTGTCGATCTCGTCGAGGAAGACGATGCCGCTTTGCTCGACCCGCTCCACGGCCTCGCGCGCCACCGCCTGCTGATCGACGAGCTTCTCCGCCTCCTCCTCGATCAGAAGCTCGCGCGCATCGCCGATGCGAACTTTCTTGCGCTTCGATCGCCCGCCGAAGAGGCCGGGCATCATGTCCTTGATGTTGACGCCCATCTCCTCGACGCCTTGCGCCGTGAAGATCTCGAATGATGGGAAGGCCTGCTCCTTGACGTCGATCTCGATCTCCCGTTCCTCGAGACGGCCTTCGTCGAGCCAGCGTCCCAGCTTCTCGCGGGTCTCGGTCTGCGGCTCCTCCTCCACCGCCGCCGGACCGACGAACGCCGGGCGGGTGGCGGGGCGGCGGGAGTCGGGAAGAAGAATGTCGAGGATCCGCTCCCGCGCGTTGCGCACGGCGGTCTCCCGATGCAGCTTTGTTCGCTCGTCTTTGACCAGCTTCACGCCGATCTCGGTCAGATCGCGGATGATCGACTCCACATCGCGGCCGACATATCCGACTTCCGTGAACTTGGAGGCCTCGATTTTCAGGAAGGGCGAGCGTGTGAGGCGGGCCAGCCGGCGGGCGATCTCCGTCTTTCCCACCCCCGTCGGCCCGATCATGATGATGTTCTTCGGGGCGATCTCCTCCCTCAGGTCCGGCGGAAGCTGCTGCCGACGCCAGCGATTGCGCAGGGCGATGGCCACGGCGCGCTTCGCCGCGCGCTGTCCAACGATGTACTTGTCGAGCTCGCGCACGATCTCCTTCGGCGTCAGCCGCTCGGAGGTCAGCTCGTCGTCAACTGAACCGGTGAGGTGAATGACCATGTGTCAGAGGCTTTCCACGGTGATGTTGTCGTTCGTATAGATGCAGATCGACGCGGTGATACGCAGCGCTTCCGTCGCCACTTCCGCCGCCGTCATGTTGGTGTATTTCACCAGAGCACGCGCGGCGGCCAGCGCGTACGGTCCGCCCGCTCCGACGGCCAGAATGCCGTCGTCCGGTGTGATCAGATCGCCGGTGCCGGACAGAAGGTACTCGCGCTCGGCGTTCGCTACGATGAGGAACGCCTGCAACTGCCTCAGATATTTATCCAGTCGCCAGTCTTTGGCCAGCTCCACGACCGCCCGCTCCATGTTGCCGCGATACTCCTCGAGCTTGGCTTCAAATCGCGCAAAGAGAGCGAACGCATCGGCTGCCGAGCCGGCAAAGCCCGCCAGAACGCTGTCGTGATAGAGGCGGCGGACCTTCGCCGCGCCGTGCTTCATGACCGTCGTGCCGATCGTGACCTGCCCGTCGCCGGCGATGGCCACCGCGCCATCGCGGCGGACGCACAGAACGGTTGTGGCGTGAATAACTTCCGGTTCCATTGCGCAAGGAATCGTATCGTAAGTGTGCCCGCACACGGATCACAGGTCCGGCGGTGGCGCCGCTTCAATCGTCCCGATTGTCTCGTGCTCCAGACGCCATGCGTGCAGCATCAGCCGCTTTGCTTTCGATCCGCCGTAGCGCCGGTCGCCGACGACAGGATGTCCGATCGAGGCGAGATGAATCCGGATCTGATGGGTCCGGCCGGTCTCCGGCACGGCTTCGACCAGGCCATTGCTCAGCGGGCGAACCGCGGTCCGAGCCGGCTTGCCGGCGATGGGCGAGTCGATGGTGAGCGGAGCGTCGATGACGCCGTCGACGCGAGCGAGATACGTCTTGCGGAGGGCGCGCGACGCAAACAGTGCGGACAACGAAGCTGCTGCATCGCTCGTGCGAGCGAAGAGGACCACGCCGCTCGTTCCGGTATCGAGGCGATGAACGACATACAGTGCCGACGGAAGCCGTTGACGCTTCAGCTCCAGAGCGAGGAGCTCCTCGAGCGAGCGCTGCTGGCGATCGCGGGTCGGTTGTGTGGCCAGGCCAGACGGCTTGTTGACGGCGACGAATCCGTCGGTGAGCGCGAGAATCTCGATATCCGGCTTCGAATCCGCGATGCGGATGCGGTCGTTCTCCTCGATCTCGCGCGAGGCGATCGATACCGGGCGGTCGTTGACCAGAACGCGATGATCCGAGATCAGCCGGCGCGCCTGCCGCCGCGAGACATCAGGAAAGCGGGCGGCGATCGCCTGGTCGAGCCGCATAGGGCCGATAGTACAGACGAATCGATTTTCCGATCATCGTGTACGGCACGTTGGCTAGAAAATCGAAGCGGCCCGGCGGTTTTCCTTTTCGAAGAATCGTGACGCTCAGCGCGATCCAGCCGTACGGCTCCTCACCGCGCCGCAGCGTGTGGAATGGCGGCAGGCCGTGGCGGCGAAGATCGGCGGTGCCGAAGTAGGCGATTGTCAGCGGCTGGGTGCGCGTGTCGACGGCGCGGCTGAGGCGGATCACGTCCTGCCCCCAATCGAGATCGCTGTCGACCAGAAAGAAATCGGCGCGGCCGAGGGTGGCTTCATTGAAGTACGCCAGATAGTCGGGATGGGCCAGGGTGGTGGCGATGAGAAGCCATGCGCTGAGCGCGATGGCCGGAATCCGCCAGCGAAACAATCCGGCTGCGCCGAGCATCGCCACGAACGGATAGATGGGCAGAAGGTGGCGCAGCCCGATGGCGACGTGCAGCGGCATGCTGACCACGAAAAAGGCGAGCGTGATCGCCAGCGGCAGGCGTGCCCGCCGGTCCCATGCGCCGATGATCATCAGAATGATCAGCGCGATCGGCGTCTTGACCAGAAACGCGACGAGGAAGAAGTACCACCAGCCGTCGGGGCTGTTGCGGCCCAGGAGGTAGGCCGGATGGCCGCCGCGCTCGTGTGAGATGGCCCAGCGCAGGCCGGTCGCGATCTGTTGCGGGGCATCGAGGCTGAACGCATAGACGGCCCATGCCACTAGCAACGCGGTGATCGCAATCAACAATAGGTGGACAAGCGAGCGGCGAGTGGCGAGCGGCGAGCGGGATGGAAGCCGGGCCACCAGCAGAGCAATCACGCCCGCTGGCAAAAACAGCAGCGCGGAAAACTTTGATGTGAACGCCAGCGCGATCGCTGCGCCACACCAGATCGCATTCGACGTCGAAGGTTGCTCGAACCATCGCCACACGCGGTAGAGCGCAAGGAGCGTGGTTGCCGCGACTGCGACGTCGGTGGTGGCCAGTCCGGCGTGACCAAGAAAGGCGGGCGTGATCGACAGAAGAGCGGCAGCGGCGATCGCGTGGCGCTCGTCGAAGAGCCGGCGCGTCCACGACCAGGTGATGACGATGGCCAGCACGAGAAAAAAGAGCGTTCCTGCGCGCGCATGCGCGAGGTTGGACACATAGCGCCCGCCGCTGTAGAGAATCTCATTCCCGCGCTGCCAGATCGTCCCCTGCGCGGGGAGCGTGAGGCCGCCGATCCGCAAGCCGATCCCTGTAGCGATGCGTGCCAGCGGTGGATGCTGCAGCTCGAGCGTGTAGCGGCTCGTGGCTGCGATCTCCAGCCCGCAGGCCGCGTGGGCCGGCTCGTCGAATGTCTGCCCCAGGATGCCGTAGGTCAGAGCGACGCGCGCGGCGGCGATGAGGCAGATGCCGGCGAGGGCCACGCAAAAAAAGAACGGCACAGCCGGAGCTGTGCCGTTCCTGTCAATCATGGCGATCAGTTTACTTCGCCGCTCTCTCCTTCTTCGGTATCGCTTCGCCGCCTTCGATCACCGTCAGTTCCGGCACGCCCATGCCGAGGGCCTTGCGCACCTTCGCCTCGATTTCGGAGGCCAGGTCGGGATTCTCCTGGAAGAAGAGTTTGGAGTTCTCCCGCCCCTGTCCGATTCGCATGTCACCGTAGGAGAACCACGAGCCGGACTTCTCGATAATCTTGTGCTCGAGGCCGATGTCCAGCAGCTCGCCGTGCTTGGAAATCCCCTCGCCGTACGCCACGTCGAACTCCGCCTGGCGGAACGGCGCGGCGCACTTGTTCTTCACGACCTTCACCTTCACCCGCGAGCCGATCACCTCTTCCCCTTCCTTGATCTGCGTCGTGCGGCGGATGTCCAGGCGTACGGAGGCGTAGAACTTGAGGGCCCGGCCGCCCGTCGTCGTCTCCGGGTTGCCGAACATCACTCCAATCTTTTCACGAATCTGATTGATGAACACAAGGCACGTTTTAGATTTCGAAACAATGCCTGTCAATTTGCGCAGGGCCTGAGACATCAGGCGGGCCTGCAGTCCCATCTGCATCTCGCCCATCTCTCCTTCCAGCTCCGCGCGGGGAACGAGCGCGGCGACGGAGTCGATGACGATGATGTCGATGGCGCCGGAGCGGACGAGCACCTCGGCGATCTCCAGCGCCTGCTCGCCGCTGTCGGGCTGCGAGACGAGGAGGTTGTCGATGTCGACGCCGAGCTTCTTGGCATATTCGGCGTCGAGCGCGTGCTCGGCGTCGATGAACGCCGCCAACCCGCCCACCCGCTGCGCCTCGGCGATGATGTGCAGCGAGAGCGTCGTCTTGCCCGACGACTCCGGCCCGAAGATCTCCACGATCCGGCCCCGGGGTACACCTCCTACGCCCAGTGCCGCGTCGACGCCGATCGAGCCGGTGGAAATTGAGCTGATGGCGGAGAACTCCTTCGACCCCAGTCGCATGATCGAGCCCTTGCCAAACTGGCGCTCGATCTGCGTGAGCGCGGTCTCCGCCGCTTTTAGTTTGTCAGTCGGAATGCTGACCATATTGCGTGCTCCTTTGATGGTTCGATTGTAAAAAAACGGCTGTGGGGAGGCTCGGATCGGCGGACATTCGTGTGGTGAATCGAGTGTACGAGCGGCTCCGCAGCCCGTCAAGAAACTCTACACAGTGTAGTATCCAGCGCAGTGCGCACCACGTGGAAAGTGGCCGGGCTGCTGTTCTGCTCCGGCGCGTGCGCTCTCATTTATCAGACGGTATGGATGCGCCAGTTCCGTCTGATCTTCGGCGCGTCGACCTACGCCACGGCCGCAGTTCTGGCCATCTTCATGGGTGGGTTGGGCATCGGCAGCGCGATTCTCGGGCGGCGCGCCGACACGCATCCGCAGCCGCTTCGCTTCTACGCGCATCTGGAATTGATGATCGCCGCGGCGTCGGCGCTGTCGCCGCTGTTGCTCTGGATCGTGGCGAAGATCTATTTCGGCATCGGCGGATCGGTGACGCTCGGCAACTTCCTGGCCACGATCGTGCGCCTGCTGCTCGCCGCGCTTGTTCTCGGCGCACCGACGCTGCTGATGGGCGGGACTCTTCCGGCAGCCGCGCGCGCCGTGGAGTGGAACGACGATGCCGGACGCCGGCGCGTCGCATTGCTCTACGGCGTGAATACGCTCGGCGCGGTGACCGGAACGCTGCTTTCGACGTTCTTCATGCTCGAGGTGTTCGGCAATCTGCGAACGCTGTATGTCGCGGTGCTGCTCAACGCGCTCGTCGGCATCGTGGCGCGCAGCCTAGCTGTCATCCCGACCCTGAGCGAACGCGAAGGGGAGGGACCTGGGCGGGAGGTGCGCGAGGACGTGGCATTACAACCGCCGCTCGTTCTCGCCGCTGCCGCCCTGACCGGCTTCGTCTTCCTGCTCATGGAGCTGGTCTGGTATCGCATGCTGGCGCCGCTGCTCGGCGGATCGACGTTCACCTTCGGACTCATTCTCGCCATCGCGCTTCTCGGCATCGGATTGGGAGGGGCGGCGTACTCCTTCTGGGGCGGGGGCGGGAGGGCGACGGTTGGGGGATTCGCTTTGACTTGCTCGCTGGAAGCGGCGGCCGTGGCCCTGCCATTCGCTCTCGGCGATCGCCTGGCCATCCTGGCCAACCTGCTGCGATCTCTCGGCACCCTCGGATTTCAAGGACACGTGATTTCCTGGACGCTGTTGACGATGATCGTCGTGTTTCCCGCTGCATTCATCGCCGGCGTGCAGTTTCCGCTCTTGATCTCCCTTCTCGGCCGCGGTCAGGAGCATGTCGGCCGCCAGGTCGGATTGACGTACGCCTGGAACACCGCGGGGGCGATCGTCGGCTCGCTCACGGGCGGATTCGGGATCCTGCCCCTGCTGACAGCGCCGGGAACATGGCGAGCGGTGGTCATTCTGCTCGCCCTTCTGGCGATCGCTGCGATGGTGTTCGGCGTGCGCGGACGGCAGATCGGAGTGGCCATCGCATCGACGCTCATCGCCGCCGCTGCCATTGGCGGAACTTTTGCCCTCGGCCCGACCGCCGCATGGCGACACTCCGGCATCGGCGCGCAGCGCGCGCAGATTCCCGATTCCCTCAACTCGACGCGCGATTTTCTGTACAGCAATCGGCGTACGAAGGTGTGGGACGAGGACGGCCGCGAGAGCAGCGTCGCGCTCTTCGATACGTCGGATCTGGCGTTCATCATCAATGGCAAGGCAGACGGCAGCGCGCGCGGCGATGCTGGAACACAGGTGATGGCCGGCCTGGTGGGTGGCATCCTTCATCCCAATCCTCGGCGCGCGCTGGTGATCGGATTGGGAACGGGAAGCACTGCCGGCTGGCTGGGCGCGATTCCAGCGATGGAGCGGGTCGACGTCGTCGAGCTGGAGCCGGCGGTCCTGCGCGTAGCGGCCGCATGCCACGACGTGAACCACGAAGTCCTACGCAATCCGAAGGTGCATGTCCGGATCGGCGACGCACGCGAAGTGCTGCTCGTCTCGCGGGATCGCTACGACATCATCTTTTCCGAGCCGTCGAATCCGTATCGGGCCGGCATCGCCAGCCTGTTTACCGAGGAGTTCTATCGGGCCAGCGCCGCGCGTTTGAACCGCGGAGGCTTCTTCCTGCAGTGGTTGCAGACGTATGACGTCGACAGTCAGACGATTCGGACGATCTACGCGACGATCGCCTCGGCGTTCGCGCACGTCGAGACGTGGCAGACCGATCAGGGCGATCTGCTGCTGGTGGCCACGCGAGATTCGATCGTTCTCGACGCGGACGTTCTTCGTGGGCGCGTGGCCCAGGAGCCGTTCCGCAGCGCGCTCACGCACGCCTGGCGCGTTGAATCGCTGGAAGGATTTCTCTCGCATTTCATCGCTCGCGACACGCTGGCCGGAACGATCGCCGGGCAGGAGAGGGAGCGCAACACCGACGACCGGACGCTCATCGAATTCGGTTTCGCCCGCGGTCTGACCGGGAAAGAACGGTTCAGCATGAACGAGTTGGCGGCGCTGGCGAAAGCGCGCGGTGAGGACGCGCCGGCGCGTTTGCGAGGCGCAATCGATTGGGCCGCCGTCGCCGCGAACCGTTCGTCGATCGAGTACGTCAACTTCACGCCACGAAATCCATCGCCGGACGATCTCTCGCGCCATCGCGCCGCCGGTCATTACGGCGACGGAGCGCTCACCTCCGTGTACAACGAGTGGAAGGCCCACAAGTGGCAGCCGGTGAATAGCGCAGAGCTCGTGATGATCGGAGAAGCGCTCGCCGATGCCGGGAGCGAGGATGCCGCCGGGTACGCCGAGAGACTCAGAGTGTGGCAGCCGGTCGATGCCGACGCGATCATGGCCAGGCTGCGCGTTCGTCAGGGACGGATGCCAGAGGCGATCGTACTGTTGGAGCGCGTCTTCATCGCTTGCCGACGCGATCCATGGCCGACCGTCGACGTGATCGGCCGCTCGCTCGATCTCGCGCTCAACGCGGCGAAGGAGCACCGTTACGCGGCCCAGCTGTTCAACTCGATGTCTCAGCCCTTCGCCGCCGGTCTGTGGAACGACACTCGTCGTTTCTATCTCGTGCTTCTGGCCAAAGAGATCCAGGGTTGTGGCCCGGCCACCACCGACAAGCTCAGAGCGCTCGAGCCCTGGCCGCCGTGGCGGAAGGATCTGCTGCAGTTGCGACGCGATTGCTACCAGAGCGCGATGATGAGCGATCTCGCGACGCGAGCGAAGCGGGAATGGGAAGACTTCGTCGCCGCCGAACCGGCTCCGCTGCTGGCGAAATGATGTCATCCCGAGCATAGCGAGGGACCTGGGCGGGGTATTGCGCGCGGAACGTTCCTATTCGACCGCCTTCCAAATCTTCTTCAGATCCCCGATGAATCGCTGCATTTCCGCACGGCGCTGCTCGTCGCTTGGCGCGCGGAGGATCGATGACGGATGCCGTGACGAACGGCGCGAGATCAGACTGAACGAAGGTCGCCCGCTGCGTGCTGACGCGAAACTTCGGTCCGATCACCGCCTGTGCGGCGGTCGATCCCAGGCAGATGATGACGCGCGGCTTGATGACATCGATCTCCGCCTGCAGCCATGGCCGGCAGGCGTTGATCTCCGCGGCGTTGGGCTTCTTGTGGATGCGCCGCTTGCCGCGCGGCTCCCACTTGAAGTGCTTCACCACATTGGTGACGTAGACACGGCTGCGATCGATGCCCGCTTCCTCCAGCGCCTTGTCCAGGAGATTGCCCGCCGGCCCCACAAAGGGCCGTCCCTGAAGGTCTTCCTGGTTTCCCGGCTGCTCGCCGATGAACATCACGGTGGATATCTGCTTCCCTTCTCCGAACACGGTCTGCGTTCCGGTTTTCCACAGATCGCAAGCTTGGCAGCCGGCGGCCGCGAGCTGCAGCTTCTTCAGCGTCGGTCTCGAGGGGATCAGCGGTGCGGCGGTCTCCGTCTCCCGAAGGGCCATGAGGGAGAAAGAAGCATTGCCCGCGCCAGAATGAAACGTTTTTTCATATTCGGGAACTCAAGGGGACGTTTCGATATGATTGCGCCCGCATCCCGGAACAAATCGCCAGGAGGAAATTCATGAAACGAGCTTCATTTGTCGTTCTCGGCCTGCTGTTCGCGTTCGCGTGCAAGAAGTCCGAGCAGGCAACGTCGACGACACAGGCGTCCACAACTACAGTCAATACATCGGCGACGGCCACCCCGCCGCAACCTGCACCCACGACTCCGGTGCCGGCGACGACGACCTCCGCGCCCGTCCCAGCCGCCCCGGCGGGGGTGATCGCCACAACCGAGAGCGATCAGGGCGGCGTGCGGATCGACATTACGGAGCTCAAGCGGAGTAGCGGCGGAACTGTCAACCTGAAGTTCGTGATCACAAACAACGGCGATAAGGGTTTCTCGATGGCATCCGAGCGACTGGCGGATCACGAGGCAGCCTCGGACTATCGGTCTGTCTCCGGTATCCATCTCGTTGACCCCGTGAACAAGAAGAAGTACTTCGTGGTCCGCGACTCGGAGAAGAACTGCCTCTGCAGCCAGGCCGTCGACGATGTCAAAGAGGGTGGTGGGCGCGTGACGTTGTGGGCCAAATTTCCCGCACCGCCACCCGAAGTGCAGAAGATCACCATCCAGATTCCGCACTTCCAGCCGATCGACGACGCGCCGATCTCTCAGTAGTTCTCGATGCGAAGCGCGACTCTTCTTCTCGCCTTGCTCGCACTGCCGCTTTCTGCGCAGATTGGCGGCAAGACGACCGATCTGCAGGCGTTCAAGATCATCGATCTTGAAATGAAGGTAACCGATCTGTCGGGCAATCCTGTGTCCGCTGTCGCGGGCAATGTTCAGGATCTGCAAGTGAAGGAGATCGGCAACGAGGTACGGATCGAGCTCGCCGCCGATGTGCTGTTCGACTTCGACAAGGCCGACCTTCTTCCGAAGGCCGAGGACACGCTGACGAAAGCGGCGGCGATCGTCAAACAGCGTGCGAAGGGGACGGTACGCGTGGAGGGGCACACCGACGCAAAGGGTGGCGCGGACTACAACCAGCGCCTCTCCGACCGTCGAGCGGCGAGCGTGGTCAACTGGTTCCGCACCAAAGGTGGACTGAGCAACATGACCTTCGCCACGAAGGGATTTGGCGCGACGCAGCCTGTGGCCCCCAATCAGAAGCCTGACGGGAGCGACGACCCGGAGGGCCGGCAGAAGAATCGGCGCGTTGAGATTATCCTCAGCACGTCATGACCTCGCTCAGCCGCCGCGAGTTTCTCAAGCTCGCCTCAGCGGTCGCGGCTTTGCCGGCGACGCGGATCGCGGCGCGCGAGTCCGGGGTCCTGGTCAATGACATTCACGCGCAAATCAATCCCACTCGAGTGCGAGCGATCGTCCAGCCACGCTCGCAAGCGGAGCTGATTGCCGCCGTACGCCGCGCGCGCCGCAGCGGCGGAAAGCTCTCGCTCTGCGGCGGGCGTCACTCCATGGGGGGCCAGCAGTTTGGCACAGGCACGACTCTGCTCGACCTTCGCTCCATGAACGACGTGCTTCATTTCGATCGGCAACGTGGCATCGTCGAGGTCGAATCGGGAATCGAATGGCCCAAGCTGATCAACTACCTGGTCGATCGCGGATCGTGGGCCATTGCCCAGAAGCAGACCGGCGCGGACGCGCTGACCATCGGCGGCGCGCTGGCCTCGAACGTTCACGGCCGCGGCCTGACCATGAAGCCGATCGTCTCCGACATCGAATCCTTCACATTGATCGATTCCGAAGGGCGTGCCATTCGCTGCAGCCGTGAAGAGAACATCGATCGATTTCGTCTGGCCGTCGGCGGCTACGGTCTCTTCGGCGTCGTCTCCTCGGTTTCGTTACGGCTTGTGCCGCGGCGCAAACTGCGGCGTGTCGTCGAGGTTCGCGACGTCGACGACATCATCAGCCGCTTCGACGATCGAATCCGTTCGGGATTCACCTATGGTGATTTTCAGTTCGCCATCGATCCGCAATCGGACGAATTTCTCCGGCATGGCGTCTTCTCCTGTTATCAGCCGGTCGACGATTCGAATGCGATTCCGAATGGACAGAAGGAGCTGTCGGGCGAAGACTGGAACAACCTGCTCGTGCTGGCGCACATCAACAAGGCAGAGGCGTTCAAGCGTTATGCGTCGTACTACCTTTCGACCTCCGGTCAGATCTATTGGTCGGACGTCCAGCAGCTGGGCTATTACGTCGGCGGCTATCACGCGGCGCTCGACCGCGCGATGCACGCGCCGGAGGCAACGGAGATCATCACCGAGGTCTATGTGCCCCGCCCGCAGCTTGCGGCGTTCATGCATGAGCTGGCGGATGACTTTCGGCGCAATCAGGTCAACCTCATCTACGGAACCGTGCGGCTCATCCAACGCGACGATGAGACGTTCCTGGCCTGGGCCAAGCAGCCCTATGCGTGCATCGTCCTCAATCTCCATATGATTCACACGCCGGAAGGCATTCAGGCCACTGCCGACACGCTTCGGCGCATGATCGACCTCGCAGCGGCGCGCGGCGGGAGTTTCTACCTGACCTATCACCGGTTCGCGACGGCGCGGCAGCTCGACGCCTGTTATCCGCAGTTCCGCTCATTCCTGGCGCTCAAGCGCCAATACGATCCATCCGAGTTGTTCTCCAGCGATTGGTATGAGCACCACAAACGCCTCATGCAGTCGGCATGAGAGATGAGCCGAGCGCCACCGCGCGCTTCATCGCCGAACATATCGTCCTTCTCGGTTCCGAAGATCATGCCCTTCTCGAGATTCCGGCGGATCAGATCGAATGGACGGTGCGCCTCCTGGAAACGTGCGGCTGGTCGCGCCGCGCCCTCGGCCGGAAGTCATCGCGAGCGATATCGCGCCTCACCGAGCGCCTGTCGATCCCGGGAGTCCGGACGCACTACGTGCTCCGCAAGCGAATCATCGAACAGGAGGCGAGGAAGGCAATCAGCGAAGGTTTCCTCCGGATCGTGGTCATCGCCGGCGGTTTCGACGTGCTGGCGCTGCGTCTGGCGCATGAATTTCCACACGTGCGATTTCTCGAGCTCGATCATCCGGCAACGCAGCGAGTGAAGCGCGAGGCGCTCGAGCGATACGGCTCGCCGAAGAATCTGGCGCTGGCGGCGGTGGATCTTCGGCATGAGAGCATTCCCGCCGGAGACGAACCGACTCTGTTCATTGCGGAAGGCGTCTTGATGTACTTCAGCGAGGAGGAGGTCGGGAGGATCCTGCAGTCCCTTGGTCACAGGGTCGTGTTCACGGCGATGGAATCGATCGACGGCTTTCGTGGATCGTCTCGGTTCGTCCG
>QHVS01000173.1 GCA_003223635.1 Acidobacteriota bacterium | reverse complement strand
TGCGCTATTAAGCCCATTAGTTATGGTCGATCCGTGGGAGCTAAGAAGCCATTTTGGGTTGCCTGACTCAGCCTGGCTACTTGCGTGGTCGCCGAAGCAGTATTTATCGTTCCTGTCTCGAGGCGGTAGACGAGTGGCCCGCGGCCGCTGCACTGTTTATCCGGTACGTGATGACGTTTGCTCCCACGAACGGGCCTGCGTCAGTGCAACGCGGTGCTGGGGCGGGAGGTCGTGAATTCGGCCAGGCCGTGACGGAAGGCGTACACCACCAACTCACAGCGATCCTTCACGTCGAGCTTGCCGAAGATCGATGTCAGGTGGTGGCGCACCGTGGCCTCGGTGATGAAGAGGCGTCCTGCGATGTCGCGATTCTTGAGTCCTTCGCCGATGAGAGAGACGACCTGTCGCTCGCGCGCCGTGAGCGTGGCGATCTGCCGCGACGTCGCATCCGGCTTGCCGCTCAGCACTCGCGACATGTCGCTGATAACGCTGGCCATCATTTTTCTCTCCAGCCAGACCTCGCCGGCGTGGACCTTTTGAATCGCTTTGATCAGGATCTCCGGCGTGTTTTCTTTGAATACCAGGCCACGCGCGCCCATCCTCATTGCCACAGCATGGCGCTCGTGATCGTTGGCCGTGGACAGAACGAGGACCTTGGCGTTTACAGCTCGGCCGAGGAAGTCGGGGAGCATGGAGAGACCGCGTTCGTCGACGTCGATGAGCGCCACGTGATCGTTGAACTTGTCGGCCGTGGAAATCAGCGCGGCGAGATCGTTCGCCTCGGCGGCGACTGTCATGTCCTCTGCTCGCTCGATCAGAAGTCGCAGCCCGGCGCGCACGATGGGCTCGTTGGTAACGAGCACCACGGCGATCTGCGCAGGCGACGGTTTTTTCGGCGTCTGATCCCCGGAAGTTGAATCAACCGTCATGATCTTGTCGTGGCGGGACGAAGACGTCTCACGCTCCCGGGGCGGCCTCAGGTGATGTGTACGCATCTTAGGTGTGACTCGAGTCACGTGTGATGGGCGGATCCGCCCATTTTTCAGGCTCAATTGTCGACGCGGCCGGCGATTATACGACCCGAAAAGGATTGCTATCAAAAAATCTGAGCCGCTGCGATCCGGAACGTCAAGTCGTTGCCAGGTGCGACTCCTCGAGGTCCAGCTCGTTCAAGAGTTCGCGCAGGCTCTCGTCGCTGATTCGCCCCCGGTCACGCAGGTGGATCGCGGTCTCGCGCTCGACGCTGATGAGTTGGCGGGACACCTCGCGGTAACGCTCGTCGTGCTGAGCGCTGCTTCCGTGTTCATCCGCTCCTTCTCCCAGCAGCGTGGCCAGGCGGCTGCGGTAGTGATAGGCGAGATTTTCGTACACGTCGGCGAACTCCGCTAGGTCCTCCGAACCTGCTCGATCGAGATGCTCGAGAGCAGCCTCCAGCATCTGCGCCCTGGCCTCCTGAACCTCGCGCTTCGTTGGCTCCTGGCCCCCGACACGAAGTGCTCGGATGAGTGGCCCCAACGTCAGTCCCTGCACCACAAGCGTCACCAGGATGACGCAGAAGGTGAGAAAGACGATGACGTTTCTCTGGGCGATGACCGCGGGTAGCGAAAGGGCCGCGGCGAGCGCGATCACGCCGCGCATTCCGGTCCATCCGACGATGAAGATGGCTCGCGGCGAGGGCAGCGGATCATCGTGCTTGAGAAACTGCACCCGAATGAACTGACTGAGATACGCTCCCGGGAAAACCCACAACAGGCGTAGTCCGATCAACAGCAAGCAGAATTCCGCAGCATCGAGGAACAGTCGAGGAACAGCTCCGGGAATCGTTGTCCGGGAATGGCGTCGACGACCCACGGCAGTTGCAGTCCGATCAGAACGAAGACGAATCCGTTGAGAATGAAAGTCAGCGCAGCCCACACCGCATTCACCTGCATCCGCACGGTCGGCGAAAAGAAGCGAGCACTTCTGCGGCTGAGAAAGAGGCCGCAGGTGACCACGGCCAGCACTCCCGATCCGCTCAGCTCCTCGGCCGCCAGGTATGCCGCGTAGGGAACGAGAAAGCTGATCGTGATCTCAATGGAGGCGTCGTCGATCTGTCGCTCCAGCCAATCGATCACGAAGCCCACCGCGATGCCGACGCCGATGCCGATGGCAACCAATTGTCCGAGCCGTAAAAGCGCGACTGACCATCCCAGCGATTGACCGCGCAACGCCATGGCCAGGCCGAGCTCCAGCGCCAGCAGTCCGGTGGCATCGTTGACCAGGCTTTCCCCTTCCAGTACATCGACGATGCGTCTGGCCACGCCGAGCCGGCGGGTGATCGACGTTGCGGCGATGGCGTCCGTCGTGGAGATCACGGCGCCCAGGATGAACGCGCCGGTCCAGTCGAGAGAGACGAGTCGCGGCGCGAGCGCGGCGACAGAGAAGACGGTGAAGGTCACCAGGCCGATGGCCAGCAAGAGAATGCTGGTCAGGTTGTGGGAAAAATCCCGCCAGGAAGTCGTCCATGCCGCTGCGTAGAGCAGCGGCGGCAGCACCACGAAGAAGATGAGATCCGGATTCAGCTCGACCTTGGGGAACCTCGGAATGAAGCTGATCGCCAGCCCGGCGATCACCAGAACGATGGGATAGGGCGTCTCTAGTTTTTTGGCCAGCGCCGCGAACGCTGCCACGCAGATCAGGAGGAGCAGGACGACAAATTGAACGTGATGAATTCCGCCGCTCATGGCGGCTCAATCATCACCCAAAACGGACCGTGAGCATGGAGACGGATCCACCATCCACTCCCTCCACCGGGAACGTCACTGCATCATCTTCGCGCCGCGCGCCGAGGATGTAGAGAAGGGGGAGGTAGTGATCGGGAGTGGGGACGGAAAGCATGGCGTCACGGCCGAGTTGTTCGTATCCGACCAGCGGGGCATCGTCGCCAGCAAGCATCAGCTCGCGGGCGCGCTGCTCGAATCGCAACGCCCAGTCGAACGGCTCGACCGGATGTCTTCCCCAGGCGAAGGTGTGCAGGTTATGCACGATGTTCCCGCTGCCAATGAGGAGAACATCCTCCTCGCGCAATGCGCCCAGCCGCTTGCCGGTCTCGTAGTGAAATTCCGCAGGCTGCGTCTCATCGATGCTGAGCTGCACGACCGGAACGTTGGCCTCCGGAAAGACGTGACAGAGAACCGACCACGTTCCGTGATCGAGGCCCCAGTGTTGATCGAGCTCGACGTCGACCGGCGCGAGGAGGGTCCGGACCCGTTTGGCCAGTTCAGGATCGCCGGGCGCGGGATACCTCACCTCATACAACGGCCGCGGAAATCCGCCGAAGTCGTGAATGGTGCGCGGCTTCGCCATCGCCGTCACGAGAGTGCCGGGCAGATACCAGTGTGCCGAAACGCAGAGGATCGCACTTGGGCGCGGAAGCTGGCGGCCGATTTCCTCCCATCGTTTGCTGTACGCGTTCTGCTCGATGGCGTTCATCGGGTTTCCGTGCCCGAAGAAGATCGTGGGCATTCTCATTCTGAACGGGGCCTGTAAGAATACTCCTGCGTGAATCTCCCTGCCCTCGATTCCGAGCATGCGATCGACGCCGCGATTCGCGAGGCGTTTCGCCGCGACGGCCACGTTCTGGTGTACGCACTCGCTGCGCGCGACGAAGTGCAGGCCTATCGTCCGGTAATCGCGGCGGTGATGGATGACGTCGGCCGCAAACACGATGCGCAGGGCCGCATCGACGACTACTCGAAGCTGTTCACGCAGGTGACGAACGTGTGGCGACTGGGTGAAGCGGCGCGGCGCATCGTCTTCTCACGACGCTTTGCCGGAGTTGCAGCGGGCGTTCTCGGCGTGTCTTCCGTTCGGCTCTATCACGATCAGGCTCTCTTCAAGCCGCCGGGGCGCGACCGCACGCCGTGGCATCAGGATCGTTACTACTGGCCGCTGGACACCGATCGGACGGTCACCATGTGGCTGCCGCTTGTCGATGTCGACGAGGAAATGGGGCCGATGCGCTTCGCGTCCGGTTCGCATCGAGCCGGGCCGCTGGGAGAGCTGGCCATATCCGACGACACGGACCGGCGGCTGACGGCGCTGATCGACGAGCGGGGCTGGCCGATCTGGAGCGCACCGCTCCGCGCGGGCGATGCGACCTTTCACGCCGGCGGCACGATCCACTCCGCCGGGGCGAATCGCTCGGATCGTACGCGGGAAGTTCTGACCGTCATCTACTACGCAGCCGGAACGCGCGCCGCTGCGCCTTCGAATCCGAATCAGCAAACGGACCTCGAGGTATTTCTGCCTGGTGTTCGGCCGGGCGAGGAAGCGAAGAGCGAGTTGAACCCGATCTTGTATCCCTGATGCGAGCTCCGGCCTTCCCCAGCCTTCAACGGTCGATCATGATGCGCGTATTGAAGTAAGAATGAATGAAGAAGTCGATTCAGAAACGGAACGCCGCCAAGATCCGGGCACGCGCGCCGCGGTGTCATATGGTTTCGCCTTCTTGTGTATCGCTGCAGCACTTGCCCTGACGCAGCTTCTCGGTGACTGGGCGAAATCGGATTTCACGGCACTCTATGTTCTCGTGGTTCTGCTGGCCACGTTGGTGAGCGGGTTGCGAGCGGGCCTGTTAGCCACGGTTCTCTCGGCCGTGATCATCGCCTACATGCAGGTCGGATGGGTGAAGCAACCGGACCTGGGATGGGACGATTTGCTGCGAACCGGTGTCTTCATTCTCGCGGCGCTGGTGGTGAGTTCACTGGGAGCGCGGCGGCGCGACGCGGAAGAGAAGCTCCGCGCCGCAGTTGCGCAATTGAGACGAGACGATCGGGCAAAGGACGAATTCCTGGCCACTCTCTCCCACGAGCTCAAGACACCGTTGACGTCGATCCTCGGATGGTCCGCGCTGCTGGCGGAAGGAGATCCCGATCCATCGCTCGTTGCCGCGGCGACGGAGAGCATTACCGGCAGCGCGCGATCACAACAGCACCTCATCGACGAACTGCTGGATGTGTCGCGCATCATGTTTGAGAAGTTCACCATCGAGAAGGCGCCCGTCGATCTCGTGCACGTGGCGCGCGAGACCGCGGATGTCATCCGGCCCGCATCCGTGAAGAAACGCGTGGTCCTGGACGTCGATCTTCCCGCTCGATCGTGCGTGATCGAAGGCGACGAATACCGCATCAAACAGCTCATCTCGAATCTGCTCTCCAACGCAGTGAAATTCACGCCGACGGGCGGCTGGATTGCCCTGCGCCTCGAAGTCCGTGACTCCCAGGCCAGAGTTGTGGTGCGCGACACCGGCGAAGGAATCGATCCGGCCTTTCTTCCGCGGCTGTTCGATCGCTTCCAGCAGGGGGAAGGCGCTACCGCGAAAGGCGGGCTGGGCCTGGGTCTGGCGATCGCCCGCCACGTGGTGGAGGCTCACCACGGTTCACTGGCCGCATTCAGCCTCGGGCGGGGAAAGGGTGCGACGTTCACCGCCACGTTCCCTCTGGCGACCGCCGAGCTCCGAAAAAGCGCGTGACGGTCGGGGTCGACTACTTACGACGGGCTCGCATCGCATCGACCGACGCATGCAAAGTCGGCGCAACGATCACTTGCGCCAGCAGCCCATGAGAAAAGCTGCCTGTGGTGCATCTGCTGGTGGTCGCTCATATCAGCCGTAATTTTTTTCTCAGCCATGACAATTTCTCCCTCAGTTTGTCGATTCGCGCGCGCACGCGGCGGCGCGCTCGAGGAGCAGCTCGCGTTCGCGTACGTTTCGCGTGAGCGATGCGGCCCGCTCGAACTCCCCGCGCGCCTCGCCGAAGCGGCCGAGCTTTGAGAGGAGGTCGCCGCGCACGCTCGGCAAGAGGTGATATGCCTTGAGCGACGCCTCCGACATCAGCGCATCGACAAGGTCGAGGCCCGCTGCAGGGCCGAACGCCATTGCGACGGCGACGGCACGATTCAGTTCTACGACGGGTGATGGCGCGAGCTGGGCGAGCGATTCGTAGAGCGTCGCGATGCGCGCCCAGTCCGTCTCCGCCGCGGTGCGCGCTCGCGCGTGACACGCCGCAATCGCGGCCTGCAATGCGTACGGGCCACGCTCGCCGCCGAGCTTCTCGCCGCGCTCCAGCGCTGCGAAACCACGATGGATGAGGAGTTGATCCCAGCGCCCGCGGTCTTGATCGAGCAACAGGACTGGTTCTCCCGACGGGCCGACTCGCGCGTGCGAGCGCGATGCCTGGATCTCCATCAGCGCAACGAGGCCGTGCACCTCCGGCTCCTTCGGCATGAGCTCGGCCAGGATGCGGCCGAGACGGAGCGCATCTTCGCAGAGCTCAGGTCGCATCCAGTCGTCACCGGCAGTCGCCGCGTAGCCCTCGTTGAAGATGAGGTAGAGAACTTCGAGCACGGACGACAGGCGGGCGGCGAGCTCGGGCCCCCGGGGGACCTCGAAGGGGACGCGCGCCTCGGCGAGCGTCCGCTTGGCCCGGACGATTCGCTGCGCGACGGTCGGCTCCGAGATGAGGAAGGCGCGGGCGATCTCCTCGGTGGTCAGGCCTCCAAGCAACCGGAGCGTCAGCGCAACGCGCGCCTCGGAAGAGAGAACCGGATGACAGGCAGTGAATATGAGGCGCAGGAGGTCGTCGCCGATGTCGTCGTCGATCGCGTCCTCGAAACCCGCCACGCCAATCTCCTGCCGAGCCTCGAGCTCGCGACCGAGCTCCTCGTGTTTGCGCTCGAGCAGAGTTCTCCTGCGCAGCAGATCGATCGCACGATGCTTTGCGGTGGCCATGAGCCAGGCGCCCGGGTTGTCTGGGACACCCGATTCAGGCCAGCGCTCGAGCGCGACGATGAGAGCATCCTGCGCGAGATCCTCGGCAACGCCGACATCCCGCACGATCCGCGCAAGCCCGGCGATGAGCCGCGGCGACTCGATTCTCCAGATCGCGTCGATCGCGAGATGGGTGTCGGTAGCCGTCACGGCTACCGATCACACCATCATCAATCGACCGGTGCAAGGCTTAGACGTGCCGCCACTACTTCTTCGCGGCCATCTGCGCGCGGAGGCGCTCCTCTTGTTTCCGGAGTTCAGGAGTGAACTCCGCACCGAAGTCTTCCGCCTCGAACACCTGGCGGATCTCCACCTCAGTGCCGCCGCCGAATGGAGCGCGTTTGAGCCACTCGATCGCCTCCGCCTTCGACTTCACCTGCCACAACCAGAATCCGGCGATCAGCTCCTTGGTCTCGGCGAACGGGCCGTCGATCACAGTACGCTTTGTTCCATCGAAGCGCACCCGCACACCCTTCGAGCTCGGCTGGAGCCCCTCGCCCGCGAGCATCACGCCAGCTTTCACCAGCTCCTCGTTGAACTTGCCCATGTCGGTGAGGATCTTCTTGTCCGGGAGGGCGCCCGCCTCGGAGTCCTTGTTCGCTTTGACGATCACCATGAATCGCATTGTCTTATCTCCTTCTGATCTCGAGGGCTTTAGCCCTCGCTCTACTATCACGACGAACGAGGGGCGGCGAAATCGACACGCCGTGCTAGAAATGTCGAGCCGCCGCAAGCTCCGCGCGGCGGACCAGCTCGGGTGCCTCGATCGATTCCGCAAACTTGGCGAACGAAGGCGTGGGTCCCTGCCAACGAAGTTGATCCACGGAATCGAACAGCGGCGCATCGACTCGCAGCGTTGCGAGTTTCTTGAATAACAAGGCGAGATCTCGCTGCTCGCTCAGTCTTCGTGCCAGCGTTCCTCCGTTCAGCAGACCCGCGCGCCATTCGGCGGGATCGCCGGGTATCTCTTCGATGCGTCCGAATCTGCGCAAGATCGCCGCGGCCGATTTCGCACCAAATCCGCTGATGCCCGGATAGCCATCCGCGGAATCGCCGACCAGGGCGAGGTAGTCGGGGATCGAAGCGGGGAGTACACCGAACTTGGCCTGCACACCGGCTTGATCGCGAATCACACCCCTGCGCCCATCGATTTGCACGACTCGACTTTCGACCACGCACTGCGCGAGATCCTTGTCCGGCGTCCAGATACAAATCTTCTCGACCTGCGTGTTCGATCGCGCCAGCCACGCCGCGGAAGCCAGTGCGTCGTCTGCTTCCAGCTCGACCATCGGCCACACCACAACACCCATCGCGGCGAGCCCATCCTCGAGCGGATGGAATTGCGACCACAAGACCGGATCGATGCCAAAGCCGGTCTTGTAACCCGGCCACAACCGGTTGCGAAACGATTCGATGATGTGATCGGTTGCAACGCCCACATGCGTGCCGCCTGTCTCGAACATCGCGAGCACGCCGTGGAGCACGCCGCGCACGCCGCCGAATCTCGTGTCCGCACCGCTGTTCGCCCGCCGCGCACCGTAGAAGTGGCGGAACAGCTCGTACGTGCCATCAATCAGATGAATGATCATGTCCTTGGCCTGCAGGTGCCTGTCGCCGCGAGGAGCCTATGCCAGCTCGAGGCAATTGAGAGGTATCCGCCGATGGGCGTCGCCCTCGGATGGCTAAGATGTTCAGCGATGAAGAAAAGAAGGTGACCGAGTGAGAGATCTGACGATTGAGCTCGAGAACCGGCCCGGCGCTTTGGCGAGGTTGGGCGAGGCCCTTGGACGCGCTGGCATCAGCATCGAAGGCGGAGGGGTTTTCGTTCACAACGGGACGGGTGTCGCGCATTTCCTCTTTGCGGACGGAATCGCAGCGCGGAAAGCACTCGAGGCGGCCGGCATACACGTCGTGGCCGATCGAGAGGTGATCGTGCAGCGCCTGAAGCAGGATGAGCCGGGCCAGCTCGGTAAGATTTCGCGGCGGATGGCTCAGGCTGGAGTCAACATCGAGGTGATGTACAGCGACCACGATCATCAGTTGATTCTCGTGGTCGACGACCTGGCAGAAGGACGGCACGTCTCGGATACCTGGACGCGGGAACGATCGTGAGCCGGCCGGCCAGTTGTTGGCATCAGAGGCTCGGATGCTGAGTGGAGCGCGAGAGGCATGACTGAGACGCACCGTCCACGCCTCATTCTTCGACGCATCGGCGCCGTACTCGCAGGCTTCCTCGCGATCTTCATTCTCTCCATCGCCACTGACGTGGCGCTGCACGCAACCGGGGTCTTCCCGCCGTGGGGCCAGCCGATGAGCGATGCGCTCTTCCTGCTTGCGACGGCCTATCGCATCGTCTTTGGCGTCGTGGGCTGCTACATCGCAGCGCGGCTCGCGCCCGATCGGCCCATGCAGCATGCTCTGGCGCTCGGCGTCGTGGGCTTTGCCGTAAGCATTCTGGGTGCCGTTGCGACCTGGGACCGCGGGCCCGCCTTCGGACCCCACTGGTATCCAGTCGCGATCATCGCGATCACGATGCCGTGCGCCTGGGCGGGCGGCAGACTCCGCGTCATGCAGTTGCGCGCACGCGCTGCCCGTTGATGCCTAGCTCTTCGCCGCGCCGTCTGTGATCTCGAGCGCGCGGTCGATGATCGCGAACGACTCGCGAAGCTGCTGCTCGTTGATGCAGAGCGGCGGGTTTGTGAACAGATTGTTCCAGTTGATGAACGCGTACATCCCTTCCTGACGAAGGAACGCGCCGAGCTTCTGCATCTCCGTACTGGTGCCGTTGAAGGGCGCCATCGGCTCTTTCGTGGCGCGATCCTTCACCAGCTCGAGAACGCCAAAGAGTCCGATCGAGCGGACATCGCCTACCGACGGATGCTTCCGCTTCATCTCCTGATGCAGTTCGCTCAAGACGCGTCCCATCCGCGATGCATGTCCGATCATGTCCTCGTCGATCATGACCTGCAGACACGCTTCCGCGGCGGCCAGACTCATGGGGTGTGCGTTGTATGTCAGTCCGCCGTAGAACACGTTCTTGTCGAAATGCGCGGCGATGCGTTCGCTCATCGCCACGGCTCCGAGCGGCAGATACGCAGACGTCAGCCCCTTGGCCATCGTGATCATGTCCGGCACGACCTTCCACTGATCGACAGCGAACCAGCTTCCTGTGCGCCCCAGCCCGCACATGACCTCATCACAAACCAGGAGAATGCCATTGGCATCGCAGATCGCGCGCAGACCCTGGAGATATCCGTCGGGAGGAACGATCAATCCATTGGTTCCCGTGACTGTTTCGATGAACATGGCCGCAATGGTGTGGGGCCCTTCGTAGGCGATGATCTCTTCGATTTCGGCAAGACAGCGGCGGGTGAATTCAGCGTCGGTGTCTCCTTCGCGGAACAGGTGGCTGCGATACTTGTACGGATCGAAGAAACGAACGACTCCGGGGATCCCTGGCTCATTGGCCCAACGGCGCGGATCGCCGGTCAGGCTCACTGCACCCAGCGTCGCGCCGTGGTAGGAGCGATAGCGGGCCATGATCTTCTGACGGCCGGTGACCATCCGGGCGATTCGGATCGCGTTTTCATTGGCCTCCGCCCCGCCGAGGGTGAAGAAGAAGCAGTTCAAATCTCCGGGAGTCAGGGTGGATAACATTCTGCCGAATCGCGCCCGCACCGGCGTGGCCATCCCTGGACCGGCGTAGACCAATTCGTCGGCTTGACGCTTGATGGCCTCGATCACGCGACGGTTGCCGTGACCGATGTTCACGCACATCAACTGCGAGTTCATGTCGATGTAGCGCTTGCCGTCGGCATCCCAGAAGTAAATGCCTTCGCCGCGGACCATGGGGATTGGATTGATCGCACCCCGTGCTGACCAGGAGAAGAGCGTGTGTCGCTTCGACAAATCGACAATCTCGGCTGCCGACATCGCGATGTCGTGTTCTGCGATCGTCATCGTGGCCAGTTCCTCATGAGGCGTGATCGAACTATCTGCTGCCGGCGCGGAACCTGTCAATGAGGGGAGCGCGGGCCGAAGCCCGCGCTCGATTATGGTAGGAGCGATAGCGGGCCATGATCTTCTGACGGCCGGTGACCATGCGGGCGATTCGGATCGCGTTTTCATTGGCCTCCGCCCCGCCGAGGGTGAAGAAAAAGCAGTTCAAATCTCCGGGAGTCAGGGTTGTCGCGTCATTCCACGCCAGCCGCATGCGCTTGTTCGGTGTGGCCGATCGCACTTCGACCGGGGTCTTCAACCAGCGCCCGCGGGTCCGGGCATTGGCGAATGCCGCGTAAAGTCTTGCCACCGGAACCGCAAACGTGCGGCTCTTGCTCGCCTCATACGCACCGCCGCGGCGTTGCCCGCGGTCGCGCAATCCACGGATGCGCTCGTAGCCGACGGTCACCGTCTGACTCCACCAGTCGGGCGTGCCCAACGATGAAACATAGGCGGCAATCTCTCGATGCGGTTTCTCCGCAGCTCGCACAGCGTCGAGCGTCGTCACCCATTTGGCCCAGTCGCGGCCCGTCTGTTTTTCAACACTCGCATCGCTCATGCCGGCGAGCTCGGCGTAATTCGTTTTGACTTCTTTCTTCTTCAGGACTTGAAGACGTGCGGCGGTGTAC
>QHVS01000379.1 GCA_003223635.1 Acidobacteriota bacterium | reverse complement strand
CCACGGGCGTGACGAGCATGGCCACGCCGACGAATCCGATCAGCATTCCGAATGTGCGCCGAGCATCGAGGCGATCGCCACCGCGGCGCAGTCGCTCCAGCACTGCGGCCCAGAACGGTGCGGTAGCTACCAGAAGAGCGGCGATGCCGCTGGGCACCCACTGCTCGGACCAGGCCACGGCGAAGTTGCCGAGGCCGATCAGCAACAGGCCCACGATTGCAATCTCGACCAGCGTCTTCCGGATTCGAGGCATCTCCTCACCGCGAAGGCGGGCCAGCGCGAAGAGAATCAGGCCGGCGATCGTGAAGCGGAATCCGGTCATCAGAAACGGAGGGATGGTCCGCACCGCGACGCGGATGCCCAGATAGGTCGTGCCCCACACGATGCACACCACGGCGAACGCGGCATAGGCCAGAGCGCGATCGCGTTTCATGCTCCCTCCCCCAGCCGGATGCCGCCGACCTTTTCGCAATGCGTCTGCATCACGATCGTGGTCCGCGTCGACAGGGAAAGCGGCGGAGCGGTCAGCTTCGACACCATCGTGTTGAGCGAGGCAATGGAGTCGGTGCGCACCTTGATCAGATAGCAGTCGTCGCCAGCTACAGTGTGGGCTTCGAGGATCTCGTCGTCGCGCATCAACTGCTGAAATGCTTTCCACGCGCTCGGCGACAGGCTGCCCGGACTTCGGACCGCGACGAACGCCGTCACCAACTTGCCGATCGAGGATGGCTCGATCACCGCGGTGGTTCCGAGGATCACGCCATTGCGCTCCAGCTTTTCGATTCGCTCAGAAACTGCGGGACGCGACAGCCCCACCCGATCGGCCAGTTGCGCGGCAGGAAGCCGTCCGTCCTTCGACAGCAACGTCAGGATTTTAAGGTCGACAGGATCGAGATCGACTGCCCGCCGTTTCGTCGGAAAATCAACGATATTACCGACGAATCGTAGCCCAGGCCAGAGACTGAACATTCTGGCGGCGGGCCAGGCCACGCCGGGGGTAACGATACTCGATTCGAGTGGCGGCGCTGCGCAAGAGATCGCGCTTCAGATACTCGACCTTCACTGCCGCGGCCGCGTCCTTCAGCAGACGGCGGAGCGCAGCGCGATCGAGAATGATCGCGCGTAGCTTGAGCAGCTTGCCCCGGACGGCATAGCGAATGACATCGCGCTCGGCGGTGCAGGCCCGCAGGGCGGCGGTCGGGAGAACGCTCACGATCTCTTCGGCCAACCGGGTCTCGTCCATGCTTTTCATCACTTGCTCCACGCACTTATAGACGACGGGGATCGTCGAAAGTTGCGCGATGCCGCAGAATCGTTGCATGCGCGTCACTTTCTCGCCCCTGGAAAGAAGCGCCGCGGCCATGCCGAATGAGACGATCCTTGATGTGGCCCGGCGCGCAAGCGCGCCCTTGGGAAATTCATGCGGTGGAATCGGTGTCTGCGGCCGGTGCCGTGTTCGCGTCGTCGAGGGGCCGGAAAATCTCACGCCCCCCACGCGTTTCGAGCAAGGCGAGGGGCGCTTGGCCTGTCAGGCCGTGGTCCTCGGCGATTGCACCATCACGACAACCTATTGGTGATGAACATGCAGTCGCCGTAGCTGTAGAAAAAATACTTCTCGCGGATGGCCTCCTGGTACGCGCGGCGGATCGTCTCCATTCCGGCGAATGCAGAGACGAGCATCAACAACGTCGACTCGGGAAGATGGAAATTGGTGAGCAATCTGTCGACGACGCGGAACTGATAGCCCGGAGTGATGAAGATCTCCGTCTCATCGCCACCCGCCTGGAAGAGACCGTTGCGCACAGCGCTCTCCAGCGTGCGGACGGTGGTGGTTCCGACGGCGACGATTCGCCGGGCGCGGTTCAGGGCCGATGCTGCCTCTTCGCTGATCTCGTATCGCTCCGCATCCATGACGTGTTCGCGGAGATCGTCGACCTTCACCGGCTTGAACGTGCCGATGCCGACGTGCAGCGTGATGCGCACGATCTGATTGCGCTCCGCGATGCGGTCGAGAATCTCCTGCGTGAAGTGGAGCCCGGCCGTCGGCGCCGCGATCGCTCCTCGCTCCTTCGCATAAACGGTTTGATACGAGTGGCGATCGCTCTCGGTGGCCGATCGTGCGATGTAAGGAGGCAGCGGCATGACACCGATCCGCTCGATTTCTTCCGGATCGCCGTCGAAACGAATCACGACCGTTCCCTCGCTCTTCTCGAGGACATGTCCGGTGAGACGATCGGAAAATCGCAACGCGTCGCCTGCGCGGACGCGCTTTGCCGGCTTGGCCCATGACTCCCAGGTTGTCGCATCGAGTTGCCGAATCAGAAGAACCTCGATGAAACGCTTCATCGCTCCCTTCGGCTCGGCGAAGAGGCGCGCCGGAATCACGCGCGTGTCATTGATGACCACGACATCGTTCGGCTCGAGGCGCGCCGGGAAATCGGCGAACGTGTCGTGCTCGATGCGCGGCTCGCCTTCCGTCGGAGTGACCACCATCATCCGCGAACGCCCGCGCTCCCGCGGCTCTTGCGCGATGCGCTCAGGCGGCAGGGAATAGGAGAAGTCGGTTCGCTTCACTAGAATCCGCGGGATGATACGCGCCCGAGTCGTCACCTGCTCGGATGCTGCATCGCGCGGCGAGCGCGAAGATCGTTCCGGCCCCGCAGTGCGCGAGATCCTGGCCCGCAGCGGCTATCAGGTCGACGCGATCGTCGTGGTCCCCGATGAGATCGAAGCCATCGCCACGGCGATCGAGAACGCCACCGGCGACGGCGCGCGCCTGGTGATCACGACCGGCGGCACGGGGATCGCTCCGCGCGACGTCACCCCGGAGGCCACGGCGCGCGTCTGCGATCGTCTCGTCCCCGGATTCGGAGAGTTGATGCGCAGTACGTCGTTGTCAAGCACTCCCATGGCCTCGCTCTCCCGAGCGCAGGCGGCGACGCGCGGCCCGGCATTGATCGTGAACCTACCGGGATCGGTCAACGGAGCATGCGAAAACTTGAACGCAGTCATCCATCTGATTCCTCACGCTCTCGATTTGCTGAGCGGCAAACGCATCGAACACGGATAGGTGAGGAGCGGGCGGTAAGTGGCCGGCTCGCCGCTCGCCGCTCGCTCGGAGGCGCGGTGGTACGCACTGGATTAGAAGTTTTATTGGACGACCCCCATCCGATCGCCGGAAAGCGCATCGGCCTGGTCACCAATCAGAGCGCCGTCACCGGCGACTTGCGTCACGCCGTGCGCCTTCTACACGCCGGCCGCGGCTGGAAGTTGGTCACGCTCTTCGGGCCGGAACACGGCATCTGGGGCGAGGCCCAGGACATGGCCCACGTCGATCATTCCA
>QHVS01000377.1 GCA_003223635.1 Acidobacteriota bacterium | reverse complement strand
TTGACAGGGGAGGTTGACTGCATAAAAATACAAAACAATGAATATTCATGCACGCAGAGAAGAGATTATCCGCATTGTCCGGGAGGGGACCGTTCACTCCCAGGACGAGCTGCTCGCTCTGCTCCGGAAGAAAGGATTCAAGCTGACCCAGCCCACCCTTTCCCGCGATATCCGCGAGCTGGGACTGGCCAAGACCCCGGCCGGCTACGTGGCGCCGGGCGATCTGGCCTCGGTAACTCCAATCACGACATTTACTCCCATTGAAGTGCGACAGGAGCGGCTCGAACATCTGATGAAGGGCTCGATCAAGTTCGCCGAGGCAGCGGGAAATGTGGTGGTGATCAAGACTCCCCCTGCCGCCGCCCAGCCGGTGGCCAGCGCGCTCGACGCGACTCCGCCGGAAGATGCGCTCGGCACGGTCGGCGGCGACGACACGATTTTCGTTGCCTTTCGTCATGCCGGCGCGGCGACTGCCTTCGCCCGCAACGTGCAGCAGATCGCCGGTCTCAGCACCCGCCGAAGTGCGCGTGCATAGGGCTTTGAGGAACCCGCGATGAATGAAGTGATTTCCACAACGAAGCGTGTTGCCGTAGTCGGAGCAACCGGCTATGCCGGAGCTGAGCTGACGGCCATTCTGGCCCGCCATCGCGGCGTGGAACTGGTCGGCCTTTACTCGTCAAGCGGCGGGGCGTCTGCTCCGGTGACGCCGTCCGCTCCGACGCTCGTCGCCCAGCCCTTCACGCTCGAGGCGCTCCTCGATCAATCGCCCGACGTGACGTTTCTGGCCACGCCGAATGAAGTGTCGGCCACGCTCGCGCCGCAGTTGCTCGACCACGGAATTCAGGTGATCGACCTCTCCGGCGCCTTCCGATTGGGCGAAGCAGCACTCTACCCGGCGTGGTATGGCTTCGCCCACGAGCGGCCCGCGCTGCTCGATGAAGCCGTCTACGGCCTCACCGAGTGGTGCAATGGCGAGCTGAAATCGGCGCGCCTCGTGGCCAATCCGGGCTGCTATCCGACCTCCATCCTGCTCGCTCTGCGGCCGCTGACCTACGTCATCGATCGCGATCAGCCGGTCATCTGCGATTCGAAGAGCGGCGTGTCCGGCGCCGGCAAAAAGTCTGACTCCGCGTGGTCCTTTGCCGAGCTTTACGGCAATTTCAAGGCATACGGGGTGGGCCACCATCGGCACGAGCCGGAGATCCGTCAGGGTCTCCGGCTCGGCGACCGAGCGCCGCTCGTCTTTGTCCCGCATCTGCTGCCGACGTTCCGGGGAATTCTTTCCACGATGCACGTGGCGTTCGTCCGGCCGATGACGAGCGAGGAGGTCGCCGCCGCCTACGCGCGCGCCTACGCAAACGCGCCGCTGGTGCGCGTGCTGCCGGCCGGCGAGCTCCCCGAGCTGAAGAATGTGGTCAACACGCCGCGCTGCGATATCGGCTACACGCTGATTCAGGGTGGGCGGCGGGCGGTGATCGTTTCCGTGATTGACAACCTGCTGAAGGGCGCCGCCTCACAAGCGGTGCAGAACTTCAACCGCATGTGCGGATTCGCTGAGACGGAGGCCCTGACGTGAACGGACGGGTGAAAGTGATCAAGCTGGGTGGCAGTCTTCTGGAAGACGCGAGTCGGCGCGCCGTGGTGCTGCGCGGAATCGCGGCATCGTGGAAGCACGGCGAGCGCATCGTCCTGGTGCACGGCGGCGGAAAGCACATCGACGCGCAACTGGCGAAGTTGGGCATTCCCAAACGGACGCATGCGGGCCTCCGCGTCACCGACGACGTCACGCTGCCGGTGGTGGTTGCCGTGCTCGCCGGCACAGTCAACAAAATGCTTGTCTCCGAGTTGATTGCGCTCGGCATCCGGGCGGCCGGCATCAGCGGTTCAGACGGCCAGACGCTGACCGCCGAGCACCATCCGCCCATCGGCGGCGTCAACCTCGGCCACGTTGGCCGGGTGACGAAGTCCGATCCGACTCTGTTGCGGGCCATCCTCGGCGCCGCCATTCTCCCGGTCGTCTCTTCGGTGGCCGCGGCTCCCAACGGATCGCTCCTGAATGTGAACGCCGACGCGGCGGCTTCTTCGATCGCTGTTGCCGCTGGCGCGTCATCGCTCGTTTTTCTGACCGACGTGGCCGGATTGCTGGACGAGAACGGCGCAGTCGTCTCGTCGGTCGACCCGTCGGGCGACTGTCGTCAGCGGCGGCATGCGTCCGAAACTCGAGGCGGCGCTCGAGGCGATGAATGCAGGCGTCATGAATGTATCGATCGGACAAGGAACTCAGATCACGCGAGCCGCGAACCAGGGAGCGCGGACAACGGAGAGACCACATGTTGCTGCATGACGAATCGTTTAGTTCACTCCGAGCGGAGCGAGGAGTCAACGGTGGCACAGCGTCGCAGTTTGTTCGGACGCGGACAGGTCCGCCACGGTCGTCCGCTGTGATCCAGTTTGCAGCTGTGCGACCGGAGATTCCTCGCTTCGCTCGGAATGAAACCACAGGAGGAGGCGACCTTGTTGCTTCATGACGAATCGCCCGCTGCGGTGGAAGAGCGGG
>QHVS01000378.1 GCA_003223635.1 Acidobacteriota bacterium | reverse complement strand
GCATCGCCCGGGCGGAAACAGTCGGCCGCGAGATGCCGATCGCCTTCCTCGACGAAAACGGCACGGTGGTGGAGAAGCGCCTCGACCGGATCATCCGCGAGAACGGGATCGACACCGTCATCGACTACAAGAGCGGCGAGGCCACGCCGGCGCGACTGGAGCGTGATCGAGAACAGGTTGCGCTTTACTGCCGCGCGTACGAGCGCCTGTCCGGCCGTCCATGCCGCGGGGCGCTGTGGTATATCGATGAAGGGAACGATGTCACGATCGAGGTGCAGACAACGCCCTGAATGCAGAACGCAGAATGCAGAATTCAGAATGAAGAAGACGGTGCTCGGTGCTTGGTGCTCAGTAGAACGGAGCGAACTACCGAGCACCAAGCACTGAGCACCGTCTTCTCAATTCTTCATTCTGCATTCTGCATTCTGCATTCAACGGCATCGAGATAAACTGACCCATAGTGCCGTTGTGGAAGGTCGCCCTCCTCTCCTTCACCGCGCTGGTCACGATGGTGAATCCGCTCGCGGTCGTGCCGTCGTTCGTGACGCTCACCGTCGGCACGCCGCGCGCCACGCGGGCCAGCGTCGCTTTCGTGGCGTCGGTTGTCTGCGTCGTGATGCTGGCCACATTCCTCCTCGCCGGGAACTACGTCTTCAAGTTCTTCGGGATCACCGTGCCCGCCTTTCAGATCATGGGCGGCATTCTCTTTCTCTCCAACGCGCTGCGCACGCTGATCGCTGACGATCGGCGGGCCTACAGCGTCGGTGCTGACAAGCGAATGGAAGATCACGACGTGGTAAAGGCGGAAGTTGATCCGTCGTCGATCGCCATCGTGCCGCTGGCCATCCCCATGCTCTCCGGACCGGGAGCCATCACCTCGGTCATGGTCCTGGTGAACCTCTATCCCGGCTTCGAACAGAAGATGGCCGTGCTGGTGGCGATCGTAGCGGTGGGCGTGGTCTCGTATCTCGTGCTGCTCAGCGCCCTGCCGCTCTCGCGCATGGTGGGACCGCGCGGCGCCGCCGTGGTCGCCAAGATCATGGCGCTGCTGCTCGGCGCGATCGGCATTCAGTTCATCATCAACGGCGTCACGCCGGTGATGGTGGAGATCATGAAGAGTAGCGGATAGTGCTCGGTGCTCGGTGCTCGGTAACCAAGGTTCTACCGAGCACCGAGCACTGAGCTCTACCGCGGTAAGGTAGACTCGCAGGCACCGGATGTTCATCGGTCACAACGCGATCGGGTTTGCGGCGAAGCGCTTCGCGCCGCGCGGCTCGCTGGGCGTCTACATGGCCGCGGTGATGCTGCCCGATCTGATCTGGCCGATCTTTCTTCTCCTCGGAATCGAGCAGGTTCGCATCCATCCCAACAGGAATCCGTTCCTCATCCTCGAGTTTGTCCACTACCCCTGGACGCACAGCCTGCTGATGACGGCGGCTTGGGGCGCGGCATTTGCCGCCATCTATTGGACGATCAGCGGTTACGGGCGCGGGGTGGCGTGGGTGTTCTCCGGTGTGGTCAGCCACTGGATCCTCGACTACTTCACGCATCGCGCCGATCTCCCGCTCTATCCGAACGGACCGCGCGTGGGACTGGGACTGTGGAACTCGCCGCCGGCGACGATCGCCATCGAGTCGGCAATGTTCGCCGTGGCGGTGCTCATGTACCGCAACGCGACACAGCCGCGCGATCGAATCGGCTCCGTCGGCATGTGGGCGTTCATCATCACTCTCGCGGTGTTCTACATCTTCAACGTGTCGGGCACCCCGCCTCCGAGCGTTCGCTTCCTGGCGATTGGCGCTCTAACCGGTTGGATTTTTCCCTTCTGGGCGGGATGGTTTGATCGTCACCGCGAAACGCGCGAACCGGCCGAGTGAAAGCCCTCTTCCTCGTCAATCGCCGCTCCGGCGTGAGGGGGCGCAGCAACATCACCTCGCTGATCCGGGCATCGTGCGACTGGTCCTTCGACATCGCGGAATGCGAAGAGAAGGAGGATCTCGACTGGGTGATCGCGCAGGCCGCGGCCAGCAACACTGATGTGGTATTCGCCGTGGGCGGCGACGGCACGGTGCACGAGGTGGCCAAGCGCCTGATCGGCACGCCGCTCGCGCTGGGGATCGTCCCCACCGGATCCGGCAACGGCCTGGCGCGCCATCTCGGGATTCCAATCGACGTGCGCCGTTCGCTGCAGGCATGCGCCGGGCAGAGGATCGTCACCATCGATACCGCGACGGTCAACGGAAGTCCGTTCGTCAGCACGATGGGAATCGGATTCGACGCCTGGGTCGCGGAGCAGTTCGCGCTGAGCCGCGTGCGCGGTCTGCGCACATACGCCGGCGTCGCCGCACGCGGCTTCTTCCGTTTCTCGAGCGAGGAGTACGAGATGACCATCGATGGCGCGTCTCAACGCTTCCGCGCCTTCGTGATCGCCATCGCCAACGCCAGCCAGTACGGCAACAACGCGCGGATCGCGCCGGTCGCGTCGCTGCAGGACGGCCTGCTCGATGTGGTCGTCGTGGAGAGGCTGTCGCCGTTCACCGTTCCTGCAGTTGTGGCCCGTCTCTTCGCCGGCACGCTGCATCGGAGCGACGCGGTGCGAATGATGACCGGCCGGGCGATCGAGATTCGCCGCCGCTCTCCAGGGCCGGCCCATGTCGACGGAGAGCCGTTGACGCTGCCGGAGGTTCTGAGCGTGAAGATCGTGCCGCAGTCGCTGAGAGTTCTGGTGCCGGACAGGGCGATGACGCTTTAGTGTGTGGCACAGGCACTCCTGCCTGTGCCACACAGACAAGAGTGTCTGTGCCACACTACTGTAGCGTCGAGAGGAACACATCGAGCAGGCGGTTGAACTCCGCAGGGTTGTCCATCATCAGCCAGTGCCCGACGCCCGACATCTTCTTCACCGGCAGGTCGGGAAACTGAACGTGAAGCGACACCTTACTCTCGATGTCCGCCGCGGCGATAGCCAACTTCGGCCCGTGATACGCAGCGAGCCATTCGCCCATATCGATATGGCGGAGGCTGTCGAGCGCGCCGACGAAGACGTCGACCGGCGTGTTGTGCACCGACTCCAGAACAGCGTTGCGCACCGCATCCGATGATGGCTTCAGGATCGGTGCGAACCATTGCGCGGCGACTTTGTCCTTGTCGGCGCGGAGCGCGGCGAGAAAACTCGACGCTGCGGCGTCATCGATCTTCACGTTTCCGGCGGCATCGGCGAAGACCACGCCGGCCACGCGCTCCGGATGCTTCGCCGCGTACGCCGCAACGACCGCGCCTCCGAAGCTATGCCCGACGATCACAAACCGGTTCAGCTTCAGCGCCTGAGCGACCGCCTCGACATCGTCGACGATGCCCAGCGGTGTGTAATCGCCGTTGCGAGCCGGATCGGAGAGCCCCATGCCGCGAAGATCGAAAGCCACCGCGCGGCGCGTCGGCCGGAGATGTTCGAGCTGGGCGCGCCACTGCGTCAGGTTCCCGCCGTTGCCGTGAACGAAGAGGACCGGAACCGTGAAGCCGACCCTGCGGACCGTTGACGAACATCGGTTGCTTCATATGCGCGCAGGAAGCCAGAAGAAGGATGGCGAACGCCCGCTTCACAACGTGCCCACCAGATCATCGATGCGCTGCCTCAGGTCATCGCGTGTCTCTTCAAACCGTTGGAAGCGCGTGCTCTCCTCGTCCTCTCCCCACGATGGGTCCTCGATGGACCAGTGCTCGATGCGCTTCGCCCCTGGCCAGCGAGGACAATCCTTGGCCGCCGAATCGCAGACCGTCACCACGACATCGAACGGCTGGTCAAGGAAAAGCTCGGCGGGTTTCGATTCCTGATCGCTGATGTCCACTCCGATCTCCGCCATGGCCCGAATCGCCAGCGGATGCACCCATCCTGCCGGCCGCGATCCGGCCGACACAACATCGAGAACGTCGCCGTGAAACGCGCGGGCCAGCCCCTCGGCCATCTGGCTGCGCGCCGCGTTGCCTGTGCAGAGAAAGAGAATTCGTTTTTTGTCCATGTCGATTACGGAGACAGTCGCTCGATCACCCAGTCGCGCGCGTCGCGCAATCGATAACAGAAGCGATCCCCTGCCAGAACTCGAAGAGGATGGGAATGACGCGATAGCCGCCCCAATTGGGCGGGCGGGGGATGGGACGATCTCCATACGTCGCGGCCAGCTCTTCGAAGCGGGCATCGAGATCGCCACGGCCGGCGAGCACCTTGCTCTGCTCCGAGGCCCACGCGCCGATCTGGCTGCCACGCGGACGCGTGGCGAAATACTCATCCGACTCCTCCTCCGTCGTTCGCACGACGGCGCCTTCGATGCGCACCTGCCGTTCCAGCGGCGGCCACCAGAACACCAGCGCGGCGCGCGGATTGTCATGGAGCTGGGCCGATTTCCGGCTGTTGTAGTTGGTGAAGAAGACGAAGCCGCGGCGATCGAAGCCTTTCAGCAGCAGCATTCGGGCGGAGACTTCCCCTTCCGGCGTGGCCGTGGCCATGGCGAACGCCTCCGGGAGCGGTTGCCCCGTCGCCTGAGCTGCTTCGAACCAGAGCTCGAACTGCACGAAGGGATCGGCGTGAAGATCGGTGTCGGCAAGCGGCTGCGTCACGGGCAGCTCCTGATCTTGCGAATCACTCGCAGCGAGGCTTCTTCACCCATCAGCGCTTCGGCGAGATCGAGCGGTAGCCAGGCGAGATCGTTCGACTCAGTGCGAGCGATGGCGATGGAGAACGGTGTCGACGTGCGAGCCAGATAGCGCACGTCGAAGTGACGATGCGCGGGCTCGCCGCGGCCGGCGGGAATGGAGTGAACATCGACATCGAAGATCGCATCGATGACCAGTCGCAGATCGCGCAGGCCCGACTCCTCCGCTCCTTCGCGCAGCGCGGCTTCGGCGGTCGACTCCTCCCCTTCCACATGACCGCCCATCTGCAGCCAGCGATCGAGGCGTTGATGATGGTGCAGCAGCAGCGTTGCCCGCTGCTCATCGACGATGAAACAGCTCGCGGTCACGTGTCCCGGATCGAATTGATCGCGGGCGAACGGTCGCGCCGAACGCGTGAGCAGATCGAGCGTTTCGGCCACATGCCGTACTTCCAGCGCATCCGCCGGCTCATGCCGGCGCAAGTCGTCGATCAACTTCATGATCCTGGTGGAAACCACTGGTAGAGGAAAAAGTACACCAGCACGCCGGTCACCGAAACGTACATCCACAGCGGAAATGTCCATCGCGCGATGCGGCGATGCACGGGGACGCGCATGCGAAGGCCGTTCCGCACGGTGATGATCGCCAGCGGAACGATCGTGATGGCGAGAATCGTGTGCGTGATCAGGATGGTGAAGTAGATCGGCCGGATGATCCCCGTGCCGGTGAAATGGGTCACGATTCCGTGCCGCAGATAGTGATTGAGGACGTAACAGGCCAGAAACAGCAGCGACGCCGAGCAGGCGGCGAGCATGACGCGTTTGTGCGCGGTGATGCGGCGGCGCTTGATCAGGATGAAGGCGACGAGCAGGAGGATGCCGCTCAGCGCGTTCAGCGACGCGTTGAAGGCGGGGAGAATGTGCGGCAGGTCCACGGTGGCGACTCT